>JAKBBQ010000286.1 GCA_021808405.1 Pseudomonadota bacterium | reverse complement strand
CTGCAGTGCGCGATCGTGCTGGCCAAGCTCGCGCGCTTCGACTGGGAGGTCGAGCAGCGCGCGCGCATCGGCGCGCGCTACGACCGGCTGCTCGATGAGCGGGGCATCGCACGGGTGGCGCAGCGCGCCGATCGCGGCAGCGTGTACGCCCAGTACACGGTGCTGCTCGACGATCGCGACGCCGTGCAGCGCCGCTTCGCCGACTCCGGCATGCCCAGCGCGGTGCACTACCCGGTTCCGCTGAACCGCCAGAGCGCCTACGACGGGCTGTGCGGGGGCGATCCGACGCCGGTGGCCGACCGCCTGGCCGCCGCGGTGATGAGCCTGCCGATGGGGGCCGATCTGCGCGCCGAGGACCAGGACGCGGTGGTCGAACTGCTCGGCAAGGCCGCCTGAGCCATGCGCATCGTCACGGTGGTCGGAGCCAGGCCGCAGTTCATCAAGGCCGCCGCGGTGTCGCGGGTCATCCGCACCCGCTACGCCGGGCAGGTCGATGAAGTCCTGGTGCATACCGGCCAGCACTACGACGACAACATGTCGCAGGTGTTCTTCGACGAGCTCGACATTCCGCGGCCCGCCTACAACCTGGCGATTTCCGGCGGCGGCCACGGGGCGATGACCGGGCGCATGCTGGAGGCGCTGGAGGAGGTGCTGCAGCGCGAGCGCCCGCACTGGGTGCTGGTGTACGGCGACACCAATTCGACGCTGGCTGCGGCGCTGGCGGCCGCCAAGCTGCACATGGCGGTGGCGCATGTCGAGGCCGGGCTGCGCTCGTTCAACATGCGCATGCCCGAGGAGGTCAACCGCGTGCTGGCCGACCGCGTGTCGGCGCTGCTGCTGTGCCCGACCGCGACCGCGGTGGCCAACCTGGCCGCCGAGGGCATCCGCGAAGGCGTGCGGCAGGTCGGCGACGTGATGTACGACGTGTCGCTGTACTACCGCGAGCGCGCCCGCGCAGGCAGTGACGCGCTGCGCCGCCTCCAGCTGCGTGAACGCGGCTACGTGCTGGCGACCTGCCACCGCGCCGAGAACACCGACGATCCCCGGCGCCTGCAGGCCATCGCCCAGGCGCTGGGCGAGATCGCGCAGGCCACTGCGCTGGTGCTGCCGCTGCATCCCCGCACCCGCAAGCTGCTGGCCGAGCGCGGCTGGCTGGATCTGCTGGCCGGCGCGCGGCTGGTCGAGCCGCTGGCCTTTCTCGACATGGTGGCGCTGGAGCAGGGCGCCGCGGCGATCGTGACCGATTCGGGCGGCGTGCAGAAGGAAGCCTTCTTCTACCGCGTGCCGTGCGTGACCATGCGCGACGAGACCGAGTGGGTGGAGACCGTCGAGTCGGGCGCCAACCGGCTGGTCGGCGCGTCGCGGCAGGCGATCGTCGCGGCGGTGCGCGATGCGCTCGGCGGCGCCGGCGTGGCCTCGACCGCGCAACCCTACGGCGACGGCCATGCCGCCGAACGGGTCGTCGAGCAGTTGCTCGACGACGCCCGCCCTTCCACGCAATGATTGCTTGACAACCCAGAGGCGAACATGAAAGTACTCGTAACCGGCGGATTGGGGCAGATCGGCTCCCACGTCGCCGAAATGCTGCTCGAGCGAGGCGACCAGGTGACGGTGATCGACAACCTGGCCACCGGGCGCCGCGAGCATCTCGCGGACCATCCGGGGCTCACGGTGATCGTCGACAGCATCGCCAACAAGCCGCTGATGGAACAGCTGATGCACGACCTGCGCCCCGATGCGGTGGTGCACGCCGCCTGCTCGTACAAGGACCCGGACGACTGGTACAACGACACCCTGACCAACTGCGTCGGAGGCGCGATGGTCGTCGACCTGGCGAAGAAGGTCGGAACCCGTCGCTTCGTCTACTACCAGACCGCGCTGTGCTACGGCCTCAAGCCGATGCAGCAGCCGATCCGGCTCGACCATCCGCGCAATCCGGGGGGCAGCAGCTACGCGATCTCGAAGACCGCCAACGAGCTGTACATCGAGCTGTCGGGAATCGATTTCGTGACCTTCCGGCTGGCCAATGTCATCGGCCCGCGCAACGTCGGCGGTCCGCTGCCGATCTTCTACCAGCGGCTCAAGGACGGCAAGCCCTGCTTTGTCACCCGTTCGCGCCGCGACTTCGTGTTCGTCAAGGACCTGGCCAGGACCACGCTGCAGGCCATCGATGGCGTCGGCCACGGCACCTACCACTTCTCCTCCGGCACCGACGTGGCGATCCAGGATCTGTACGACGCGGTGGTCGAGGCGATGGACGTGCCGGGCCGCCCGCAGGCCGAGGTGCGCGAGCTCGCGCCCGACGACGTGTTCTCCATCCTGCTCGATCCTTCGCGCACCTTCGCCGACTTCGGGGCGATCGAATTCACTCCGCTGTCGACCACGGTCGCCGAGGCGGTGGCTTACTACCGCGCGCATGGCACACTGGGCGAATACACCCATCTGCGCATCCAGGAAGGCAAGTGAGGGGAGGCAGGCCATGCGCATCCTGATCACCGGAGGAGCCGGTTGCCTGGGTTCGAACCTGCTCGAGCACTGGCTGCCGCAGGGACACCAGTTGCTGGTGCTGGACAATTTCGCCACCGGCAAGCGCGAACTCGTGCCCGAGGTCGAGGGGCTGGCCCTGGTCGAGGGCAGCGTGGCCGACTCCGGCACCGTCGAGGGGTGTTTCGCCCGTTTCGCGCCGGAGGTCGTGATCCATTCGGCCGCGTCGTACAAGGACCCGGACGACTGGGCCGAGGACACGCGGACCAACGTGCTCGGCAGCGCCCACGTGGCCAAGGCGGCGGCCGCTCACGGCGTGCGCCGCGTGGTCAACTTCCAGACCGCGTTGTGCTACGGGCGGCCGCGCGAGTTGCCGATCCCGGTCGACCACCCGAGCGCCCCGTTCACCAGCTACGGCATCACCAAGACCGCGGGCGAGCAGTTCCTGCTGCTGTCGGGGGTGCCCACGCTGAGCCTGCGACTGGCCAATGTCACCGGCCCGCGGCTGGCGATCGGACCGATCCCGACCTTCTACAAGCGGCTGAAGGCGGGGCAGTCGTGCTTTTGTTCCGACACCGCGCGCGACTTCCTGGACATGCAGGACTTCCTGCGTTTCATGGACCTGGCGATCGTCGACGGCGCGCCCAGCGGGGTGTTCAACCTGTCCACCGGCGAGCCCCATACCATCCGCGAGATCTTCGACATCGTCGCCGATCATCTCGGCCTGGGGCGACCCGAGGTGCCGGTGGTGCCCGCCGGCGCCGACGACGTGCCGGTGGTGGCGCTCGATGCGTCGGCGACGCTGGCGGCGTTCGGCTGGCAACCCCAGGTCGCCTTCGAGGACATCATCCGCCGGCAACTCGCCTGGTACGACGCCCACGGCGTGACCGATGTGTATTCCCACCTGAAGCAGCCCGCCGGGCGCTGAGCGAATCATCATGGACGAACTGCAATTCGCCGGGGCGAAGGTCCTGGTCGTGGGCGGCGCCGGCTTCGTCGGCTCCAACCTGGTGCACATGCTGCTCGGGCAAGGTCCGCGCGAGGTCGTCGTGGTCGACAACCTGCTGTCCTCCGACGTGTCCAACATCCCCGACGATCCGCGGGTGCGCTTCGTCTACGGATCGATCACCGACGAGCGCATCCTGGCCGCGCTGCCCGGTGACCTGGACTTCGCGTTCCACCTGGCCTGCTACCACGGCAACCAGTCTTCGATCGCCGACCCCTTCGCCGACCACGACAACAACACCCTGACTTCGCTGAAGCTGTTCGACCGCCTCAAGGACATCGCGGGCCTGAAGAAGGTGGTGTACGCGGCGGCGGCCTGCGCGGTGGCCGAAAAGACCTACGACGCCCCGAGCGCGACCACCGAGGACCAGCCGGTCACGCTGTACCACGACAGCCCGTATTCGATCTCCAAGATCATCGGCGAGCTCTACGGGAACTATTATTTCCAGCGCTACCGGCTGCCCTTCGTCAAGGCGCGTTTCTCCAACGTCTACGGCCCGCGCGAAATCCTCGGCGCCGGGCGCTGGCGCGGCACCGTGCACACCGTCTGGCGCAATGTCACGCCGAGCTTCGTCTGGCGCTCGCTGCAGCACGAGGCGCTGCCGCTGGACAACGGCGGCAACACCAGCCGGGACTTCATCTTCGTCGAGGACATGGCGCGCGGGCTGATGGCCTGCGCGTTGCGCGGAAGGGCGGGAGAGGTCTACAACCTGGCCACCGGCAAGGAGACGACCATCCTCGAGCTGGCCGGCCTGATCAACGAATTCACCGGCAATCCGACTCCGGTGGAACTGCGCCCGGCGCGCGACTGGGACCGTTCGGGCAAGCGCTTCGCGTCCACCGAGAAG
>JAKBBQ010000285.1 GCA_021808405.1 Pseudomonadota bacterium | reverse complement strand
GGGTCGACCTGCAGGCGGTGGTCGACTGCGGCAGCTTCATCAGCGGCGCGCTCGGGCGCGCCAATTCCAGCCGCGCGGCGCGCGCGCTGCTGGCGGCGCGCGGCGCCGCGGGCTGCGAGACGGCCGGGGCGCACTAGAATTCGCCCCCTGCGCCTCGCCGGCCGCCAGCCGGGACGGGGGCAGCGCCGCCCCGCCCGGGGGATGCCCTTCGCACCATGTCCGCCGCTTCCGCCGCTTCCGCCGCCCGTTGCCTTTCCCGCGCCATGCCCGAGCGCGCAGCCATGCCGCAGCCGGCGCTGCGCATCGGGCCGTACGAACTGCCCAACCGGGTGTTCTCCGCGCCGATGGCCGGGGTCACCGACCTGCCGTGGCGGCGCCTGGCGCGCCGCCTGGGCGCGGGGCACTGCGTGAGCGAAATGGTCGCGTCGCGCGCCGAACTGCGCGGCTCGCGCAAGAGCGCGCTGCGCATGAGCCACGCCGGCGAGCCGGGGCCGGTGGCCGCGCAACTGCTGGGAGTCGACGCGACCGAGATGGCCGACGCGGCGCTGGCCAACGTGCGCGCCGGGGCGCAGATCATCGACATCAACATGGGCTGCCCGGCGAAGAAGGTCTGCAACCGCTGGGCCGGCTCGGCCCTCATGCAGGACGAGGATCTGGCGCTGCGCATCGTCGACGCGGTGGTGCGGGCGATGCAGCCGCTGGGGGTTCCGGTGACCTTGAAGATGCGCACCGGCTGGAGCCGCGAACAACGCAATGCGCCGCGGCTGGCGCACGCGGCGCAGGAGGCCGGGGTGGCGCTGGTGACGGTGCACGGACGCAGCCGCGAGCAGGGCTATGGCGGCCAGGCCGAGTACGAGACCATCGCGGCGATCAAGTCGCGGCTGCGCATTCCCGTCGTGGCCAACGGGGACATCGATTCGGCCGACAAGGCGCGCCAGGTGCTGGCCGCCACCGGTGCCGACGCGGTGATGATCGGTCGCGCCGCGCTCGGCCGCCCCTGGCTGCCGGGAGCCATCGCGCAGGCGCTGCGCGACGGCGGCGCGCAGCGCCTGCCCACGCTGGCCGAGCAGGGCCGCTGGCTGCTCGAGCACCTGCGGGAGCACCAGGCCCACTATGGCGCGGCCGGCATCGCCAGCGCGCGCAAGCACGTGGGCTGGGCGGTGGCCGCGCTGCCCGGCGGCGCGCCGTTTCGCGCCCGCTTCAACACCTTGCTCGACCCGCAGGCCCAGCTCGACGCCGTCGCCGGGTACTTCGACGGCCTGCGGCACGCGATGGCGGCGCAGCCGACATGACGCGACCGCGCCACCCCGCTCGCGCCGCGGTCCCGCAGCGCAGCGCGAGTCCATCCAACCCTTTTGCAGGAGCCCGGCCATGAATGCGCGATCGCCGCTCGAGCAGTGCGTGATCGACAGCCTGGAGGCGTATTTCCGCGACCTCAACGGGACCGAGCCCCACGGCATCCACGGCATGGTCATGCAGACCGTGGAAAAGCCCCTGCTGCAGACGGTGATGCGACGCGCCGGCGACAACCAGTCGGTGGCCGCGCAGTGGCTGGGAATCAACCGCAACACCCTGCGCAAGAAGCTCAAGGACCACAAGCTGATCAAGTGAGCCAGGCCGCCCGCGCGCGGGCGGCCGCCGTTCCCGCTGCAAGCCCCCTCCTGCCACCCCCCTCCCCAGCCATGTACGCCCTGCTGTCCGTTTCCGACAAGACCGGAGTCGTCGATCTCGCCCGCCGCCTGCACCTGCGCGGGGTGCAACTGCTGTCCACCGGCGGCACCGCGCGGCTGCTGGCCGAGGCGGGGCTGCCGGTGACCGAGGTCGCGACCCATACCGGTTCCGAGGAGATGCTCGACGGCAGGGTCAAGACCCTGCACCCGAAGGTGCACGGCGGACTGCTGGCGCGGCGCGACCTGGACGAGCACATGGCGGCGCTGGCCCGCCACGGCATCGCGCCGATCGACTGGCTGGTGGTCAACCTCTACCCCTTCGAGGCGACGGTGGCGCGCCCCGGCTGCACGCTGGAGGAGGCGATCGAGAACATCGACATCGGCGGCCCGGCGATGGTGCGCTCGGCGGCGAAGAACTGGCAGGGCGTGAGCGTGCTCACCGACGCATCGCAGTACGAGTCGGTGCTGGCGGAGTTCGAGTCCGCCGGCGAAGTGTCGCGCGCCACCCGCTTCGCGCTGGCGGTGGCCGCCTTCAACCGCGTCGCCCAGTACGACGCGGCGATTTCCAACCACCTGTCGGCGCTGCAGTGGCAGGACGGCCAGGCGCAACCGCAGGCGCGGCGCTGGCCGCAGCAGTTCAACCTCAGCCTGGTCAAGCTGCAGGACCTGCGCTACGGCGAGAACCCGCACCAGGACGCCGCCTTCTACCGCGACCTGCAGCCCGCTGCCGGTTCGCTGGCGCTGGCGCGCCAGGTCCAGGGCAAGGAGCTTTCCTACAACAACATCGCCGACGCCGACGCGGCGTGGGAATGCGTGCGCGCCTTCGACACCTGCGCCTGCGTGATCGTCAAGCACGCCAACCCCTGCGGCGCCGCGCTGGGCGCCGACCCGCAGGCCGCCTATCGTGCCGCCTTCGCGACCGACCCGACCTCGGCCTTCGGCGGGATCATCGCGTTCAACCGCGAGGTCGACGAGGCAGCCGCGCGGGCGGTCAGCGGGCAGTTCGTCGAGGTCCTCATCGCTCCGGGCTACACCGCGCAGGCGCTGGCCGTGCTGGGCGCCAAGGCCAACCTGCGGGTGCTGGCCATCGATCCCGGCGACGCCGCGCCGGCGGCCAGGCTGGACGCCAAGCGGGTGAACTCGGGCTGGCTGCTGCAGACCGCCGACGACGCGCTGCTCGACGAGGCGGCGCTGAAGGTGGTGACCCGGCGCGCTCCCAGCGACGCCGAGATGGCCGACCTGCATTTCGCGTGGAAGATCGCCAAGTTCACCAAGTCCAACGCCATCGTGTTCGCCGCCGGCGGGCGCACCGTGGGGGTCGGGGCCGGCCAGATGAGCCGGGTCGACTCCACGCGCATCGCCACCATCAAGGCGGCCAACGCCGGCCTGCAGGTGGCCGGCAGCGTGGTCGCCTCCGACGCCTTCTTTCCCTTCCGCGACGGAGTCGACGTGCTGGCGCAGGCCGGCGCGCGGGCGGTGATCCAGCCCGGCGGTTCGGTGCGCGACGCCGAGGTCATCGCCGCCGCCGACGAGCATGGCCTGGCGATGGTGTTCACCGGCATGCGGCACTTCCGCCACTGAGCAGCGGCACGGCCGGCGCCAGCATGCGAATCCTCGGCATCGACCCCGGGCTGAACGTCACCGGCTACGGCGTGCTGCAGGCGCAGGGGCAGCGGCTGCACTACCAGGCCAGCGGCGCCATCCGGGTCGCCGGCGGCGCGCTGCCCGAGCGCCTGCGCAGCCTGTTCGAGGGCGTGAGCACGGTGGCGCGCGAGGCCGCCGCCGACGTCGCGGTGGTGGAAATCGTGTTCGTCAACGTCAACCCGCAGTCCACGCTGCTGCTCGGGCAGGCGCGCGGCGCGGCGATCGCCGCGCTGGTGGCCTGCGGCCTGCCGGTGGCCGAATACACCGCGCTGCAATTGAAGAAGGCCGTGGTCGGCCATGGCCGCGCGACCAAGGCCCAGATGCAGCAGATGGTCACGCGCCTGCTGGGACTGCCCGGCGAGCCCGGCCCGGACGCCGCCGATGCCCTCGGCCTGGCCATCTGCCACGCCCAGAGCCATGCCACGGCCAGCGCCTGGCAGCGCGGCCAGGCGCTGCCTGCCGACCCCGCCGAGGCGCGGCCGGGCCGCGGCGCGGGCAGCCTGAGCGCCGGGGACTTGCGCTCCATGCGGGTTCGCCGCGGCCGATTGCTGGGCTGATTGGGGGGCTGATTGGGGGGCTGCCCGGGGGCCGGTCCCCGGCGCGGTCGATTGACTGCGCGACGGCTTTTTGCTACTGTTGGCGGACCATGGTTCGGAACCCGACAAGCGTGCATGGCTCCTGCCGCCAGACTTCGGCCGGGGCGCTTGCGGCCTGGCAGCGCGGCCTGATGCTGCGGCTGCTGCGCGTCGACGTCGAGCGGCGACTGCGCCCGGCGCGCAGCTGACCTTCCCTCGCCCCCGGCTGCCGCCCGCGGCAGCCCGCGCTGGCCGGTGCCAGCAACCGACCCTGCCGATGCTGCCGCGCCCGCGGCGCCTGGCCGCAACGGCCGCGGCAGCGTTGCCGAACCCCCGAACACCCGAATCGCCGGAGATTGCCGCCATGTTGAAAAACCCCCAGACCAAATACCGATCGATGCCCCCGGTGGGCCTGAAAGACCGCACCTGGCCCGACCGGGTGATCACCCACCCG
>JAKBBQ010000284.1 GCA_021808405.1 Pseudomonadota bacterium | reverse complement strand
CCGATGGTGGAGGCGATCCGGCGCCTGCTGCAGGGCGCGCCCCGGGAAGTGCGCGAAGGACTGCAGGTCGAAGCCGACTGCAGCTTCACCGCCGCCACCACGCTGTGGTGGGCGCGCTGCCCGGCTTGACGCCCCGCTGCGCGGGCGGCTGCCCTGCGACCCGCGCGGCCGGCGCCCAGGCGACCGCGCCCAGCCATGCCGCCGCCCAGGCACGCCGGGCGCCCGACGAGGCCGCGCCGGGGTCGCGGCCCATCAAGCTCCCTGCCAGGCCAGTGGCGCGCCCAAGGTATGGCGTTCGATCCAGGATTTCACGTACTGCAGGTGCTGGGCCTCCTGCTGCGCGGCGAGCTGGCAGTCGATCTGCAGCGAGTCGCGCTTCTGCGCGGCCGCCAGCGCGAACAGCAGTTCCCAGCCATGGTGATCGGCCATTTCGGCGACCAGCACCGCATGCAGCGACTGCAGCACCGAGGTGCGGGGGTCGGCGACGGCCTGCAGCAGTCCAGCCGATTCGACTCCGGCCAGGTCGGCACCCGGCGTCTGCGCGGTGCTGTCGCCCCCCAGGCGATCGATGGCGCGCGCGAGCAGCGCGAAATGCTCGACTTCCTGGTCGCGAATGCGCAGCACCAGTTCCATCGGCAGCAGTTCGTCGCCGTCGTCGCCCTGGGTCGCGCGCAGCTTGGCGACCAGGCTGTCGTACAGCCGCGCCGAGCTGCGCTCGAAGGCCAGGCGCTCGCCCAACCTGTCCAGCAGCAGCTGCGGGCTGTTGCCCGCCAGCAGCGCCGCCCCGGCCTGCAGCACCCCTCGGACCGTGGCCGGCGGCGGCAACGAGCCCAACGGCGGCGCCTCGGCCACGTAGCGCGCGCGCATGTCGGACAGCGCCGCGGCGACCGGTGCGTGCGCGGGCGGCGGCAGCGGCCGCTCGCCGTGGTGGTTCATCTCCCGCGTGTCCAGTGGGGACATCTGGACTCCGGTTCGGTTGCCGCCGATTCGGGATTGCTGGGGTTTCATCGCAGGCTCCAGGACACAAGGCTTCGGGAAGGCATGCGCTGCCCGCCCCGCGTCCTGCACGGCCTGCGGGGCGAGCCGGGCATGCGGCGAGGGTTGCCGCGGCTCAGGCCGAGGCCATGGCGGCGGGCCGGCCCGTGCCCGGGTGCCACCTGGCCAGTTCGGTTCCGGGGTACCAGGCGTAGCCGGCGGCCAGCGCCTCGCTGGGCGAGCCCTCGGCATTCACGCGGGCGCGCCAGTCGCGGGTGAGCCGGCTCTCCTGGCTGCGCGATACGTAGACGCCGCCCGCGCAGCTGAGGTCCATCTGGTCGCGCAGGACCTGTCGCACGAACTCGCGCTGGCTGGCGAAGGCCAGCGGCGTATCGAGGTCGCGGCCGATCAGCCGCTGCGGGTCCTCGCGATCGCGACTGCGCAGCAGGTCGGCGACGAACTGGAACTGGCCGATCTCGAAGTCCAGCATGCGCTCCCACAGCGCCTTCACCCGCGGCTCGCCCTCCTGCTGCGCGCAGGCGTGGTAAGCCAGCGCCTCGGCTGCCTGCTGCAGCAGCAGGCGGCCGAGCGGGCTCGGGCCGGGCTCGAAGAGCGATGCGTAGTGGCTCCGGTGCTGCTCGCCCACGCAGGCGATTTCGGCGTAGAGCTGGCGCACCACGGGGTCGGCCTGGCGCGCGGCCTCGCGACCGAAGTACTCGACGTCACCGCCGGCGCAGCCCAGCATGGTCAGCAGGTGCACGCTGGCGGGCGCGGCCAGCGCGCCGGCCGGGCTGCGCCGCAGCAGGTCGTCCTGCGCGGCACGATGCTGCAGGATGGTCGGGCGACCGCACGCGATGGCGGTGTGGCCTTGCAGGATGTTGTTCGCGTCCTTGCCTTCGACCCGGTCCAGCGCGGCAGCCAGGCGGTACAGATGGTCGAGGTCCTCGACGACGGTGAACCGCAGCGCCGCACCGACCGCGGTGTCGCCCTCGCGCTGCGCGAGCGCGGCGCCGACCTCGACCGCGCATTGCTTGTGAGCGACCGCGAGCTCCAGCGACGAGTGGTCGACCCCGAGCAACGAGCGCACCGCCAGCGCCTGTTGCAACTCGACCCGGCGCAACCTGGCCAGAGCCTCGCCGAGCCCGGGCTCGAACGGCGCCAGCGCGTGCGCCAGCTGCAGCGCCTGCGCCTCCAGCGCCGACATCAACAGCACGCGCACCCGGGTGAAGGCATGGTCGTCGAGCTTGCTGATCGGCAGCCACGCCAGGTCGCGCCAGTTCAGCAGCTGCTGCTCGAGCGGGGTGCCGCCTGCGGCATACAAGTCCAGTGCCATGGGTTTCTCCTTGCGCGGCGGCGGCGCCCGCGCAGCGATGCGCAGCCGGCCGTGCAACCGCGTCGATACCGAAGGGGCCGGGACGGCTTGCGTCAGGGCTGGGAGCGAGGCGGTGCCGAGACCTCCTGGAGCACCTGCGCCGCGGGCGAGTCCGCGACGGGCTCGTCGGGTCGCATCGCCAGGTCTCCCAGCGCGACCATGCCGACCAGCTGGCGCTGGCGCTCGTCGGAGACCACCGGGATGCGCCGCACCTGGCTGTCGGCCATCTGGCGCATCGCCTCCTCGACGGTCTGGTCCTCGAAGCACCAGCGCACGCCCTCGCTCATCACGTCGGCCACGCAGGCGTCGTCGGGGCCGAGCCCGGCCGCGGTGCCGCGCACGACGATGTCGCGGTCGGTGACCATGCCGACCAGTTGCTCGCCGTCGCACACGGGCAGCGCACCGACGTCGAGTTCGCGCATCATCTGCGCGGCGCGCCGCAGGCGCTCGGCCGGGGCGACATGACGCACGTCGCGGCTCATGACTTCGGATACCTTTTGCATCGCGATCTCCTGGCGGTGGATCGGGCTGCAGCTGCGCACGGCGATGGAGCTGCGCGCAGGCCGGCGCGGCCGACGCGCGGCGGGCGGGCATGCGAACGCAACGGTCGAAGCACCCCAGCCGCGCGCCTGCACCTGTACCCCACCTGCGCCTGCACCTGCACCTGCACCTGCACCTGCACCTGCACCTGCGCCTGCACCTGCGCGTTCAGCCGCAACCCGAAGGGAAATGCCCGCCGCGCCGCCTGGAGCCAAGCGGCGCTCGCGGGGCCATGGATCATCTGACCCGTGACCGGCCGCGAAGTTCCCGGCTTGCTCGACGACTTCGCCGCACCCCGCGGCGGCCGGCAGCGGGCTTCAGCCGGCGCTGCCGGGCAGCGGCGCCACCGCGTGGCGCACGTCCGCGCATTGCGCGCGCTGGCGCAGTGCGTGGTCCATCAGCACCACGGCCAGCAGCGCTTCGGCGATCGGAGTCGCGCGAATCCCCACGCAGGGGTCATGGCGACCCAGGGTCTGCACGGTCACCGGCTGCCCGCTGCGGTCGACCGAGCGCCGCGGCAGGCGGATGCTCGAAGTGGGCTTGAGGGCGATCGACACCCTCACCGGCTGCCCGGTGCTGATGCCGCCGAGCACCCCGCCGGCATGGTTGCCGGCGAAGCCCTGCGGGGTCAGCTCGTCGCCGTGTTCGCTGCCCTTCTGGGACACGCTGGCGAAGCCGGCACCGATTTCCACCCCCTTGACCGCGTTCAGGCCCATCATCGCGTGGGCGATGTCGGCGTCCAGGCGGTCGTACAACGGCTCGCCCCACCCCGGCGGAACGTTGCAGGCCTCGACATAGATGCGCGCGCCGCACGAGTCCCCGGCCTTGCGCAGCGCGTCCATGTACGCCTCCAGCCGGGGCACCATCTCCCGGTCGGGAGCGAAAAAGGCGTTGTCCCCCACATCGTCCCAGCTGCGCAGCGCGATCGGCAGCTCGCCGAGCTGCTGCATGCAGCCGCGCACCACGATGCCGTGCCGCTCGCGCAGCCACTTGCGCGCCACCGCGCCGGCGCCCACCAGCGGCGCGGTCAGCCGCGCCGACGAGCGGCCTCCGCCGCGGGGATCGCGCAGCCCGTACTTGCGCCAGTAGCTGTAATCGGCATGGCCGGGGCGGAAGGTGTCGACCAGTTCGGCATAGTCCTTGCTGCGCTGGTCCCGGTTGCGGATGAGCAGCGCGATGGGCGTTCCGGTGGTCCGCCCCTCGTACACCCCGGAGAGGATCTCCACGCGATCGTCCTCGCGCCTCTGGGTGACATGGCGCGAGGTGCCCGGGCGGCGCCGATCGAGCTCGGGCTGGATGTCGGCCTCGGACAGTTCCATGCCCGGCGGGCAGCCGTCGATCACACAGCCGATCGCGGGGCCATGGGATTCGCCGAAGGTGGTGACGGCAAACAGCAGACCTAGGGTATTTCCGGACATGCCCGCCATTGTAGGCAGGCGCCTGCCGGCGCCGCGTCAGCCGCGCGCGGCGGCGCGTAGCT
>JAKBBQ010000283.1 GCA_021808405.1 Pseudomonadota bacterium | reverse complement strand
CCCCCCCCCCCGCTCGGCTGCCGCGCGCTTCACGGCCCGAACTCGCGCTCCAGCATCAGCCAGGTGGTCCATTGCAGACCCGGCGCGCGCTGCTGGGCCGAGGCCTGCTCGCCCAGCGCGACCAGCCACCTCGGTGAGCCGCGGTAGGCGATCTGCGGCATCACGCTGCCTTCGATTCCGCGGCGGCCGCCTTCCAGGCGCAACTGGTTGTCCAGCGCCACCTCGAGTTGCACCGACCAGGCGCTGCCCAGCGCCTGGCCCAGGGAGGTGTTCAGGAACCAGCCGCCGGTCACGCCCGAGCCGATGGCCCGGGTGTAGCCCGCTTCGCCCTGGGTGAACCAGGGGTACCACAGCTGCGCCCACATCACCTGCGCGGTGACCGAGTTGCCTTCGTCGGGCAGCACCGCGGGGCGCGGGTCGGCCCAGTACTGCCCCTCGATCTCGCCGCTCAGCAACGTGGCCCTGCCGCGGTCCATCGCGCACTCGTGCAGCGCAGCGACCTTCAGCCCGGCGGCCAGCGGCCCGAAGGCGCCGCTGCCGCTGCCCAGCGGTGCCTGGGCGGTATAGCCCGGAAGGTCCAGCTCCATGCCGACGCGCTCGCTGAATCGGGCCTCGATCTCGGGTGCCAGCGTGAGAGCCTGCGGACTGCCGCCGGCCTGGGCGTACAGGTAGCCGGCGTTCTCGATCCACGGCTCCTCGATTCCGATGGCCTTGGTGATGTAGTCGTCGACATCGCAGGACCGCGCGCTCGCGGCGGCCGAGCAGCTGGCGCACAGCACCGCGAGAGCGACGACCAGGCAGCGAGTGGTTGCGGGCATCCCGCTTCTCCCAGAATAATCGTAATACGAACGATTCGTGTTCATGGGAGCGGAGCATAACCTGAAAAGGGGCAGGCCGAGCCAACAGGCTCGCACACTCGCAGGTCCTGCGCTCGAGTCGAGCGAGCGCGCGCGGCAGCGCTGGATCGCCGCATGCGATGCGCAGCGGGCGGCCGCCAGTCGCGGTGAGCGAGGTGCTGGCGAGGGGTGGAATGCACCCCCGACCGGTACGGTCCTTCGCGTGGCGCAGCAACCCCCAGCCAGGAGGCAGGGTCATTCGAGGCGCTCGTGCACGGCCTCGCAAGCCGGATCCGGATGACCCGCACAGGCCTGCCTGCGCATCGCCAGCGGAGTCATGCCGAAGGTCTGCTTGAACTTGCGAATGAAATGCGACGCATCGCCAAAGCCCACGCGCCGGGCGATGGCCGCGATCGAAAGCTTCAGGTAGTTCCTGTCGCTCACGAGTCGATGGGCTGCCGCCATGCGCTCGGCGTTCAGAGTCTCCGCAAAGGACTCGTCGTGCAAGGCGAAGACCCGTCGCAGGGTTCGTTCCGACATTCCGGACTCCGCCGCGACATCGGCAGCGGTCAGCCCGCATTCCCCGAATCTGCGCCGAATGCAGGATTTGGCGACCAGCAGCAGCTTGCTGGCCTCGAGCACCAGGTTGTGCCGCGGATCGCGCTCGTGGAAGGCCAGGGCGAGCAGGCTTCCCAGCTGCAGATCCAGCAGCTGCGCCTGCCCGGCGAGCACGGCAACGCGCTCAGGGGTGATTTCGCTGAGCAGCGCGGACAAGACCTTGCCCCAGCCCGCCTCGGCGCCGAGGATCACCGGGTCTTCAAGGTCCAGGCCCGGAAGCCAGCTGCTGAGCCAGGCCCTGGGAACGAACGCGCAGGTTGTGCGGGTGCGTTGCTCGCGCCGCAAGTCGAAGGCCGAATGGGGATTGGCGATCAGCAGGTCGCGACGCCCCAGGCGCCATTGCGCTCGCCCTTTGACCAGGCTCCACGCCGAGGTGTCCATGAGGGTGATCTGGACATCTCCGCGTGGATTGATCGATTCGGTCGCGGCTGCCGGAAGGATGACCCGCCGCGCGGGGGAGTCGACCCAACCGACCCGCAGAACCCCGCAGCTGGCCTGGGCGTATTCGGCTTCGAGGCTGGAATCTTCAGGCAGGTCGATCGGCGCCTTGAAAATGAGCTCGCGCATCAGCGCGATCCAATAGTCCCGCGCGGCATGGGCCGGAACGTCCTTGGTGGACCAGCGCTTGAGCATCGGTGTGTGCCGGGCCAACGCGGAGCCGGCGCTCAGCGCGCCGCCGCGATCGCCCGCTGCAGCGCCGCGCCCAGTTCCTGCGCCACGAACTTGGCCACATAGCCTTCGGCGCCGACTCCGCGGGCATGATCTTCGTTGGCCTGGCCGGTGAGCGAGGAGTGGATGATCACCGGGATGTCCCGGAAGCGGTCGTCGGACTTGATGTTGCGGGTGAGGGTGAAGCCATCCATCTCGGGCATCTCCAGGTCGGTCAACACCGCGGCGACCTTGCGCCGGGCTCGATCGCCCTCGGCGCGAGCCTGGCTGGCGAAAGCCTGCAGCCTGTCCCACGCTTCCTTGCCCGTCTTGGCCATCACGTACGGCACCTCGAGGGCTTGCAGGACCTTCTCGATCTGGCTGCGGGCAACCGAGGAGTCATCGGCCGCGAGCACGACCGCACCCGGCGGCAGCTCGAGCCGTGGCCCGACCTCGCTGGTCGCGTCGACGTCGGGGACGCGCGATGGTAGTACGTCCCGCAGCACCTGCTCGACATCCAGCACCAGGGCCAGACGACTGTGTTCGGGCTGCGGGTCGAGGCGCGCGATGCTGGTGACCATCCCGCCCACCGCATGGGCCTCCGCCGACAACACCCGGCTCCATTCGAGACGCGTGATCTCCTCGACCTCCTCGACCGCGAAGCCTTGCATCGAGCGCTCGTACTCGGTGACGACCAGGATGCCCAGTTTGCTGGGCGTATACCCGATCACCGCGGGCAGATCGATGACCGGAATGATCTGGCCGCGGATGTTGGCCACGCCCAGCACATGCCGGGGAGCGCCGGGCATCTTCGTGACCCCGGGCATGAGCAATGCCTCGCGCACCTTGAACACGTTGATGCCGAAGATCTCGCGCTGACCGTCGGCATCCTTGCCGAGCCTGAACAGCAGCAATTCGAACTTGTTTGTGCCGGCAAGGTGGGAGCGCTCGTCGACTTCGTGCAAGACACTGGTCATGGTTGGTTTTCCGTGAACGGAGAGGGTTGCGCACAGACGGACCCTGTGTAGGGTCGGCGAGGGGGTTCGGACAGCCTTGGCATCACCGCTCGGCGATGGCCGAGCCGACTGCCAGTGCGCCGAACCAGTCGATGAAACGCCGCACGTTCTCGCCGGTGTAGATCGCGCCGTGCTGCGGGCACAGGAAATCGATATCCAGTTTCGACACCCGCTCGCACCAGTCGCGCTTGGCCTGGTTGCTGGGCATCCAGCGGCGATGGAAATACTCGGCATAACGGATGTGTTCGTCGAAGGCCTTGGGCGAATCGACCTCACGGCGGCCGACAAAGGGATCGTGCCCCTGCGGCAGCAGCGCGGCGCCCACGTCGCCGCTGAACAGCACCTTGGCGCCGGGGTCGTAGAGGTGGAAGTTGGCCGAGGAGTGCAGGTAGTGCGCCGGGATCACCTGCAGCGCGGCGCCGCCCAGCGCGAGCTCCATGCCCTCGTCGGGTATGCCTTCGAGCTTGGCTTCGAGGGCTCCGTAGTGCCGAATGAAGCCGATCCACAGGCGGGAGGCATACCAGGTGATCTGGCCGTTGCAGGCCGCCCACAGCGGAAGGCTCGATCCGACGTCCGGGTCCTGATGGCTCAGGAAGGCCGCTTCGACGGTTGACGGCGGCAAGACGTCGACCAGCGCGGCGAAAACCTGCGGGAAGACCTCGGCGCCGCCCGGGTCGCAAAGCAGCGTGTGGTCGCCGACCTGGCAGGCGTAGACGCAGGAGTCGATGACCCGTGGCTCCTGCTGGTCGTGCACCACATACCAGTGGTGCGCTCCCTCGGAGTAGAACTTGTGAGCTTTCATGGCAGGATGGGCTCGACGTGTTGTACATAGTGGCGCAACAGCTCGCTGACCTGCGCCACCGCGATTTCCATGTCGGCCGATACCTGGGCCAGCTGGGCACGCGCGCCGCCTTGGAGCGCGGCTTCGATGTGGCCGTTCACGACCACGTATTCCAACTCGGCAACCACGCTTGCGAAGCGATCCAGCGCGCTGCGCAAACGTGCGCCTGCGCGCTGGCTCTGCTCCGCCTGGCAGGCGCGCCGGGCGTCGAGCGTGGCCGCCAGATGCGGCAGGTGGCGGCTCGTGAACCGGGGCAGCAGCAACAACTTGCGGACTTGTGTCGCGTCCCTCAGGACTTGCATGGAAACCAGCATCAGCGGGTGGATGGCCTTTTGCACCTCGCTGGCCGCCGCCTGCAGCTGCTGCGCGCCTTCGCGGAAGGATTGCGCGACCACGCCGTAGCCGGCGAGCTCCTTGCCGTGGCGCTTGACCAG
>JAKBBQ010000031.1 GCA_021808405.1 Pseudomonadota bacterium | reverse complement strand
CGTGTCGCCACTGCGAAAATCCCCGCGGGGGACGTCGACTCCTCGGCCGAAGCAGCCACTGGGCGCTGCCCGTGTCAGCAACCGCCATGGTGCAGCGGTCGCCGGCATCGTCGGACCCGGGCCTGGCGGCGTCATGCGCCGGCGCAAGGGCGCTCCCGACCGGGGCTGCGTGAAAGCGCGCGGCCCCACCGCGGCTTGCCCGCGACTTGACGTCTCGCATCGCCGCAGGACAGGCGGTCGGCGCATCGGGAGGGCCGGCGCGTCGTGGTCGGCAACGTCCATCAAGGCCCCGAGCTTCGGGAAGCGCTCGCGAAGCTGGTTCGCCACGGCGCGCCACCGCGCGCGTGCCAGGTCTTTGGATGGATTCCCTAGACCGCGCACGGTTAGCGGGGCCACAATTCGGGGCATGTCCGTCAGGCGTGGGGACCTGATCATCCATGGAAACTGCCGTACCCCTGACCGATACCGCCCTGCGCAAGGCTAGGGCCAAGGTGTGCCTTTGGTACGACCATGGCGCCGAGGCGGCAGCGAACTTCTATGCGCGGACCTTCCCGGCCAGTTCCGTCGAGGCGATCCGCCATGCGCCGGCCGACTACCCGGGCGGGCAGCGGGGCGACGTGCTCGTCGTCGAGTTCACAGTGCTCGGCATGGCATGCATGGGTCTGAATGGCGGCGCCGCGTTCCGGCACAGCGAAGCCTTTTCGTTCCAGGTCACGACCGCGGACCAGGCCGAGACCGACCGCTACTGGGATGCGCTTGTGGCGAACGGCGGCAGCGAAGGCGCCTGCGGCTGGTGCAAGGATCGCTGGGGCGTCTCGTGGCAGATCACGCCCTCCGCGCTGCTCGAGGGCCTGGCCGATCCCGACCCGGCTGCCCGCCAGAGGGTGTTCACGACCATGATGGGGATGGGCCGGCTGGACGTCGCTGCACTGGTCGCGGCGCGCCAAGGGGCTCGCGGGACGTGATCAGGATGCGTCCACACCCGGGTGCCATTGCGCTGATCAGGCCCCGGACACGGCACGCACCTGCTTGGGCACGATGACCGCGATCTGCCCGAAGTCTGCAAGCTCAAGCATTGCGGTCGCCGACATCAGCGGTCCCATGAGCAACAGCTTGCAGCGCTCGCGGCCCGATGGTGTCGACCCTGAGCGGTCACTGCTTGTTTCATGGGCCCATTGTCTTGGCCGCATCGTCACGGCGCCAGGGGCAGTACGGCTCTTTTGAACACCATCCCTCATTGTCGCCGGCCAGCGGTCGTGGCCGTCAACGAACGAAGAGCCACACAGCCGTCCTTCGAACGAGAAGGCTTGGCGGACCGACCTGGTGCGCGACGGCGTGCATGCAGCCGGTCGCTGCGGGAGCCCAGGCGGCGATGTGCCCCCGTAGTTGTGAATGCGGCGCCGAGTCGATCGACTCAGACCGATCGGGTCACGACGCGCGGCATGTCGGCATAGTTCTCGGCCTCGGTCACCCAGGACGGTTCGCTCGTGATACCGGGGAAATTGAGCTCGATCGTGAGGCCGTCCGGGTCGTGGACGAAGATCTGAAAGAGCCCGAACGCTGGCAGAAAGCGCTTGCGAGCCCTGACACCCATCGCCTGAAGTCGAGCGTCGACGGACTGCGGATCGACCGCGAGAAAGGCGATGTGGTCAACGACGCCCGAGTTGCTGGTCGCCGAGTCCGCATGCGAGCCCAGGTAGTAGAGTTCCGAGTTCTCGATGCCGTGCGGCCCCATGTGGACCTGCACCCTCCCACCCACGCCGAGCCAGTAGCCTGGAAACGGCAGATCGGGCCTGGGCATCACTTCGAATCCCAGCACGTCGCAATAAAAGCGCCTGGACCGTTCGAGGTCATGGACCCGAACGAAATAGTGGTCTAGTCCGGTGACAGGCATCGATGTCTCCTCGCACAAGGGGCGGATCGAAGCGCGATCGGGACAGGTGCGGGGCGCCTACCCCGCAGACCGCACCTCGAGCACATCGCCAACGCTGCCGCTGGGAATGCGCGTCCGACACGCCAGCATAGAGCGGTCAGCGCCTTGGGGGAAGTTCAGCACGCGACACGCCTCAAGCGCCTGCTCGCGCTGCCAAGTCCGCTTCGACAACGATCGCGCGCGCAATTCGGCCCTTGCCGATTCGCCGCCGGTCGTCTTCGGCCCAGACCTCGAACCAGTAAAGAGGCCCCTGAACCTCGACAAACCGCGCACTGCAGGTCACGACCGCGCCAACCGCCGTGGGAGCGAGGTGTGCCACTTCGATGCGCGCGCCCACCGACAACTGGCCCGGATCCAGCAGCGGTGCCAGCAGTTTCGCACATGCGCGCTCCATGAACGCGATCATGAAGGGCGTGGCGAACATCTGCGGCAACTGCTCGGCATCGTCGTCGGCCAGGGCGCGAGCCGTAAGTGCGGGTGTCACCACGCTGCGGATGCTCGCAACCGTTTCGGTGTCGGGTGAGTTCATGGGCTGGTCAAGGGAGGGTGCCTTCCGGTCCTCGCGGGGCGGCCGCGCTTCGAAGGCTCGGCCGGCAGTGCCATGAAGCCCGAGACCAGGAAAGTCACCAAGTTGCTGAACGGTTCATCCAACGGGCGTTCGTCACCCCGGATGCCGGACAGTTGCTGCGCACGGCCGGTGTCGGCACACAACGCCAGCATGGAAGCCACCATGAAGGTGAAGCCGTCGATGACCGCAGGTCGAGGCACGCTTGGCAGCGAGCGCAGGAACTCGTCGATGTAGTCGCGCGCCGTTGCGTCGTAGTGGCGGGCAATGACCGAGGTACCCAGCGGCGAGTTCGCCAGCCGTCCCATCAACGCGGCGTAATGGCGCCAGCCCGCGTCGCCGTGGCTGGCGGACTCGTAAAACGGCTGAACATAGGCGCGCACCAGCGCGTCCAACGGAATCGCCGCGTCGCCATGGCGCTGCCGCATCTCGGCAAGCATGCGCTTGCGCCATTCGGTCATCACGGCCGCGCGACGGCGGATTACCGTATCGAACAACTCCTCCTTGGTCCGATAGTGGTACCCGATCGCCGCGGTCTGCAGATCTGCTGAACGCGCCACGTCACGCAAGGAGGTGCCGTCGTAGCCGTTGTTGGCAAAGAGCTCCTCGGCCACGTCGAGAATCCGTTCCCTCGTTTCGTCCGGGTGGCGACCCGGGGGGCGGCCGGCGCGCTTTGGCTTGGCCGCAGCACGCTCGGGCAGCGGCGCCTTGGCTTGCATCTTGGGCAGCATCACTGGGTGGACATCGGATCCGTGGCGCAGCCGCGCCGGTTCAAATGGCTACGCTGGCGCGCCCTTTGAGCGCCAGCAGTTCGCGTGCCTCTGCCGGACTGGCAACAGTCAGTCCCAGATTCTCGATGATGCCACGAGCCATCTCGACCTGCTGTGCGTTGCTGCGAGCCAACCGGCCGGGCCCGGCCCACAACGAATCCTCCAGGCCAACGCGCACGTGGCCCCCCATCGCCGCCGACATCGCCGCCACCCGCATCTGCGCCTTGCCGGCACCCAGCACCGACCACTGGTAGTCGCTTCCGAACAGGCGATCCGCGGTGCGACGCATGTGCGCCACGTCGTCGCCATGCGCACCGATGCCACCGAGCAGGCCGAACACCGTCTGGATGAAGAAGGGTGCCTTGACGAGGCCGCGGTCGACAAAATGCGCCAGGTTGTACAGATGCGCCGTGTCATAACACTCAAACTCGAAGCGCGTGCCACTTTCGCTGCAGGTCGACAGAATCATCTCGATATCGGCGAAGGTGTTCTTGAACACCAGGTCACGCGTTGCCTCGAGATGACCATGCTCCCAGTCGTGAACGAATGTCTTGAAGCGCGCCAGCATGGGGTACAGGCCAAGGTTCATCGACCCCATGTTCAACGACGCCACTTCCGGCTTGAAGATGGCGGCCGGCTGCACACGCTCGCTCGCCAGCATGTACGGACTGCCCCCGGTGGTGAGATTGATGACGGCGTCGGTGCGCCGGTGGATCTGGGGAAGGAAGCGCGCAAAGGCCTGCGGCGTCTGGTCGGGGCGCCCGGTGGCAGGGTCGCGCGCGTGCAGGTGCAGGATCGCCGCGCCGGCCTCCGCCGCGGCCACTGCCTCGTCGGCGATCTGCTGCGGCGTGATGGGCAGATGCGATGACATCGACGGCGTATGGATCGCCCCGGTCACCGCGCAAGTGATGATGACCTTCCGCTGCGACGTCATCGCCGGCCCTACTTGCCGCTGGCGCGAATCATTGCGCGCAACGTCGACGGCCGAACGGGGATCTGCTGCACCTTCACCCCATAGCGCTGCAGCGCGTCGTCGATCGCGCTGCTCAGCGCCGATGGCGCGCCCAAGCGCCCGCCTTCGCCCGCGCCCTTGACGCCGTACTCGGTGTAGGGAGAGGGTGTCTCCACATGATCGATCTTCAAGTTGGCCGGCATCTCCCACACCGACGGCATCGCGAATTCGGCAAAGTTGGGGTTGATGAACTGCCCCTCTTCATCGTAGAGGAACTCTTCGCTCAGCGTCGTGCCGATGCCGTTTGCGGTGCCCCCCAGGACTTGGCCTCCGAGTGTCTTGGGGTTCATGATCGTGCCGTTGTCGTGCACTGCGGCGTAGTCCAGGATCGCCACCTTGCCGGTCGCCGGATCGACCTCCACCACCGCGATATGGCAGATGTGGCCGACCATCGGATAGAAGACACCCAGGTGCTTGCGCTCAGGATGAGGCAAGGTGGAGATCGGATGGTCGTAGACGGCGGTCGTCTCCAGCCCGCTGTCGAATTCCGGCTTGTCGGGGAAGTTCAGGCGGAAGAAGTTGGCCTGCATGGCGATGTCGGCAATGCTGAGCTTGCGGTCCGTTCCCTTGACTGCCACAGCGCCCTCGCGCAGTTCCAGGTCGTCCTCGGCCGCTTCCAGCAAGTGCCCGGCCACGCGCTTGAGCTTGGTCAGAATCTTGTGGCTGGCGCTCACGCAGGCGCCGGTGATCATCGCGGTGAAACGGCTTCCTTGCGGGCCCACGCCGTTGAAGCCGGAATGCGTGTCCGAGTAGCTCACCACGATGTCCGACGGCGCTACGGTGAATTGTTCGGCCAGCACCTGCGTGACGATGGTTTCGGGGCTGTTGCCGATGAACACCGAATGCAGCGTGGCGAAGATCTTGCCGACCGGATCGATGCGAAGCGAAATTCCTTCGGGCGTGCTGGTCAGCGTAAAGCCGGGCGTCGCGAGGTTGTTCAGTGACCACCATTCGGTCGGGCCGTAGACGCTGCGCTCCTGGCAGGTTGCAACTCCGACACCGACGCAACGGCCCTGCGCTCGCAGGTCGGCGGCCTTCTTGCGCCAGTCCGCGAGGCCGATGAGGTCGGCCGCCTGCTTGTAGACCTGCTGGAAGTTGCCACTGTCGTAGATGTTGCCGGTCGGAATCATGTACGGGAACTGATCCGGCTGGATCATGTTCTGCAATCGAATCTCGACTGGATCCATGCGCAGCTCTTCGGCGGCGGCATCCACCAGACGCTCCAGCACCCAGTTGGTAACCTCGGAGCCGAAGCCCCTGTACGGTCCTTGCTGGCACTTGTTGGTGAGCGCGGCTCGCAAGCGCATGCCGAAGGAGCCGATCCGATAGGGCCCCGTGACCTGTGCCATCGCGTTGCCATGCGTGCCGACCCCGAACTGCAGATAGGCGCCATAGTCGTCGATGACATCGAAGCGAAGCGACAGCATCGTGCCGTCCTTGGCCAGCGCAAGCTCGGCGTCATAGAGCCGGTCGCTGCCGTGCGAGTCGGAGTTGGTGAAGTGCTCCAGTCGATCTTCGATGTACTTCACCGGCTGCCCCGCCAGACGCGCGAGGCCGGAGGTCAAGATCACGATCTTGTGGATGAACACTTTCGAGCCGAAGCTGCCGCCGGTCGCAATCGGCTGCATCCGTAGCACCGTCGGTGAGATGCGCAGAGAGCCTGCGATCACGAACGGGATGAAGTTCGAGAAGTTGGTGTTGCAATGAACCGTGTAGCCGCCGTCGACGATGCTGTACTCGCTGATGCAGCCACAGGTCTCGATGGCTTGGGCGCTGCTGCGCTTCCAGCGCAGGCGCCGCTTGACGATGTGGTCGGCGCGTGCGAAGTCATCATCCACCGGGCCGAACTTGAACGACTCGTCATGGGCCTTGTTGCCTGGCCGGTCGGCCGGGTGGATGACAGCGTCACCGGTTGCTTCCAGGGACCTCTCGATGTCGACATTGGCTGGAAGAACCTCGTATTGGACCTCCACCAGTTCGGCCGCATCTTCGGCCACGTAGCGGTCGACCGCCACGACCGCCGCCACGACCTCGCCGACATGGCGCACCTTGTCGATCGCCATCGCGCGCTGGGTCACCGGAGGGCTCGCGAAGCTCGGGCAGGGGTCGACCACGGTGGAAAGGTCGGCTCCGGTGTAGACACCGATCACGCCCGGCAGGCTCCTGGCCTTGGTCGTATCGATCGAGAGGATGCGTGCATGGGCATGCGGGCTGCGCACGGTCGCTGCGTGCGCCATGTGCGGCACCGCGTGATCGTCGATGTAGTTGCCCTTGCCAAGCAGGAAGCGTCGGTCCTCGACTCGCTTCATGCTCTGACCGATCCATTTCCGGGGCTGCCCCGGCAGCTCGCGCTGCCGGCTGGGGGGCAGGATGTTGGTCTCCAGGTGCGAGCTCATCGGGACTCCCTTCGATTCAAGCGGCCGAAGCCGGAGCAGCTGCCCGCAACTTGGCGGCGGCCGAGCGGATGGCATTGACGATGTAGATGTAGCCTGTGCAGCGGCACAGGTTGCCGGAGATCGCCTCGCGGATCTCGTCATCGCTGGGATCGGGGTTGCGGCTCAGCAGCTCGTGCGCCGCCATCAGCATCCCGGGGGTGCAAAACCCGCATTGCAGGCCATGCTCTTCCCAGAAGGCTTCCTGGAGCGGATGCAGTTGCGCTCCGCTGGCGAGGCCTTCGACCGTGGTGAGCCGGCTGCCATCCGCTTGCACCGCGAACGTGAGGCACGAGCGCACCGCGCGGCCGTCCATCAGCACGGTGCATGCGCCACAGACGCCGTGCTCGCAGCCGACGTGGGTGCCCGGCATGCCAAGGGTGTGACGCAAGAAATCACTGAGCAGCAGCCGGGCGGGAACCGTTGTCTCGCGTTGGCGGTCGTTGACGGTCAGCGAAACGGCGTGTGTGGTCATGGCTTCTCCAGGCGCTTGGGTTGACGGATTCAGACCGCGCCGGCAAGCGCCCGCTCGACGAGCGAACGCACGAGGTCCTTGCGGTACTCGGCGGGCGTAGCGACATCTCCGAAGGGGTTGACGACATCGCGAGCAAGCTCGCCAGCGCGCGCGTACGTAGCCGGGTCGGCGCTCTGGCCGGTGATCGCTTGCTCCACCGAGGGCAATCGACGGGCACGGTCGCTGACGCCGGCGCAGGCGATGGCCACTTGCGTGATCCGACCGTTGGAAACCGACATCAAGATCGCTGCCAATGCCCATGCGAAGTCGCCCTTGCGCATGCTGACTTCGGCGAAGCCGGCCTTCTGTCCGGCCGGCGACACCGGCAGCCTTACCTCGACCAGCATCTCGTCGGCACGTGTGGCCGTGGTGTACAGGCCTTGAAAGAAGTCCGAGGCCGTGACGCGTCGTTCGCCACGCCGACTTCGCAACACCATCGTCGCGCCCACAGCCAGCGCAACGGCCGGCATTTCGCTGGCCGGGTCGGCATGGCACAGGTTGCCGCATAGGGTGCCACGGTTGCGGACGGCACTGTGCGCCACCCATTCGTAGGCCATGTGCATCAGCGGGCAGCAGCGCGCCACCAGCGCAGAGGCCTTGACATCGGCATGCCGGGCCAACGCGCCGATCACGACTTCGTCACCATCGCGGCGGATGTAGTCCAGGTCCGGCAGGCGGTTGATGTCGATGAGGCGACCGGGGCGAGCCAGACGCAAGTTCATCATCGCCACCAGACTCTGTCCGCCGGCGATGATCTTGGTGCCTTCGTCATCCTGCGCCAAAAGGTCCAACACGGCTCCGACGGACGACGGCCGTTCATAGACAAATTCAGCGGGCTTCATGCGTCTCCTTTCGTTTTGCGAGTCAGTTGGGGTGGCCGATCAGCCACCGAAGCGGGATTCGGGCAGGCCGCGGATACCCAGTCCGGTGATTCGGAACAGGCTTCCCGCGCCAAACTGCGGCCGGCTCTGCACGGCGAAGTTGCCATGTACGGCCGGGTGGGCCACGCGCGCCATCGATGTGACGTAGATCTCGTCGAGTCGGTCGCCGCCGAACATCACGCTGGTGATGTTGCGTACCGGCATGCCGATCTTGCGGTCGACACTGCCGTCGGGTGCATAGCGAATCAGGTCCCCGGAAATCACCTGTGCATTCCACAGGAAGCCCTCGGCATCCACCGTGGAGCCGTCGGCAAACCCGCTGTCATGGGCGGTCGAGGCGAAGACACGGCGATTTCGGGCCTCACCAGTCGCAATGTCGTAGTCGTAGGCCCAGATCTCGCGCTGGAAGGTATCGGCGAAGTAGAAGAGCCGGTCGTCCGGGCTCCAGCAGGGCCCATTCGAACAGATGATGCCGCTATCGATCCGGTGCAGGCTGAGGTCGGCATCCAGACGCCACAGGCTGCAGAGTCCGAGTTCTTCCTTGTCATCCATGCCACCGGCGAAGAATCGGCCCCGACGGTCACACTTGCCATCATTCAGGCGTGCGCGGGTCGTGTCGTCATCGACGCGGGCAACACAGTCGAGCGCGTGAGAGGCGAAGTCGTAGAAGTAGAAGCCGTCGTTCAGCGCCAACACGGCGCCGCCGCGCTCGCGCAGCGCCATCGCCCCGACGTCACGATCGACCCGCCAGTGCGCCAGTGCGCCCGTGCGCGGGCAATAGCGCCATAGCGCCGGCTTGCCTACACGTCGGCCGGTGCTGTCGACCCAATAGAGGCAGCAGTCCTGCACGTCCCACACCGGGCTCTCGCCAAGGTGGTTGTCGCAGGTCAGCAGGCATTCGATGGTGTAGTCGGCCATCGATGCAATATAAATTGAACGTATGGTTAATACAGTGGGGAAAGCCCTTGACTTGCCACGGAGCGCTCAGGCCTGGTCGCGCCCTATGAGCCTGGCGCGGCATCCCTAGACGCGGCGCCGGAAGCCGCCTGTCCTGGAAACTGTCCTTCCTGCAGCGGCCGAGGCGCGATGGCAGATGTGGCTACCGGGCGAACGCCTGGTGCTCGACCTCTGACCCGGCCGCTCGATGCCGCCCGCAGCCTCAACCCAGCGGAAGCGCCGTCTTGTAGCGGACCTGCTTGAGCGCGAAGCTGGAGCGGATCTTCTCGATGTCGGCGATGGGCGTGAGCTGGTCGAGGATGAAGCGCTCCAGCGCGGCGATGTCGGCCACGACCACGCGGATCAGGTAGTCGGAGTCGCCGGTCATCAGGTAGCACTCCATCACTTCGTCGTGTTCGGCGATGCGCTGCTCGAAGCGCGCCAGCGCGTCCTTGCCCTGCGTGCGCAGGCTGATGTTGATGAAGACGTTGAGCCCCAGGCCCAACCGCCCGGCATCGGCCAGCGCGACGTACTGGCGGATCACGCCGGCCCGCTCGAGCGCGCGCACCCGCGCCAGGCACGGCGACGGCGACAGGCTGACGCGGCGCGCCAGTTCGACGTTCGACAGCGAGGCGTCGTGCTGCAGCTCGCGCAGGATGCGCAGATCGATCTTGTCCATGGGATAGCGCCGTTGACCTGTACCGCAGCATTTTCTGCTGATATCGCGCGATGTGGCGGAAAAATTCGGCAGCCCGTGCCGCACCCACTTACCTAGAATTCTGCGCATGATCTGCCTCCCCGAAGCCCTGGGCCTGGACCCCGACCCCGCCGAGACCGCCGAATGGCGCGAGGCCTTCGTCGCTCTGGCCGCGCATGGCGGACCATCGCGCGCGCGCTTCATGCTCGACGAACTGGTGCGCCTGGCGCGCAGCCAGCAGCTCGACTGGCGGCCCGATCTCAATACGCCCTACATCAACACCATTCCCGCCGCTGCGCAGCCACCGTTCCCCGGCGACCTGGCCCTCGAGGAGCGGCTGGCCTCGCTGATGCGCTGGAACGCGCTGGCGATGGTGGCGCGCGCGAACAAGGCCTATGGCGAACTCGGCGGCCACATCGCCAGCTACGCCAGCGCGGCCGACCTGTTCGAGGTCGGCTTCAACCACTTCTTCCATGCGCGCAGCGCGGCGCACCGCGGCGATCTGGTGTTCTTCCAGCCGCACAGCGCGCCGGGCGTGTATGCGCGCGCCTTCCTCGAAGGCCGGCTGAGCGAGGCCGACCTGATGCACTACCGGCAGGAGCTCAGCGCGCCCGCGCAGGGCGCGCGCGGCCTGTGCAGCTACCCGCACCCGTGGCTGATGCCGGACTTCTGGCAGTTCCCCACCGGCTCGATGGGCCTGGGCCCGATCAGCTCCATCTACCACGCGCGCTTCATGCGCTACCTCACGCACCGCCAGCTGCTGGACTGCCAGGGTCGCAAGGTCTGGGGCGTGTTCGGCGACGGCGAGATGGACGAGCCCGAATCGATGAGCGCGCTGACGCTCGCCGCGCGCGAGCGGCTCGACAACCTGGTGTGGGTGGTCAACTGCAACCTGCAGCGCCTGGACGGCCCGGTGCGTGGCAACGGCCGCATCATCGACGAGCTGGAGCGCCTGTTCGCCGGTGCCGGCTGGAACGTGATCAAGCTGATCTGGGGCAGCGACTGGGACGGCCTGTTCGCGCGCGACGCCAGCGGCGCACTGGCCCGAACCTTCGCCGACGCGGTGGACGGCCAGATGCAGACTTTCGCCGCCAAGGACGGACGCTACAACCGCGAACACTTCTTCGGCCAGAGCCCCGAGTTGGCAGCCTTGGCGCAGGGGCTGACCGACGAGCAGATCGACCGGCTCAAGCGCGGAGGCCACGACATCGTCAAGATCCACGCCGCCTATGCGGCGGCGGCGGCGCACCGCGGCCAGCCCACGGTGATCCTGGCCCACACCAAGAAGGGCTACGGCATGGGCGAGGCCGGCCAGGGCAAGATGACCACGCACAGCCAGAAGAAGCTGGACGAGGCCGACCTGATCGAATACCGCAACCGCTTCCAGCTGCCGCTGAGCAACGAACAGGCCACCGGCCTGGCCTTCTACAAGCCGGACGCGGACAGCGAGGAGATGCGCTACCTGCAGGCGCACCGCCAGCGACTGGGCGGTGCGCTGCCGCGGCGCGAGACGGCCTGCCATGCCGTGCCCGTGCCTGAACTCTCGCGTTACGCCGGCTTCGCGCTGCAGGCCGACGGCAAGGAGATGAGCACCACCATGGCCTTCGTGCGCATGCTCAGTGGCCTGCTCAAGGACCGCGAGCTGGGCCCGCGCATCGTCCCCATCGTGGCCGACGAGGCCCGCACCTTCGGCATGGCCAACCTGTTCAAGCAGGTCGGCATCTACAGCAGTGCGGGCCAACGCTATGCGCCGGAAGACATCGGCTCGGTGCTGAGCTACCGCGAGGCGCTGGACGGCCAGATCCTTGAGGAAGGCATCAGCGAAGCCGGCGCCATCGCCAGCTGGACGGCCGCCGCCACCAGCTACAGCGTGCATGGCCTGGCCATGCTGCCCTTCTACATCTACTACTCGATGTTCGGCTTCCAGCGCGTCGGCGACGCGATCTGGGCCGCGGCCGATCAGCGTGCGCGAGGCTTCCTGCTGGGCGCCACCTCGGGCCGCACGACACTGGGCGGCGAGGGCCTGCAGCACCAGGACGGCAGCAGCCACCTGGTGGCCGCGACCATTCCCAACTGCAAGGCCTACGACCCGGCCTTTGCGGGCGAGTTGGCGGTCATCGTCGACGCCGGCATGCGCGAGATGCTGGTCGACCAGCGTGACGTCTTCTACTACGTGACGCTGATGAACCAGAACTACGCCCAGTCCGCCTTGCCCGCGGGCGCGGCCGAAGGCGTGCTGCGCGGCGCCTACCGCTGCGCCCGCCTGGGGCCCGATGGCGGCTCGCGTGTCACGCTGCTGGGCTCGGGCGCCATCCTCACCGAAGTCCTCCAGGCCGCGCACACGCTGGCGGCCGAAGGCATGGACGTCGACGTGCTCAGCATCACCAGCTGGAGCGAACTGGCGCGCGACGGCGAGCTTCACGGCGAAGCCGGTCATCTGCACACGCTGCTGTCCTGCACGCAGGGGCCGGTGATTGCCGCCAGCGACTATGTGCGCGCGCTGCCCGAATCGGTGCGCGCCTGTATCCCGGCCGGGCGGCGCTACCGCACGCTCGGCACCGACGGCTTCGGCCGAAGCGATACCCGCGCTGCGTTGCGGCGCTTCTTCCAGGTCGATGCCCAGAGCGTGGCCGCGGCTGGGAAGGCGGCGCTGTCGGCCTGATGCCGGCAAGTTCCACGGTCTTACCGAGTCGGGACATGGCGCGCACGGGAATGAGGCGCCCAACCCGTTGATTTCCTTGGCCTGCCCGGAGGGAATCGAACCCCCGACCCACAGCTTAGAAGGCTGTTGCTCTATCCGACTGAGCTACGGGCAGCAGCGGCGCCGCAAGTGTAGTGGCGTGGTGGCCCGCGGGCCACGCGGGGCCTTCAGGCGGTGGCCAGCGGCAGGCTCAGTCCGGCGGCCGTGCGCGCCAGCGCCTCGAGGCGGGCGGGCTGGGCCGACTCGGCGCCGAAGCGGATCCGGCCGTCGGAATCGATGTCCCGGCGCAGCGCGCCGATCGCCCACAGGCGGTGCGCATGGGCGATCGCCTCGCCGAGCGCGAAGCCCAGCTGGTGGCTGTCCAGGGTGCGCCTGAACAGCAGCGGGATCAGCTCGGCCGCGCTCAACGGGCGCTGCGCGCAGGCCTGCAGTACCAGGTCCAGGCGCTCGGCATGGTGCTCGCGCAGCTGGCGCACCCGCGCATGCACGCCGACGAAAGGCAGGCCGTGCGAAGGCAGCACCCGGGTGTGGGCGTCCAGGGCGTCGAAGCGTTCGAGCGAGCGCAGGTAGCGCCCGAGGGCATCGGCCTCGGGTTCGATCGCGTGCACCGACACGTTGGTGGAAATCCTCGGCAGCAGCAGGTCGCCGGAAATCAGCACCCCATGCTCGGCGCACCACAGCGAGGCGTGCTCGGGGCAGTGGCCGCCGCCCTCGACCACCTGCCACTCGGCGCCGCCGATGCGCAGCCGCTGGCCGGCCTCCAGCCGCCGGAAGCTCTGCGGCACCGAAGGCACCATCTGCATGTACATGTTGCCCCGCGCGGCCAGGTCCTCCAGGTGCTGGGGCGCCGCGCCATGCGCGCGGAAATGTTCCAGCATGCCTTCGGTCGTGGTGGGCGCCAGCCCGGAGCTGATCAGGCGGGCGCTCAGGTATTCGCCCTGGGTCATCAGCAGCGGCACCTGCCAGCGCCGGCACAGCCAGTCGGCCAGCCCGATGTGGTCCGGATGCATGTGGGTGCAGATCACCCGCTGCACCGCCCGCCCCTGCAGGTGCTGCTCGAACACCTGGTCCCACAGCTCGCGCGTGGCGTCGTTGTTCAGCCCGCAGTCGACCACCGTCCACGCGTTGCCGTCGTCGAGCAGCCACAGGTTCACGTGGTCCAGCGCCATCGGCATGGGCATGCGCACCCAGTACACCCCCGGCGCAACGGCCAGCGCCTGGCCGGGCGCGGGCGGCGTGTTGCCGGCGAAGTAGCGGGGCTCGAGCGACGCGTCGCGTGAAGGATCGGCTGGTTTCATGGTGTCGTGGGTGGCGGCCGGCCGGCGACGCCCCTCAGGCTCCGATGCCCTCGAGCAGCACGCCGAGCTCGCGCAGCACGGCGGCCGCGGTGGGGTGCTGCTGGGCGAAGCGCAGGGACAGTTCGCGCACCCGCTGCGCCAGGCCGCCGGCCTGCGGCGCCTGGCCCGCGCCGAGCGCGCGCCGGATGTCGGCGTCGAGCGCAGCCAGTTCGGCTTGCAGCTCCGGATCGAGCGCGGTGCCCGAGTCCAGCGCCTCGCGCAGGCGCTCCAGGCTTTGCTTGACGGAAGGTGAGTCCACGGCTTACCTCGCAGCGGCTGACTGGTCGTGTGGTGAAAGGGTCCAGTGTAAGCCCTGGGCCGATGGCCGGCTCGGGCGCCGGCGGCCATCCTGGTTCGCACCGCGAAATGTCGCCCGGCGGCCGCGGCGCCCACTATCATGCGGCGGCGCAACAGGCGGTGGCGCGACAAGCGCCCCGACGCGGGCGCCGCAAACCGCGCACACGCCCCCTCGCGCACGACCCCAGCTTCCCATGCCCGAACTCTCCTCCCCCACCGCGCCGGCACGGGTGATGTTGCGCGCCAAGCTGCACCGGGCCACCGTCACCGGGGCCGACCTGCACTACGAAGGCTCGTGCGGAATCGACCAGGCGCTGCTCGAGGCCTGCGACATCCTGCCGGGCGAGCGGATCGACATCTACAACGTCCACAACGGCGCCAGGCTCAGCACCTACGCGATCGCCGAGCCGCGCGGCAGCGGCCGCATCACCCTCAACGGCTCGGCCGCCCGCCATGCGGCGGTGGGCGACCTACTGATCATCTGCACCTATGCTCCGATGGACGACGCGACCGCGCGGGGCTTTCGCCCGCGCATCGCGCTGCTCGGCGAGGGCAACCGCATCCAGGCGATGAAGGAGTGAAGGCGGCCGGGGTCCACGGCGGGCCCCGCGACCCTTCAGCGGCCGAAGCTCACCTGCAGGCGCGCGCTGCCGATCGCCGCCGCGGCTGCGCGCGCCGCCAGTTCGGCCGCGCCGGCGCCCGCCGGCAAGCTCAGCCTGGCCACCGGCAGCGCCCACAGCGTGAACTCGTAGTGATGCACCCCGCTGCCCGGCGGGGGGCACGGCCCGCCGTAGGCCTGGCTGCCGAAACTGGTGCGCAGTTGCCGCGCCCCGCGAGGCAGGCCCTGCCCGGAAGCCGATCCCGCGCCCAGCGGCAGGCCGCTGGCCGAGGCCGGGATGTCGAGCACCGCCCAATGCCACCAGCCGGCGCCGCCGCGGGCGTCGCGGTCGAACACCGTCAACGCCAGGCTGCGCGTTCCCGGCGGCAGGCCGCTCCACTGCAGCACCGGCGAAACGTTGCCGCCCCCGCAACCCGGCCCGTCGTAGAGCTGCGCCGCCTCGACCCCGTCGCGCAGCGTCGGGCTGATCAGCGTGAAGGCCGGTCGCGCGCGCGCAGCCTCGCGCGCCAGGGCCGGCCCCGGCGCCAGCAGCGCCAGCAGGCAGGCGCCGAGCGCAAGCCGAGCCAACAGGCCTAGGGCCGTACGACCTCGCACCAAGGCTTTATCCATCATGCCCCCATGAGTTGCCGCCGATGGCTCGGCGCCTCACGCTCGCAGCAGCATCGGGCTCGTTTATGCTAGCAGGCTGGGCCGCGGCGGCGCCCCCCTGCTCCGCTGCGCCAGCACGCCGGATCGGCCGCGACGGGCGTGGCGGTTCGGCCCCCCCTTTTCCGCAGTCGGGAGACAGCAAGCCATGGCCGCACCGGGCGTCGCATCCGCGGCCGCCGCACTGCTCAACGAGCACCGTCTGCGCATGCTGCTGCGCGCCGACGGCGAGGGCTTCACCCGGGTCGAAGCCCTGCCGCGACGCGCGTCGCAGGCTCCGCGCATGCTGATCGGCCGCAGCGCGCAACAGGCGCTGGCCCTGCTTCCCACCCTCTACCCGCTCAGCGCCTTCGCCCACCGCAGCGCGGCCTCGGCGGCGCTGTCCAGCCTGCAGGGCGACGCCGGCCAGGACAGCGCGGTGCAGCAGGCGCTGCTGCTCGAGCGCCTGCGCGAACAGTTGCTGCCGCTGCACCGCGAGTGGCCGTTGTGCATGGGCATGGCGCCGCTGCAGGCGATGCTGCAGGACATCGACCAGGCCACCCGCACCCTCGACGGGCGGCGCGTGGGCGAGCAGGCCGCGCTGCGCGAACTCGTCGAGCGCCGCACCCTGGGCATGCCCGCGCAGCAGTTCTGGCAGATGGACAGTGCCGCGCAGTTGCGCCGCTGGGCGCGCGACCATGCACACCTGGCTCCCGCGCGCTTCCTGGCCTGGCTGGCGGTGCAGCCGCTGGCGCTGGGGCGCCCGCGGCTGCCGGCGCCGCTGCCGGCGCTGCAGCCCGGGCAACTGGCCCCGCTGCTGCTGGGGCCGGACGGCGGGGAATTCGAGGCCGGCCCGCAGTGGCAGGCCAGCTGCCGCGAGACCGGCGCGTGGCCCGAGCATGCCCAGCATCCGCTGCTGCGCGATCTGGCGCAGCCGGGGGCCGAACCCGCAGCGGCGCTGCTGGCGCGTTTCGCGGCGCGGCTGCTCGACCTCGCCCATGGCCTGCTGGCCTGGTGCGGACAGTCGGAGGCGCCGCCGGCGCTGCGCGCGGCCGAAGGCACCGCGCTGGTCGACACGGCGCGCGGCCTGCTGGCCTACGGCGTGGCGCTGGACCGCGGCGGACGCATCGAGCGCTGCGTCATCGTCAGCCCCGCGCAGTGGAATTTCCACCCGCAGGGAACCGCGGTCGGCATGCTGCGCTCGATCGCCTGGACCACGCCGCGCCAGGTCGCGCAAAGCGCCAGCCTGGTCGCCTGCGCGGTGGACCCCTACGTGCGCTGCGACTTCGTGCTGCCGGCTGCGCCGCGGCCGTAGCCGCGGCGCGCGGGCTCACACGCGCCCCGCGGCCTGCAGCGCCCGCCACTCGGCGTCGTCGTACAGCCGCGAGCGAGTCAGGAAGCGCTTGCCGCCGGGGCCTTCGAGGGAGAGCCTGGCTGATGTAGAAGGGCACGCCGCCGATGTGGCCGAGCAGGCGGTCGGCGTCGCCGAGCAGCAGCTCGCCGGCGGCGAAACACATCGGCGCGCTGCCGTCGCAACAACCGCCGGATTGGTGGAACATCAGTTCGCCGTGGACCTCGCGCAGCTGTTCGATCAGCTGCAGCGCCGCGGCGGTCGCACGGACCTGTTCGGGAAGCTCTGCGCTCATGCGGGCTCTCCGGGTGGCGGCGGGGTGACGGCGGCGGGCCGGGCCGGGCAAGGCCCGGCCCGGGCGGCTTGCTTCAGAAGAAGCCGAGCTTGCTCTGGCTGTAGCTGACCAGCAGGTTCTTGGTCTGCTGGTAGTGGTCGAGCATCATCTTGTGGGTCTCACGGCCGATTCCCGACTGCTTGTAGCCGCCGAACGCCGCGTGCGCCGGGTAGGCGTGGTAGCAGTTGGTCCACACGCGTCCGGCCTGGATGCCCCGGCCCATGCGGAAGGCGGTGTTCATGTCGCGCGTCCACACCCCGGAGCCCAGGCCGTACAGCGTGTCGTTGGCGATGTCCAGCGCCTCGGCCTCGTCCTTGAAGGTGGTCACCGACACCACCGGGCCGAAGATCTCCTCCTGGAAGACGCGCATCTTGTTGTGGCCGAAGAACACCGTGGGCTGGATGTAGTAGCCCCCGGCCAGGTCGCCGCCATGCTGGCCGCGCGCGCCTCCGGCGAGCACCTTGGCGCCTTCCTGCCGACCGATGTCGAGGTAGGACAGGATCTTGTCCATCTGCTCGCTGCTGGCCTGCGCGCCGATCATGGTCTGCGGGTCGAGCGGGTTGCCCTGCTTGATCGCCGCCACGCGCTGCAGCACGCGCTCCATGAAGCGCTCGTAGATCGACTCCTGCACCAGCGCGCGCGACGGGCAGGTGCAGACCTCGCCCTGGTTCAGCGCGAACATCACGAAGCCCTCGACCGCCTTGTCGAGGAAGCCGTCGTCCTTGGCCATCACGTCCTCGAAGAACACGTTGGGCGACTTGCCGCCGAGCTCGAGGGTGACCGGAATGATGTTCTGGCTGGCGTACTGCATGATCAGCCGCCCGGTCGTGGTCTCGCCGGTGAAGGCGATCTTGGCGATGCGCTTGTTCGACGCCAGCGGCTTGCCCGCTTCCAGGCCGAATCCGTTGACCACGTTGAGCACCCCCGGGGGCAGCAGGTCCTCGATGATCTCCAGCAGCACCAGGATGCTCACCGGCGTCTGCTCGGCCGGCTTGAGCACGATGCAGTTGCCGGCGGCCAGCGCGGGAGCGATCTTCCACGTCGCCATGAGGATCGGGAAGTTCCACGGGATGATCTGGCCGACCACTCCCAGCGGCTCGTGGAAGTGGTAGGCGTAGGTCTCGTGGTCGATTTCGGCGATCGAGCCTTCCTGCGCGCGGATGCAGCCCGCGAAGTAGCGGAAATGATCGATGGCCAGCGGGATGTCGGCCGCCATGGTCTCGCGGATCGGCTTGCCGTTGTCCCAGGTCTCGGCGGCGGCCAGGGTCGCCAGGTTGGCCTGCATGCGATCGGCGATGCGGTTGAGCACCGCGGCACGCTCGGCCGGCGAACTGCGCCCCCAGGCGGTCTTGGCCGCGTGCGCGGCGTCCAGCGCGCGCTCGATGTCCTCGGCGTTGGACCGCGGGACTTCGCAGAAGGCCTTGCCGGTCACCGGAGTGATGTTGTCGAAATACTGGCCGCTGGCCGGCTCGACCCATCGGCCGCCGATGAAATTGCCATAGCGCTTCTTGAATGCCACCGGGGTGCCGAATTGGCCGGGTTCAAGCATGTCCATCCGAGTCTCCTTGCTGGGTTGCTGCGCGGGAAAGTGGTCGACTGCGCGCGGCCCCGCGGGCCTGCAGTCGGCCTGTTCTTACACGATCCGTGCCAGCTTCCGGAACGCGCTGCGGGGGCGGAAAATTCCGTTTCCCGACAAGGACTTGCAACGCGAGCGCGGGTTTTCACCAGGCTCTCCGGCAAGGTCCGCCGAGGCCCCGCGCGACACCCGGCGTGTCGCAGCCTGCGACAGTCGACAAGGCTGGCGCAGGGTGCGACACTGGCAGCGCGACTTCCCCACCGACGACCCGCCATGCGCCCTCCCCGCCTCGCCGACCCCGGCCCAGCCACGCCCGAGCAGCTCGAGCAGGCGCGCCGGCTGTGCTGCGACGGCGGCGATCCGGGGGCGCTGCTGCCCGAGCCGATCGCTCGCAGCTGGAGGCGCAGCGTGGCCGCGGCCGCGGGGTCGCTGCCGGCGCAGCCGCTGGCGCACCAGGAGCTGTACTCCCGCCGCGAGGCGCAGGGCCGGCTGCGCCACTACGCGCTGCCCGAACTGGAGGCGCTGGCCGAGGCGCTGGTGCCGTCGCGGGTGATCGTGCTGCTCGCCGACCCCGCGGGCATGATCCTCGATGCCGCCGGCTCCGACGCCTTCATGACCAAGGCGCAGCGCGTCGCGCTGATGCCCGGGGTCGACTGGTCCGAGCGCAGCCGCGGCACCAATGCCATCGGCACCGCGCTGGTCGAGGGGCGCGCGCTCACCGTCGTCGGCCCGCAGCACTTCCTGCAGCAGCATGCGAGCATCGGCTGCGCGGGCACCCCGTTGCTGGCGCCCGACGGTGCGGTCATCGGGGTGCTCGACGTGTCGGGAGACCCGCGCTGCATCCAGGCGCACACCTTCGGGCTGGTGCGCATGGCCGCGCAGATGATCGAGTACCGCATGGCGCTGGAGCTGCGCGTGGCCGGCACCCGCATCCTGCGCTTCGCGCACGACCCGGCGCTGCTGGGTACCCACCGCGAGGCGCTGCTGTGGGAGCGCGACGGCGTGGTCGTGGGCGCCAACCGCGCCGCGCTGCGTGGGTTGGGAATGACCCTGGAACAGCTGCGCGAGCGCTACCTGGAGGACCTGTTCGCCACGCTGCCTGCCGGCGGCGCGGGTCGCCGCCTGGAACTGCACCCCCACTGGCTGCGGCCGGGACACGGCAGCAGCTGGAGCGCCGCGTGGGTGGCCGGCGCGGCACCAGCCTCGGTGCACCCGCCCCGCCGCGAGTGGCTCGACGCGATCGACCCCGGCGAGCAGGCCGCGGCGCCGCCGCAGCCGGCGCGGCAGGCCGCGAGCGCCGCGGGGCGCGGCGGCCGCGAGACCGTGCCGATCGTCGGCGACCCCGCGCGCGACCTGCAGCTCGCGCGGGCGCTGCGCGTGCTGGACTCGAACATCCCGATCCTGGTGCTCGGCGAATCCGGGGTGGGCAAGGAGGTGTTCGCGCGCCAGCTTCACGGCGCGAGCCGGCGCGCCGGCGGCCCCTTCGTCGCGGTCAACTGCGCGGCCGTTCCCGAGGGCCTGATCGAGGCCGAGCTGTTCGGCTACGAGGAAGGCGCCTTCACCGGCGCGCGGCGCCGCGGCCGCCCGGGCCTGCTGCACGAGGCCGCCGGCGGCGTGCTGTTCCTCGACGAGATCGGCGACATGCCGCTGGCGTTGCAGGCGCGGCTGCTGCGGGTGCTGCAGGACCGCGAGGTCAAGCCGCTGGGCGGCGGGCGCGCGCAGGCGGTGGACTTCGCGCTGATCTGCGCCACCCACCGGCGGCTCGGCGCGATGGCCGCCGACGGCAGTTTCCGCGTCGACCTGTACTACCGGCTGCAGCATTTCACGGTGGAGCTGCCGGCGCTGCGCGAACTGCCCGAGCGCCGCGAGCGCATCGACGAGCTGCTGCGCCAGCTGCTGCTGCGCCGCGGCCTGCGACTGAGCCCGCAGGCGCGCGAGGCGCTGCTGGCGCACGACTGGCCGGGCAACTGGCGACAGCTGGTCTCGGTGTGCCAGACGCTGGCTGCGCTGGCCGGCCCGCAGGGCCGCATCGACCACTGCGACCTGCCCGCGGAGCTGCGCCATGGCGCGCCGCCGGCGGACGACGCCGCACCGCCGCAGCCGGCGGCGGGCGACCTGCGCAGCGTCGCCGCGGCGGCCATCGACGACGCGCTGCAGGCCTGCCAGGGCAACGTCAGCCGCGCCGCGCGCAGGCTCGGCGTGCACCGCAGCACCCTGTACCGCCACGCTGCGCGCAAGCGCTGAGCCTGCGCGCAGCGGGCGAGTCCGGCGCAGGCCCCCGGAACCCGCCGGCTCGCGCGGGCTCCTCGGCGCCTTGTGCGGGAGCGAGCTGTCCCGGAACGGCTCGGATCGACAACTTTGTCACGAATTTCGAAAAACGTTCCATCGCGGCTCGGAAAAGCCCGTCATTGGTGAAATCGATCCTCGCTTGCCGATCGTCGATGACCTACAAATGCAAACGCTGGAGCCGCGGCGTGTCGCAGGGCTCCGCGCTTGTCTCTAACCGAAATGCCCGGACTTCTTGCGCGTCGGCTCGGTCGGCACCCTCGCAGCGCCGTGCTGCTGGTCGCGGCCGTCGTGGCGATCGATGCGTGCGCGCTGCTGGCGGCGGTGCTTTTCCTCGCGAGCAGCCGTTCGAGCTACGAAGCCAACGCGGCCGCATCGACCCGAACGATTTCGAGGATCCTGCAGCAAGGCATCGCCAGCGAGGTCGGTCGCATCGACCTGACGCTGCAGGTGACCGTCGACGAGCTCGAGCGCGAATTGCGCAGCGGGCGCGCCGCGGACAGTTCCCACATGGTGCGATTCCTGCGGCGCGAGCGTGCCCGCCTGATGCCGGGCAGCACGATTCGCGCAACCGACTCCGCGGGGCGCGTCGTGGTCGGCACCGGAGTCGGCGCCACGCCGGCTGCCAGCTGGGCGACGCATGACTTTTTCCGCGGCTTGCGCGACGGACGCGGGCACGGCCTGTGGGTGACGAATCCGATCATCGGAGCGATGTCTCACCGCGTCATCATCGCCTTCGTCCGCCGCTACGACGATGCGCAGGGGAAATTCGCCGGAGTCGTCTCGGTGGCGGTCCCGCTCGCGCACTTCACGCAGCTGCTGCAGCAGGCGTCTGTCGGTCCGAACGGCATCGTGCTGCTGCGCGACTCGACCAACGCACTCATCGCGCGGGCGCCGCCGTCGAGCCATCCGCGGGAGCAGATCGGTCAACGGCCTTTCTCGGCCCAGCTCCACGAGGTGATCGCCTCCGGGCGTTCGCCGGTCACCTTCGAGGCCGAGCACACCGGCGGCGGGATCCGTCGGATCGAGACCTACCGGCGTTTGTCAAGCGTGCCCTTCAGCCTGATCGTCGGACGCGCCCAAACGGATTTCCTCGCACCCTGGCAGCGCCAATTCGCCTGGGTAGTGGGGCTGCTGGTCGCCTTCCTCGGCATGACCTCGTTCGGTGCCCGGCGCCTGTGGCGGGAGATGCAGCTGGCGGCCCGCGCTGAGTTGTGGACGCAGGCGCTGCTCAACAATGCCAGCGACGGCGTGCACGTGCTCGACTCGGACGGCAGGCTGCTCTACGC
>JAKBBQ010000282.1 GCA_021808405.1 Pseudomonadota bacterium | reverse complement strand
GGGTTTGCCCGACAGCGTGTGCTGCTTGACGCGCAGCTGCGTGGCGTTGAGCAGCGTATCCGGCACCTGGCGCAGGTCGCGCAGGTCGTCGCGCTCGATCAACGCTTTCAGCTTCTTCTTCAGCGCGCCGGGCAGCACGCTGATCGGGTACTCGGTCTTGGGTTCCCGGCTTTCGCAGTAGCCGAAGAAGCCGCAGTCATACGGTTCGTGGCAGTGCTTGCCGGTGGCGATGTCGGGCTCACTGCGCTTGCGCAGCACGGTTTGCGCCGTAACGATCCAGTCGCCGACCTCGCCTTGGCGCGCGGCAGTGTCCTTGCTCAGGTTCTCGGTGACCAGCAGCCCCGTGTAGTTGCCGTTGCCGGGATAGGTCCACGTGCTGTCCACGCGCGCGATCTCGACGGATGCCAGCGGGACGCCGCTGCGCTGGGCGAGGAAGGCCTGGATAGCCACATCGTCGTAGTAGTAGTCCTTGACCTTCGTCGACGATTTCACCTCGATCAGCCGCCACGCGGCACGGCCTTGGCGCCGGACCGGCAGCAACACATCGGTGAACGCGTAGGCGCCATCGGCAGCCAGACCCACCTCGAACAAGGGGTTTCGCAAACGCAAGGCATCCTTGCTGCGAGCGAGGCCCGCGGCAACACTCTCGCGCTCGACGAGCACACCGCAGCCTTTGGGGTCGAACAGCTGGCGCGCGACTTCGCCCACCGCATGGCCCATCGCGAACGTGGCCTGTGTCTGCGTCGCGTCTTCGCGCAGCTCGGGCCGGTTCCACTCCAGCCACAGGCGCTTGGGGCACTGCCGGCAGGCCATCAGCTTGGACTTGGACAGGCCGGATGCGGGGCTGCGTTTGCCGGGCGTCGTGCTCACGGGGTTTCCTCCGGGCTGCCGGATGGTTCGGAATCACTCAGGTGCAACAGGCTGGCGCCGACCGTGGCGCGGGTGAGCGCGACATAGAGCTGGCGCCGCATCGCCGTTGCGTGGATTTGCCCAAGGTCGACGCCGGCGATGATCACGTGGGCCCGCTGCTGGCCCTTGGCCCGCGCCACGCTGTCCAGATACAGATCGCCCTCGGTCATGACCTGCTGCCCGTCCGCGGTGTAGTCGCCAGTGAAGCGCTTCACGCGATGGCGGCCCACGCCAGCATCGGCCCACTGCAGATGGCGAAGACCGCCCAGTGTCAGCACCATCAGGTCGGCGTAGCGGTAGCCGGCCGCCAGCAGCCGATCAGCCTCGGCCGCCACGTCATGGGCCAGTGTCGCTCTGCTGGAGGCGATGACCTGCACGCCCGTCCCTTCCACCGGATTGGCGAAGACGACGCCCGGTGGGGCGATGGTGCCGAGCTCGGTGGCAATGCCTCGCGGCGTGCGGTAATTGGTCAACACCCGAAAGGTCGCGAAGCCGGGCGGGCTCGACATCGACTCACCGCGCAGGTTCTGCTCCGGATCCCCCACCCAGACCAGATCCCCCGAAGGGCGCAGCAGTTGCATCAGCCGATCCAGGGCCTGCCCATCGAGATCCTGCGCCTCATCCACGAGGATGGTGTCGTAGTGCCAGGCGTAGGGCACGCCGTGTTCGGCAAGCGCCGCGGTCAGGCGATCCTGCAGGCGATTCCAGAACGCGGCATCCACGGGCCCAGGGAACGTGATCGGCAGCGCCAGCGCCTCCGCCAACCGTTTGCACACGCCGAGGTAGGTGTCGACGGTCACGTCGACCGGAAGATGGGCGCGCAGCAGGGTCGCCAGCGGACGATTGAAGCAGGTCACCAGGGTATGCCGACCCCGCTGGACCGCGCGCTGGGCCAGACGCAGCACGAGCTCGGACTTGCCGCTGCCCGCGCTGGCCTCGATACGCAGGCGCATCGGGTTCATCTCGAAACCGTCGAGAATCTGGGTCAATGGCCCGGCCAGCCGCACGCGTGCCGATGACGACGCCTCGCCGAGTGCATGCAGGCTCGGATGCAGGTCGATCTCGCCCTCGAAGAACTGCAGGATCGATTTCACCCGGACCGGGTCCGGTGCGCCCGCTTCAAGCAGCGAGCGAACCCGATCGGCCAGACGTGGCGCCTCGGCATGATCGACCACCGTCAGTGCATCCAGGGCCGCGCCCTGCAGCCGGGTGACGATCGCGTCTGGGAAGTAGAGGACCGAGACCACGCCCACCGGCTTGGTCGCACCCGCGCGCTCGAACTTCTGCAGCAGCGCCTCGCGATTGCGCGCCAGCTGGCGGCTGATCGACTTGGTCCGCGTTGCATAGTGCTTGACGTAGTCGTTGCCCTCGATCTCGACGGCACCGTTTTTCTGCTCGACCAACGCCAGCCCGCCGGCCGGGGAGACGACCACGATATCGATCTCGCCCTGACCGATGCCGCGACCGCGCGGGAGTGTCCAGTGGCAGCTGTGCACCACCCACCAGTCGTCGGGCAGGTCGCGGCGCAAGGTGTCGACGGTCTGGGCCTCGGCATAGGACTCGATGCGTTCAACCGCGAGATCCGGAGGAAACAGGCGAGCCATGGAATCCGTCCCTGGAGCGACGTCGACCCTGCGCATCCTAGCCGCTCCCCGCCAGGCGGTCGGCTCCTGACCCCGCGCGGTGCGGGCTGTCGCTGGCTGAAGCTGTAGCGGAACGACCGGGCTCACGGCACGAATCCGATGCGTCGTGGCGCGTCGGGCTTGAGCGCGCACTCTTCGGTCAGCAATTGCAGCAGCCCCTCGGCATCGGTCAGCTCACCCAGACGATGCCGTCGCGCCGCGACCGCGAAATCACCCGGGGCGAGCGACGAGAGACTCCCAAGGCGGGATTTCAGCCCCGGATCGGGCCGGCCGAGCCCAAAGGCCGCGCAGCTGCGCTCGAAGATCGCCCACGACTGGGCTGCCTGGAGGTAGTCAAAGCGGATCTTGAGATCAAATCGCCGCAATGCCGCCTCATCCACATCCTCGAGTCGATTGGTGGTGGCGATGAAGCAGCCGTCATAGCGCTCCATCTGCGTCAGCAGCTCGTTGACGGCGGTGATCTCCCAGCTGTGCACCGCCCGCGACCGCTGGCGCAGGAAGCTGTCGACCTCGTCGAGCATCAGGATGGCCCGATCACGCTCGGCCTCCTGGAACGCCGCCGCGATGGCCTGTTCCGTCCCGCCCACCCACATCGAAAGCAGATCGGACGCGCGCAGCGCATGCAGCGGGCGGTCGAGCTCGCGCGAGATCCAGCGCCCGAACTCGGTCTTGCCGGTGCCGGGCGGGCCACTGAGGCAGAGGCGCAGGCCCATCTGCCGGCGCAGCCGTTCCGCCACCGCGGTCAGGTCGCAGGACGCGCGTACCAGCAACGGGTCGTAACGCAGCCCCTCGCCAGTGCGCGGCATCGCCGGCAATCCCCGATAGCCCTGCGCCTTGAGCGTCGCATCGATCAGGCCGGCGAAGCCCTGGCGTCGTGTCGCGAGATCGCCGTCCGGCTGCGCGAGGTCGACTACCGCGGCGGCCCGTCGGACGACCGCCGGCGCCAGATCATCGTGCTCGGCCAGCGCCTGCACCTGGGCGGCGGTCAGCAGCTCCGGGCAGGCGGCCTGCAGGATTTGCGCGCGCCGCTGGCGCGGCGGCACCTTGAGTTCGAGGACCAGATCGAAGCGCCGGACGTAGGCCCGATCGAGCGCACCCACGGCGTTGGTGATCCAGAGGGTTGGCACCGGCGCCTCCTCCAGCATGCGGTTCATCCAGGCCTTGGTGCCGCCGCGCGGAACCCGGGAGCCGAACACATCCTCGGCCTCATCGAACAGCAGCAGCGCGCGCCGAGAGCCGAGCATGCACTGGGTGACACGCAGCGCGCGGATGCGGGCCTGGCGTTTCAGGGCCGCACCGCTTTCGCTTTCGCTGGAGACTTCATACAGCGGACAGCGCAGGGACTTCGACAGCACACGCGCCAGCTGCGTCTTGCCCGTGCCCGGTGGGCCGTACATCAGGATGTTCACGCCAGGCCGATGGATCTTCAGGGCCTGGGCCAGATAGCGCCGCGCGAGCTCGATCGGCTGCTGCAGGTGCGCGTAATCGGGCAAAGACAACTCCGGTGGTGGCGGCACCTTGACCGTGTCGACCAGGAAGTCCATCGGCGACTGCTGCCGTTCCTGCATGCGCCGACAGAACCCCCGCGTCGGCAGGCTGATCCAGTCGCTCAAATCACTTCGAGGCTCCTCTCCGACACCCAGCAGGCCCGTGCGAACCAGCCGCGATTGCGGGCCGAGCGCCGCCTGGATCGCTTCAGGCTCATCATCGAGCAGGTGCGCGATCATCCGGCACGCCTGGTGAAAGCTGATCGCGCCGAGCAGCGCCAACGCACTGCGCAGCATTTCTTCCGACCCAAGCAGCGCGGCAAACCCGAGCACCCGAGCCTCGACCGTCGAAAGGCCCAGAGCGCGTGAAAGCGCCTTCAGGTTTGCATCCAGTT
>JAKBBQ010000281.1 GCA_021808405.1 Pseudomonadota bacterium | reverse complement strand
CGGTCGCCCGCACAGGGTCCAGACTGGACGTCTGGCCCCTGTGCGGGCGACCGGCGAGGGCCCCGCAGGCGCCGAACCCTTCGGGCTGGGCCGTATCGGGGCGCATGCTGCGTTGCGGCCACGGGGCCAGGCGTGCAGCCTGGACCCGCGCCCGCGCCTTGCCTGCGCCCCGATACGGCCCAGCGAAATGACAGTTATGAGCGGGACAGGACACTAGCAGCTGCCGGGCCCGCGGCGCGCAACGCGATCGACGGCCTGCGTGGCGCCTGCCGGGGCTGTCGTCGCGCTGGACGGCGCCGCAGGTCGCGCCGCTGCTGCGCGGACGGGGCGCGGCAGCGAGCCTGGGTGTTCGGGATCCGCTGCATCCGCTGCTGCCAGCGCATCGCGTACCAGCGCGGCCAGCGTCGCCAGCCCGGTCTCGACCTGCGCTGGGTCGGCGTGGCTGAAATTCAGCCGCAGCGAACCGCTTGCCTCGACTCGTTGCGGATAGAAGGGCTCGCCCGGCATGAACGCGACCGAGCGTTCGATGGCAGCCGGCAGCAGGCGCCGCGTGTCGATCGGCCGGCGCAACTGCAGCCAGAAGAACAGGCCCCCCGGCGGAGTTCGCCAGTCGGCGAGCCCGGAAAAATGGCGTCGCAGCGCCGCTGCGAAGTCATCGCGCTTGCGCCGGTACGTCGCCGCCAGCCGGTCGAGGCGCTGCGCCCGTGCCGGACTGCGCAGGCTCTGCAGCACCAGCCACTGGCTGATCCGGTTGCTGTGCAGATCCGCTGCCTGCTTCAGGCGTACCAGGTGCGCCAGCAGCTCGGGCGACGCGGCGACAAAGCCCAGCCTCAAGCCGGGAGCGAGGTTTTTCGAGAACGAGCCCTGGTAGACCCAGGGCGCCCGCCGCAGGCGGGCGCACACCGGGGTGCGCTCGCAGGGATCGTAGGCGAGATCGCGATAGGGATCGTCCTCGAACAGCGGGACCTGCGCCGCGTCGCAGGCCGCCGCGAGGCGCGCGCGCTCGTCGGCGTCGTAGCTGTGTCCGGTCGGGTTCTGGAAGGTCGGGATCGCATAGACGAAGGCCGGTCGTTCGGCCGGGGCGTCGCCGCCCAGCGCACGCGCCGGGCATTCCCGATGCAACGCGACGAATTCGGCGCCGAACATCCGGAATGCCTGGAGCGCCGCCAGGTACGTCGGGGCCTCGACGGCCACGCGCGTTGCGCGCTCGATGAACAGCTTGGCGACGAGGTCGATACCCTGCTGCGAACCCGACACGATCAGCACCTGTTCCGGCGAGCAGTCCAGGCCGATCGCGCGCAAGGAGTCGGCGATCTCCCGGCGCAGTTCCGGCTCGCCCTCGGAGGCGCCGTATTGCAGCCATCGATCCGGCATCGCCGACAAGTCCAAGCGCGGGAAGGTTTCGGCCGCCGGAAAGCCTCCTGCAAAGGAAATCATTCCGGGACGTTCGATGACCGAAAGAATCTCGCGGATCGGCGAGGGTTCCAGGCGGGCGATCCGGTTGGCGAAGCGACTGACGAAGCGGGCTTCGGCATGCGCGGGGTCGGGGCTCATCTGCAGCGGCTCCAGGTCGGGGCATCGGTCAAAAAGGTCAAGGTCATGGACCTATCGACAGACTAGGAGCTCGCGCCTAACATGTCAACATGGTTGACCCAAATAGCGCGCCCGAGTTGCTGGAGTCGATCGAGTCGCTGTATTTCGGCTACCGCGCCTTCACCTCGCGCCCCGACCACATCCTCGAGCGGCGCGGCCTCGGCCGAGTGCACCACCGCATCCTCTACTTCATCGGCCGCAACCCGTCGATCACCATCCACGCGCTGCTGGCGATCCTGGATGTCAGCAAGCAGGCGCTCAACGCTCCGCTACGCCAGTTGGTGGCGATGGGCCTGGTGAGCGTCGCGGCCGCGCCGCACGACCGGCGCCTGAAGCAGCTCACCCTGTCGGCCGCTGGGGGACAACTGGAGTCGCAACTGACCGCCACGCAGGCCACGCAGCTGGCCGCGGCGTTCGCTGTCGCCGGGCCCGAGGCCGCCAGGGCCTGGCGGGAGGTGATGCGGGCGATCGTCGAAGTCCACGGCCGCGGCCGGCGATCGACCGCTTCCCCCGTGGCCGACTGACCGTCTTGCGCCCGAGGCCCGCGGCGGTGCCAACCGTGCGGCCACTTGAATTCCTGCATTCCACCCTTACAATTAGCACTCGCAACAGATGAGTGCTAACGACCGCCGCGGGCCTGCCCGCGGCCGCAGGCCTCGTCGGCCGCGCCTGCGACATCGGCGCGGCCTGCGTTGAACACCTGGATTGAACATTCCGAATTCCTCCTCAGGAGTCACTTTCATGAAATTGCGTCCCCTGCACGATCGTGTCATCGTCAAGCGCCTGGAACAGGAAACCAAGACGGCTTCCGGGATCTACATCCCCGACAACGCTGCCGAGAAGCCCGATCAGGGTGAGGTGCTGGCTGTCGGCCCGGGCAAGCGCGACGACAAGGGCGAACTGCTGCCCATGGCGGTCAAGGTCGGCGATCGCGTGCTGTTCGGCAAGTACGCCGGGCAGACCGTCAAGCTCGACGGCGACGAACTGATGGTGATGCGCGAAGACGACCTGATGGCCGTCATCGAGAAGTAATCCGGTCCGCTTACCGCGAACCCACCAAGATTTCGGAGAAAACCAAATGGCTGCAAAAGAAGTTGTTTTCGGCGCCGACGCGCGCTCCCGCATGATGGAAGGCGTGACCGTTCTGGCCAACGCCGTCAAGGCCACGCTGGGCCCGAAAGGCCGCAACGTGGTGCTCGAGCGCTCCTTCGGCGCCCCCACCGTGACCAAGGACGGTGTGTCGGTGGCCAAGGAGATCGAGCTCAAGGACAAGCTGCAGAACATGGGCGCGCAGATGGTCAAGGAAGTCGCTTCCAAGACCAGCGACAACGCCGGCGACGGCACCACCACGGCGACCGTGCTGGCGCACGCCATCGCCCGCGAAGGCATGAAGTACGTGGCCGCCGGGATGAACCCGATGGACCTCAAGCGCGGCATCGACAAGGCCGTGGGAGCTCTGGTCGAGGAGCTGAAGAAGATCTCCAAGCCCTGCACCACCAGCAAGGAAATCGCCCAGGTCGGGACGATCTCCGCCAACGCCGACGAGGACGTGGGCATGATCATCGCCGAGGCGATGGACAAGGTGGGCAAGGAAGGGGTGATCACCGTCGAGGACGGCAAGAGCCTGAACAACGAGCTCGACATCGTCGAAGGCATGCAGTTCGACCGCGGCTACCTGTCGCCCTACTTCATCAACAACCAGGACCGCCAGGTCGCCACGCTGGACAACCCCTACGTCCTGTTGAACGACAAGAAGGTCTCCAACATCCGTGACCTGCTGCCGGTGCTCGAGCAGGTGGCCAAGTCGGGCCGCCCGCTGCTGATCATCGCCGAGGACGTCGACGGCGAGGCGCTGGCCACCCTGGTGGTCAACAGCATCCGCGGCGTGCTCAAGACCGTGGCGGTCAAGGCCCCGGGCTTCGGCGATCGCCGCAAGGCGATGCTGGAAGACATCGCGATCCTCACCGGCGGCAAGGTGGTGTCGGAAGAAACCGGCATGACCCTGGAGAAGGTGACCCTGGCCGACCTGGGGCAGGCCAAGCGCGTCGAGGTGGCCAAGGAGAACACCACCCTGATCGACGGCGCCGGCAATGGCGACGACATCCAGGCGCGGGTCAAGCAGATCCGCGTGCAGATCGAGGAAGCCACCTCGGATTACGACCGCGAGAAGCTGCAGGAGCGGGTGGCCAAGCTCGCCGGCGGTGTCGCGGTGGTCAAGGTCGGTGCCGCCACCGAAGTCGAGATGAAGGAAAAGAAGGCGCGCGTCGAGGATGCGCTGCATGCCACCCGCGCGGCGGTCGAGGAAGGCATCGTCGCCGGTGGTGGCGTCGCGCTGCTGCGTGCGCGTACCCATGTCAAGGCGCAGGGCGCCAACCATGACCAGGACGCCGGGATCAAGCTGGTGATGCGCGCGATCGAGGAGCCGTTGCGCCAGATCGTCGCCAACGCCGGCGACGAGCCCAGCGTGGTGCTGAACAAGGTTGCCGAGGGCAAGGGCAACTTCGGCTACAACGCGGCCAACGGCGAGTACGGCGACATGATCGAGATGGGGATCCTCGACCCCACCAAGGTCACCCGCACCGCGCTGCAGAACGCGGCCTCGGTCGCCGGCCTGCTGCTGACCACCGAGTGCATGGTCGCCGACGCGCCCAAGGAAGACGCTCCGGCGGCTCCGATGGGCGGCGGCATGGGCGGCATGGGCGGCATGGACATGTAAGGTCCGACGCGGGCCCCGGGATCGGTTCCCGGGCCTGCGGCCGCTTGGCGTTGCCGGGCCCGCGCATCGCGCGGGCCTTTTGTTTGTTCGGTTTGTTCGGTTTGTTCGGTTTGCGCGATCTGCGCCGGCTTCAGTCGGCGGTCGCCGGGTGCC
>JAKBBQ010000030.1 GCA_021808405.1 Pseudomonadota bacterium | reverse complement strand
GCGATCAGCTTGTCGGCCTGCGCCTCGCGCTTTTTCTTCACCGCGAGTTCGTGGCCGAGGAAGCAGCCGCCGAGCGCGCCGAGCACCGCGTGGTGGCCGGCGACATGGCCTGCCACCGCACCGGCGACTCCGCCCGACAGGCAGCCGATGGCCTGCGCGCTGGGCGTGGCGAGTCCGCAGGCGAGCGCGGCGGAGGCGGCGAGCAGCGTGGTGCGCAGCGTGGGGGTCATCGCGGGGGTGCGGGTCGGGAGGGTGGGGGAGGCGGCTGCCTGCCGGGAGCCGCCGGAGGGCGAGGGACGCGCGGCGCCCGAGCGGGCGGGCGCCGCGCTGCCGGCGCCCGGCTCAGCCGATCACTTCTTCGCCTTCCTGGCGTGGTGGTGATGGTGGCGGCGATGGTGGTGGTGACGCTTGGCCTTGGGGGTGGTCGACTTGACGAAGCGGCCGTGGGCGTCGCGCGCCGGCAGCGGATGGCTGGGCGCGCCTTGCGCCATCGCGAAGCTGGCGAACAGCGAGAGCAGCGCGGCGAGCAGGATTTTTCTCATGGGGTTCCTCGAGGATGGTGGAAATCTGCGTTGCCTCGGCGGCGGCCTGGCCGCCGCCGGACTTGCAGCTAACGCCGCAAGCGCACCGGCGGTTGACCGGCGGCCCGCGGCGGCTTCAGCCGAACAGCCGGCTGCGCAGCGCGCCCAGTCCCTCGGACAGCAGGTCGTCTCCCGGGACCTGGCCGCCGGGGGTCAGGTGGTCGACCAGGTGGGGCAGCACCTGCGACAGCCCGGAGGCCGCCTCGGAGGGGTCGATTCCCAGACGGTCCGCCACCTGCTGCACGACGTCGCCGCCCAGCACCTGCTGGATGTCGTCGCCCGACACCGGCTGGTTGGCGCCGCTGCCGACCCACGACTGCACGACCGAGCCCAGGCCGTTGGACTCGAACTGCTGCAGCAGGCCCGACAGGCCGCCGGGCTGGTTGTCGATCAGCGACAGGGCCTCCTGCGCCAGCGAGCCCTGGCCGCCCTGGGCGGCCCCGGCCAGGGCGGAAAAGGCTTCGGAAAACAGGCTCATGACGGCTCCTCGTGCGAAGGCTGGGGGTGGTGCCTGCCGCGGCTGCGGGTTGCGGCCTCGGCGCGTGGCGATGGCGCAGCTTTGTAGCACACGCATCGGTATATTTCGATGGTCGCCGCGCAGCGCGGCGCGAGCGTTCCTTCGCCAACCCGTCCCTGTCTCGAAACCAGCCGATGAAACATACCCTGAGCACCTTGGGCGCCGCCGCGGCGCTCGGCCTGGCCTGCCTGCTCGGCGCCTCGCCCGCGTGGAGCAAGACCCCCAGCGCCAAGGCGCTGTGCAAGCGCCAGGCCGCCGCGCAGCACCTCGCCGGCGGCGCGCGCAGGAAGTTCCTGAAGACCTGCGAGGCGCAGGCCAAGGCACAGGCCAAGGCGAACGCGAAGGCCGGCGCGCGCCCCGCGCACCACCTGTTCGGCCACCCTGCCGCGGCCGCGACCCCGCAGGGCGCGCAGCCGGCGCAGCCGGCGAAGGCCGCGCCCCGCCGGACCGGCAAGCCGGCGTCGAGCGGCGGCAACCCCTCGGTGCGGGTGTGGGTCAACACCCCGACCCGCACCTACCACTGCCCGGGCGACCGCTACTACGGCAAGACCCACTCGGGGCAGTACCTGACCCAGGCCGCCGCGCAGGCCGCCGGCGACCGCGCGGCACGCGGCAAGCTCTGCAACTGAGCGGCTTGACGGCCCCGGCAGACCGCGTCGCGCGCGGCCAGCTCCTCGGCCGGGCCCCGGGGCCCGCGGTGCGATCCTGCGGACTGTCCAGCCGAGACAGGCGCTGGGCAAGCTGCGTCATGCGGAAAACGCAACACATCTGTTAGCATCGGGAGGGTGAATTCGAGCGAATTCAAGCGCTGGTTGGCCAAGCAGGGGGCAACCTTCCAGCCCGGCAAGGGTTCGCACTTGAAGGTGTTCCTGAACGGTCGGCAATCGGTGCTTCCGATGCACGCCACGGAGTTGAAGACCGGGTTGGTCGACGCGATCAAGAAGCAGCTCGGATTGAAGGAGAAGTGAGAATGGACGGGTTCGACTACCCGGTGCGGCTCGCGCGCCAGGCCGAGGGGGGCATCGTGGTGACCTTCCCGGACGTGCCCGAGGCGATCACCCAGGGTGAAGACGAGGACGAAGCGTTGCTCGTCGCTGTCGATGCCCTGGAGACTGCGTTGTCGTTCTATGTGGAGGCACGCCGGGCCTTGCCTGCGGCGAGTCCAGCCCGCAAGGGGCAGCGCACGGTCCGGCCGTCGGCCCTGGAATGCGCCAAGCTGGGTGTGTACCGGGCGATGATGGACCAGGGAATCAAGAAGGCGGAGTTGGCGCGTCGCCTGGGTTGGCACATGCCGCAGATCGATCGCCTGTTCGACCTGCGGCACGCGTCGCGCCTGGATCAGATCGAGGCTGCCGCCCGCGCGTTGGGCAAGCACATCGAGGTGCGCGTCGCCTGATCACCGGGCAAGGTCGTACACGGCGTACCCAAGCCCGGCTCCTCAAGTTGGGCTCGCCGGACCCTGGTGGTCGGACCTGCGGTCGGCTCAGAATGCGTGAATGAATCGGCCGTGGCCGAGCGGCTGACCAGCGGCGTTTGCATCCAGGCGCGGAGCGCAGCCGCGGCACCCGCTACCGCGAGCCTTCACAACACCGAGGGGCGTTCACGGGCAGGCGAGCGGACAGGGTGGATTCGTTCACACCGGCTCAGCCGCCGAGGCGGTGCAGCAGCGGGCCCGCGAAGGCCAGCGCTCCCAGCGCCGCGGCGACCACGCTGGCCAGCAGCACGGCGCCGGCGGCCACGTCCTTGGCGTCGCGCGCGCGCTCCTGCCAGCCGGGGGAGGCGATGTCGACCGCACATTCCAGCGCGGTGTTCAGCGCCTCGGCGACGACCACCAGGCCGATGGCCGCGAGCACCGCGGCCCAGCGCCAGGCGCTCAGCCGCAGCCAGGCGGCCAGCGCGAGCGCGAGCAGCGCGGCCGCCAGGTGAAACCGCGCGTGGGGCTGGGTCGCCAGAAGCACGCGCAGGCCGCGCACGGCGTCTGCGAACGCGCGCAGGCGGCCGCGCGGCGGGAAGCGGGCCGGCTGCGTCACCGCAGCCGCGCCTTCACAGCACCCGCGCCAGCGCGTCCACCGCCGAGGTGATCTGCTCGCGGGTGTGCGACGCGCAGACGAAGAAGCGCAGCCGCGCGGCACGCTCCTCGACCGCCGGGTGGACGATGGGCTGCACGTTGAAGCCGCGCTCGAACAGCGCGTTGGAGGCCTTCACCGCGCGCAGCGACGAGCCGATGATCGCCGGCGTGACCGCGTAACCCAGCGAGTGCCCGGTGTCGATTCCCCGCGAGCGGGCGTAGTCGCGCAACAGCTGGCCGTTGCGCTGCAGCGACTGCACGCGCTCGGGTTGCTCGCGCAGCATGCGCAGCGCCTCCAGCGACGCGGCGGCCAGCGCAGGCGACAACCCGACGCTGTAGACAAAGCCCGGCGCGGTGTACTTGAGCAGCTCGACCAGCGCGCGGCTGCCGGCGACGAAGCCCCCGCAGCCCGCCAGGGACTTGCTCAGCGTTCCCATCCAGATGTCGACTTCCCCCGGCGGCAGATCGAAGTGTTCGGCCACGCCGCGGCCGCTGCGCCCGAGCACTCCCAGGCCGTGCGCCTCGTCGACCATCAGCAGCGCCTTGTGGCGCCGCTTGACCTCGACGAAGCGCGGCAGCTCGGGAAAGTCGCCGTCCATGCTGTACAGGCCCTCGATGACCACCAGCACGCGCTCGTGGCTGCCGCGCAGTTCGTGCAGCAGCGCGTCGAGCTGCTGCCAGTCGTTGTGGGCGAAGCCGCGGCGGTGGGCTCCCGACAGCTTGATGCCTTCGAGCACGCTGTTGTGCACCAGCGCGTCGTGCAGCACCAGGTCCTTCGGGCCGAACAGGCTGCCGATGGTGCTGACGTTGGTCGCGTGTCCGCTGACAAAGGCCACGCAGGCCTCGGCGTCGTAGCAGCGCGCCAGTTCCTCCTCGAGTTCGCGCTGGATCGGCCGCTCGCCGGCGACCAGCCGGCTGGCCGACGCCGAGGTGCCGTAGCGCCGCACCGCGTGCAGCACGGCCTCCTCGATGCGCGGGTGGCCGTTGAGCCCGAGGTAGTCGTAGCTGGAGAAGTTGACGTACTCGCGGCCGGCGATGCGGGTGGTCGCGCCGGCGGCGCTTTCGTGCACCCGGAAGAAGGGGTTCTCCACCCCCAGCCTGCGCGCCGCGGTCTGCGACACCAGCAGGCGCTCGTAGGCCGGGTGGGTGTCGAAGCGGCACCACGCGGCCGGCACCTTGGGGTGGGGGTCGTGCGGCGCGGCGTGCAGCCGCGCCGCGGCGGCGCCGGGGGGCGCGCCCGACTGGCCGCGCCAGCGTTCCATCAGTCGTTGGCGCGCCAGCGCGGCCAGGCCGCCGGCCTTGGCGGGAGGGTCGGCGCGCGGGGAGGAGTCTTCGTCGGAGGGGTTCACGGTGGTGGCGGGGGTTCGGGCGGATCGGGGGCCGTGGCGGGCGATCGGGTGATCAGGCGATCAGGCGCGTGGCGCCGCCCGCGGCCTGGCGCACCTCGCGCGCGAGTTCGTCGGCCTGTTCGAGTTGCTCGGCTTCGGCGTGCTGCGACAGCACCGATTGCACGAGTTCGCGGGTGGGGTCCGCCGGCGCCTGCGGCGCCAGCGAGGCCAGCAGCCGCTCGGCGATGCGCTCGATGCTGGGGTTTTCGTTGAGCAGCATCGGTGGCACGCGCACGCCGAAGCGCCGCTCCAGCGCCAGCGCCAGCTCGACGGCCATCAGCGAGTCCATGCCCAGGTCGAACACCGACTGCGCGGGGCCGACCTTGTCGGCTGGCAGGCGCAGGATGTCGGCGACCTCGCGGCACAGCATCTGCTGCACCAGCGAGCGCGCGGCCTCGGCGTCCATCACCAGCAGCCGCTGGCGCAGGCCCTCGTCCTCGGCCGTCGCGCCTTCGCCGGCAGCCTGGCGCAGGCCGTCGAAGCGGTGGGCGCCGGCGCCCGGCAGCAGGCGCTGCAGGCTCGGCCAGTCCAGGTTCATCACCGCGGCGCCGGGCAGTTCCTGCAACAGCATGCGCTCCAGCCGCTGCAGCGCGTCGCGCGACGCGATGGCCGCGGCACCCAGGCGCGATTGCAGGTTCTCGCGGGCGACCTCGTTGGTGGTCAGCACGCCGACGTCGGCGATCGGCCCCCAGGCCACCGCGCAGCCGGCCAGCCCCTGGCTGCGGCGCAGCCGCGCCAGCGCTTCCAGCGCGGCATTGGCGGCGACGTAGTTGGCCTGGCCGGGGTTGCCGAGCAGCGTGGTGGCCGAGGAGAACAGCACGAACAGGTCCAGCGGCAGTTCGCGGGTCAGGCGGTGCAGGTTCCAGGCGCCGTCGAGCTTGGGCGCCAGCACGCGCCGCAGCCGCTGCTCGTCCAGGCCGCTCATCAACGCGTCGTCGAGCACCATCGCGGCGTGCAGCACCCCGCGCAGCGGCGGCATGTCGGCGTGCACCCGGGCGAGCACCCGCTCGAGGGCGGGTGCATCGGTGACGTCGCAGGCGTGCACCTGCAGCCGCACCTGCTGCGCGCGCAGCTCCTGCAGCGCCTGCTGCAGCCCCGGCGTGTCCTCGCCGCGGCGCCCGAGCAGCACCAGGTGGCGCGCGCCGCGCTCGACCAGCCAGCGCGCGCTGGCCAGGCCAAAGCCCGACAGCCCGCCGCTGACCAGGTAGCTGGCATCGTCGCGCAGATGCAGCCGCCGGCCGGCGGCAGCGCGGATGTCCCGCGGCGCGCGCTCCAGCGCCAGCACGACCTTGCCGATCTGCCGCGCCTGCTGCATGTGGCGGAAGGCGTCGACCACCTGGTCGGGGTCGAACACCCGGTGCGGCAGCGGGTGCAGCTGGCCGTCGGCGAAGGCCTGCATGACCTCGCCGAACACCTGCTGCGCCAGATCGGGGCGCAGCTGCATCAGCTGGTCGGCGTCGACCCCGAAGTAGCTCAGGTTGTTGCGGAACGGCCTCAGGCCTACGGGGGTGTTCTCGTAGAAGTCGCGCTTGCCCAGTTCGACGAAGCGACCGAAGGGCTTGAGGCACTGCAGGTTGCGCGCGATGGCCTCGCCGGCCAGGGAGTTGAGCACCACGTCGACGCCTTCGCCGGCGCTCAGCCGCAGCACCTCGCGGTCGAAGTCCAGGCTGCGCGAGTCGACCACCCGCGCGACGCCGAGCATGCGCACGAAGTCGCGCTTGGCCGGGCTGCCGGCGCTGGCGTAGACCTCGGCGCCCAGCAGGTGGGCGATCTGGATCGCCGCCAGGCCGACGCCGCCGGCGGCGCCGTGCACCAGCACGCGCTCGCCGGGCTGCAGGCGCGCCAGGTGCTTGAGGGCGTACCAGACGGTGAAGAACACCGTGGGCACCGTGGCCGCCTCGGCGAAGCTCCAGTGCGCCGGCTTGCGCGCCACCGCGCGCGCCGGCACCACGACATGGCTGGCGAAGGTGGCGCCGGCGAAGGCCAGCACTTCGTCGCCCACGCGCAGCCCGCTGACCCCGGCTCCGACGCGCAGCACCCGGCCGGCGACTTCCAGCCCGAGGCTGGCGCCGGCGAAACCCTGCTCGACCGCCTCGTCGGCGAGCAGGCCCATCGCGTACATCAGGTCGCGGAAGTTCAGCCCGGCGGCCATGGCGCGGATTTCCACCTCGCCCGGGCCGGGGGCGCGCCGCGGCTGCGCCCGCCAGTGCAGGTTGCGCAACTGGCCGGCGAGCTGGAAGTCCAGCCGCCAGCAGCCGAGGTCGCTGGCGTCGGCCTGCGCAGGGTCCAGCGGCAGCGGCTGCACCCGCGGCACCTGGCGCAGCACCTGCTGGCCGCGCAGGTGCAGCACCACCTCCTCCTCGCCGTCGCCGTGCAGCAACTCCAGCAGCAGTTGCTCGCACTGCGGCGCCGGGTCGTCGCCCAGTCCGGCCAGGTCGAGCAGCTGCAGCGGCAGCGGGTGGCATTCGTTCATCGCCACCCGCGCCAGCCCCCACAGCGCGGCCGCCCCGGGGTCGGGGATGGTGCTGTGCTCGTGGTCGAGCAGCGCGCCGCCGCGGGTCACCACGGTGGCGCGCCGGCCCTCGGGCTCGGCGGCCAGCGCGAGCAGGCTGCGGCGCAGCGCGTCGGCGTGGCGCGCCACCTCGGCGGAGCCGGCGCCGGCCGCGGCGCCGACGAACAGCAGGTGGTGGCCGGCGGCGTTCGAGGCCGGCGTGCCCGCTGCGTCGCCGGACTCGTGCCAGTGCACGGTGTGGCCGCGCTCGCGCAGCGCCTGCGCCAGGCGTTGCGCGAGCGGCTGCCAGGCGGGCTGCTGCACCTGCAGGTGCCATGCCGCGGGCGCCATCGCGGCGACGGGTTGCGGCGCCTGGCGCGGCGGGCGGGCGAGGATCGCGAAGCCGCCGAGCAGGTCGGCCGCGGCCGCCTCGTCGCCTTCGCCGGCGCCGGCGCCCAGGGTGTGCACTTCGCTCCAGCCCTGTTCGCGCAGCCATTCGCACCAGGCGGTGTCGGGCAGCAGCGCGGCCTCGGCCTGGCCGGCGGCGACGTGCCACCAGTCGCGGTCGAGGCCGAAGCCCAGGTGGGCAGCATGGTCGGGGCGGCGCTCGGCCAGCAGCAGCCAGGCATCGGCGCGCAGCCGCGCGCCGAGGGCGCGCAGCGCCCCCACGGGCTTGGCGGCGCGATGCAGCAGGTGCTGCACCAGCAGCAGGTCGAAGGGGGCGCAGTCGGCCGGCAGGTCGGGCAGCGCCAGGTCGTCGGAGTCCAGCCGCAGCGCGCGCAACCGCGGCTCGTCGGCATGGACGCTCTGCAGGTGGGCGAGGGCGTCGGCGTCGGCGCAGCCCACCACCCAGTCGATGTCCTGTGGGCGCGGGCAGGCCAGCGCGTCCAGCAGCGGCCGCGCGGCGGCGAACAGCGTGTCGGGCCCGTGGCACAGCTCGAGCACCCGCAGCCTGCGCGTCGCCGGCCATTGCCGCAGCAGCGCGGCCAGCGTACGCAGGCTGGCGCCGGCGGCGATCGCGTAGGCGGGGCCGCGCAGCAGGCCGTCGGTGTCGCCGCGCGGGGGGGCGACGTCCTCGCCGTCGAGCAACCGCGGCAGCGCGGCGCCGACCTGGCCGAGCTGCAGCAGCTCGGCGGCGGTCTGCGGGCACGCGGCCAGCGCCGCGTTCCAGATTCCGGAGGCCGGCGGCAGCTGCGGGTCGTCACGCAGTTCCCAGCCGTCGGGCAGTTGCATCAGCAGGCCCTGCTGCTCGAGCTGGCGCAGCAGCCACTGCAGCAGCGGGTGGGCCAGTCGCCACTGCAGCAACTGCGAGTCCTCCAGCCGCCCCTGCGGCGCGCAGCGCGGCAGCAGCGCGTCGCGGGCGAAGGCCAGCGGCAGCAGTTCGAGCAGCGGCGCGGCCTGCTCGAGGTAGCGGGCGTGCAGCGCGGCCTGCTCGGCATCGACCGGCTCGCGTTGCAAGGCTTGCAGCAGTTGCGCGGCATCGGCCAGTTCGGCCGCGGCCTGCGGCTGCGCCAGCGGCTGCAACCGCGGCTGGACGCTCCAGGTGGCTACCGCGCGCGGCTGGCCGACCAGCGCGGCGGCGCGGAAACGGCAGTCGCGCAGCCGCGCCAGAACCCGGCCGTCGCGGTCGAGCAGTTCGAAGTCGACCAGTACCGAGCGCGGGCTGCTGCGCACCAGGCTGGCGCGCACCTGCTCGACCCGCGCGCGCTCGGGCGCGCGGGCGCCCGAGCCGTCGGCCGGCTGGCGGGCGCCGCGCACCCAGCAGTCCAGCCTGCCGATTCCCACCGGCAGGTAGCCCATGGCCTGGCCGTCTGCGTCGCCCTCGCGCAGCGCGCCCAGCCAGCCGAGCACCGACTGGAAGGCCTGGTCGAGCACGGCCGGCGGCAGCAGCCAGTCGGCGCTGGCGCTGGCGTCGGGCAGCAGGCTGGCGCACAGCGAGCGCGCGCCGACCTCGATGTCGTGGACGCCGCGGAAGGCTCCGCTGTAGTCCAGCCCCAGGCCTTCGCACAGCGCGTAGTGGCGGCGGGCGTCGAGCCGATTGGCCGCGGGGGCGCGCTGCAACTGGGGCTCGGCGGGTTCGCCGGCGGGCACCGCGCCGAGCAGCCGCCCCTGGGCATGCACCGTCCACGGTTCCTCGCTCAGGCGCTCCCGGCCCTCGATGCGAAAGCGCAGTTGCTGGGGGTCGAAGTACAGCCGCAGCGTGCGCGCGTGCTCGCCGTCGAACACCACCGGGGAGACGATGTCCAGGCCTTCGAGCACATGGGATTCGCAGTCGGCCGCGGGCTCGCCCGCCAGCCATTCGCGCGACGCCGCCAGGGCCATCTCCACGTAGGCGGCGGCCGGCAGCACCATCGCGCCGCCGACGCGGTGTTCGGCCAGCCAGGGCTGGGTGCGCGGGTCGAGGTGGTTCTCCCAGCCGGCCGGGTGTTCGAGCAGCCGCCAGCCGAGCAGCGGGTGCACGGCGCGGCGCTCCAGCGCCGAGCGGCCCTCGGTGGTGTGGCCGTGCCAGTGGCGTTGGCGCTGCCAGGGGTAGGTGGGCAGCGCGACCCGCCGCCCGAGCGGCCGCGCGAACCAGGCGCGGGGGTCGACCGCGGCGCCCAGCAGCCAGGCGCGCAGCGCCGCTTCGCGCAGCCGCGGCAAGGTGTCGTCGCGTCGCGGCGCGCAGGCCAGCGCGCGCGCCTGCGCGCTGCCGGAGTCGAGGGTTTCGGAGAGGTAGCGCTGCAGGATGGCGTGCGGTCCGACTTCGACGAACACCCGCAGCCCGACGTCGGCCATGGAGCGCAGCGCGGGGGCGAAGCGCACGCATTCGCGCACGTTGCGCCACCAGTACTCGGCGCCCAGCGCGCTGCCGTCGATGGCCTGGCCGGTGACGCTGGAATACACCACGCCCTCGCGCTGGCACGGCTGCAGGCCCCGCAGGCTGTGCAGCAGCGGCTCGCGGATGGGGTCCATCGCCGGGCTGTGGAAGGCGTAGTCCAGCGCGAGTTCGCGCCACGCCACGCCCTCGGCGCGCAGCGCTTCGTGCAGCGCCTGCAGGGCCTGCGGGCTGCCGCTGACGGTAGTGTTGCGCGGGCTGTTGTCGGCGGCCACTTCCAGCTCGTCCAGGCCCAGCGCCCGCACCCGTTGCTGCAGCGCGTCGAAGCCCATGCCGACCGCGGCCATGCGGCCTGCGCCGCGGGTGGTGGCCTGCGCCGCGCTGCGCGCGACGATGACCCGGCAGGCCTGCTCGAGGTCAAGCGCGCCCATGGCCCAGGCGGCGGCGATCTCGCCGACGCTGTGGCCCATCGCGGCGCGTGCGTGCACCCCGAGTTCGCGCAGCACCTCGGTGGCCGCCACCTGCAGCGCGAACAGCGCCGGCTGCGCCACCGCGGTGTCGTCCATCGCCTGCGGGGAGTCCTCGGCCAGCGCGGCCAGCACGTCCGGGCCGCCGTGGGCGGCGATGCGGCGCGCGGTTTCGCGCAGCGCGGAGTCGAACAGCGGGCTGTGCTCGCGCAAGCGGCGCCCCATCCCCACCCATTGCGCGCCGTTGCCGCTGTACACCAGGGCTACCGGCGCGGCAGCCGCGACGCCGCTGCCGCCGGTGCCGGGCAGCGCGCGTTCGCGCAGCACGCCGGCGGTGTCGGCACCGTCGAGCCCGGCGGCGTAGGCGCGCAGTGCCTGCAGCGCGGCCGGGTCGTCGACGTCGGGCAGCGCCAGCCGCTCGGGCAGATGCTCGCGCTGTTCCCAGGCCGCCTGCGCGACCTCGGCGCGGCGCGCCGGGTCTTCCAGCAGCGGCAGGTAGGCGGCGGCCAGCGCGCGCAGCGCGGGCTCGTCGTGGGCGCTGAGCAGCAGCGGCGTGGTGATCTCGGTCTCGCGCGCGGCCGGCGCCGCGCCGCGCACCACGCTGGGCTGTGCCGAGGCCGCGCGCGCGCTCGCGCGCGGCGGCTGCTCGACGATGACGTGGGCGTTGACCCCGCCGAAGCCGAAGGAGTTGACCCCGGCGCGCAGCGGCCGCTGCAGCGACGGCAGCGCCGCGGTCTCGCGCACCACCCGCAGCCCGAGCGCGTCGAAGTCGATGTCGGGGTTGAGCTCGCCGCTGACCAGGGTCGGCGGCACCTGGGCATGCTGCAGCACCAGCAGGGTCTTGACCAGCCCGGCCATGCCGGAGGCCGACTCGAGGTGGCCGAGGTTGCTCTTGACCGAGCCGATGGGCAGCGGGTCGCCGGGATCGCGCGCGCGGCCGTAGACGGAGCCGATGGCGCCGGCCTCGATGGGGTCGCCGACCCGCGTGCCGGTGCCGTGGGCTTCCAGGTAGTCGATGTCGGTGGCGGCGAGCCCGACTTCGCCCAGCACCCGGCGCATCAGTTCGGCCTGCGCCTGGCCGCTGGGGATGGTCAGCCCGCTCTTGCGCGAGCCGTCGGTGTTGACCCCGCTGCCGCGGATCACGGCATGCACGTGATCGCCGTCGTGCAGCGCCTGCTGCAGCGGCTTGAGCACCAGCAGCGCGCCGCCCTCGGAGCGCACGTAGCCGTCGGCGCCGGCGGCGAAGGGACGGCAGCGTCCGTAGCTCGACAGCATCGACGCCTTGGTGAAGCCGACGAAGGAATAGGGGTGCAGCAGCATGTTGATGCCGCCGACCAGCGCCATCGGCAAGCGGCCGTGGCGCAGCGCGTCGCAGGCCTGGTGCAGCGCGACCAGCGAGGACGAGCAGGCGGTGTCGACCGCGACGCTCGGTCCGTGCAGGTCGAACACATACGACACCCGGTTGGCCGCCACGCTCATGGTGTTGCCGGTCATCATGTGCGCGCCGATCACCGACAGGTCGCCGAGCACGCGCATACCGTAGTCCAGCGAGGAGATTCCCAGGTACACCGCGCAGTCGCTGCCGGCGATCGACGAGGCCGGGATGCCGGCGTCTTCCAGTGCCTCCCAGGTCATTTCCAGCAGCAGGCGCTGCTGCGGGTCGAGCAACTGCGCCTCGCGAGGCGAGATGCCGAAAAAGCCGGCGTCGAAACAGTCGAAGTCCGAAAGCACCCCGGCGCTGTAGCTGATGCTGCGCCCGGGTTCGGCACGGCTGGGGTGCTCCAGCTCGTGGGTGGCCCAGCGCGCGGGATCGATCCGGGTGATCAGGTCGCGGCTGCCGAGCAGGGCCTGCCAGAGTTGCCGGGGCTGGTGGAGGTCGCCCGGAAGGCGCATGGCCATGCCGACTATGGCGATCGGGGCTGGGGATGCAGTGTCCATCGACTCGGGTCGTTGTTCTGGGAAGGCGCCACGTGGCCGCGCCGGGCAGCCGCTGCGGGCGCAGCGGCTGGGGCGTCGGCCAGCGGCAGGCAGCCCGTGCCGCAGCTGTGGCTAGAACGAGCGGGCTGCCGGGTGCGGAAAACCGCCCAACGGCTGGAAAAGGCGGTGCGGGTTGGCCAACTATCCTGTATGAAGAAATCCTGCTTGGATAAACGACGAAATCATGACATCAATCTAGCAGAGTCCTGTGTAACAACACGCCTCCGCCGCGGCCGTCGCGGCGCCCGCGGCTGGCGCGGCGCAAGCTTGCGCGGGGCCTGCGCGGTTCGGAGGCTGCACGTACACTCTGCGGCCATTTGGGGTAGGTACTTAGAGAAACGGAGGCAGGGCATGAGTTGGCTCGAACAATCGATCATGCATACCCGAGGCGTGGCGCGCGGCCGCGTGGGTCAGACCCACCACCTGACCGAGGACGTGCAGGGGCGCTATCTCTACACCATCGGCCCGTATTCGGAGCCGGTGCTGCACATCGAGCCCGGAGACCGCGTGGTGGTGCAGACCCGCGACGCCTTCGAGGGCAAGGTGCGCACCGAGCAGGATCTGCCGAGCCAGGTGCTGACGGTGCCTTTCCTCAACCCGCAGAACGGCCCGATCATGGTCGCCGGCGCCGAGAAGGGCGACGTGGTGGCGGTCCACATCGAGTCGATCCGGCCGCGCGGAGACAATCCGCGGGGCACCTGCTGCCTGATCCCGCGCTTCGGTGCGCTGACCGGGACCGACTACACCGCGACCCTCAACGATCCGCTGCCGGAGATCACCCGCAAGATCGACCTCGACGAGGAGGGGGTGTACTGGAGCCGGCGCGTGACCTTGCCGTATCGGCCGCATATCGGCACGCTGAGCCTGTCGCCCGAGCTGGATTCGATCAACACCCTGACCCCCGACACCCACGGCGGCAACATGGACGTGCCGGACATGGGGCCGGGCAGCATCACCTACCTGCCGGTGCGCTCGCCGGGGGCGCGGCTGTTCATCGGCGACGCCCACGCCTGCCAGGGCGATGGCGAGGTATGCGGCACCGCGGTGGAGTTCGCCAGCACCACCACCATCCATGTCGAGCTGATCAAGAACTGGACGATCGCCTGGCCGCGGCTGGAGAACGACGCGCTGCTGATGACCATCGGCAGCGCGCGCCCGCTGGAGGACGCCGCGCGCATCGCCTACACCGAGCTCGTGCGCTGGATGAGCGAGGACTACGGCTTCGATCGCTGGGACGCCTACATGATGCTCAGCCAGTGCGGGCAGGTGCGGCTGGGCAATTTCGTCGACCCCAAGTACACGGTGGGTTCGGCGATCCGCAAGAAATACCTGGCTGCCGCGGCAGCCTGAACCACGCCACGAGGAGAGGCAACGATGGATCTGGGACTCGACGGACTGAGGGTGGTCGTCACCGGCGCGACCAAGGGAATCGGGCGCGCGATCGCGCAGACCTTCGCGCAGGAGGGCGCCAAGGTGGCGGTGTGCGCGCGCAACGCCGCGGCGGTGCAGGAGACCGTCGCCGCGCTCGAGCGCAGCGGGGCGCAGGCGCAGGGCGGCGCGGTCGATGTGGCCGACCACGCCGGGCTCAAGCGCTGGGTCGGCGAGGTGGCGCAGCGCTGGGGCGGGCTGGACATCGTCGTGGCCAATGTCAGCGCGCTGGCCATCGGCAACGACGAGGCGTCGTGGCGCCGCGAGTTCGAGACCGACCTCATGGGCACGGTGCAACTGGTCGATGCCGCGATGCCCTACCTGGAGGCGAGCAAGGCGGCGTCGATCGTGACGATTTCCAGCGTGTCGGCGCGGGAGATCGATTTCGCGGCGGGGCCCTACGGAACCTTCAAGGCAGCGATCGTGCACTACACCCAGGGGCTGGCCAACCAGCTGGCCTGCAAGGGCATCCGCGCCAACAGCGTGTCGCCCGGCAACACGTACTTCGAGGGAGGGGTGTGGGAGCACATCCGCAACACCAACCCCAAGCTGTACGCCGACGCGCTGGCGCTGAACCCCACCGGGCGCATGGGCACGCCCGAGGAGATGGCGCGCGCGGTGGTGTTCATCGCCAGCCCGGCGGCCAGCTTCGTCAGCGGAACCAACCTGGTGGTCGACGGCGCGCTGACCCGCGGCGTGCAGCTCTGAGCCACCGCGCCGGGCGCTTCAGTCGCCGGCCAGCGGCTGGTCGCGCCGCAGCATCCAGCCGCGCGGGTTGCGCGTCATGCCGATGCGCTCGTAGTAGCGGTCGGCGGCCGGCGCGGCGAACAGCAGCAGGGTGCAGCGCGGCCCGAGCTGGGCCTGGGTGGCGCGCAGCAGCGCGCGGCCGATGCCCTGGCGCTGCACCCGGAGGTCCACCGCCAGTTCGCTGACATAGCAGGCGTAGTGGAAGTCGGTGACCGCGCGGCTGATGCCCACCAGCCGGCCGTCGAGCCACGCGGTGATGGTCAGGTCGGCGTGGGCCAGCATGCCCTCGACGCAGGCGCGGTCGTCGACCGGGCGCCGCTCGGCCAGCGTGGAGGCGCGCAGCAGTTCGACGAAGGCGTCGGCGTCGATCGGCTGGTTGACGCGGATGTCCAGGGTCATGGTCGGGTCGCAGCGGCCTCAGGCAAAGCGCGCAGGCGCGAAGGGCGCCGGGTCGAGCAGCGTGGGCTGGCCGCACATCATCTCCGCCAGCAGCCGCCCGCTGACCGGGCCGAGGGTGAAGCCGTGGTGGGCGTGGCCGTGCGCCAGCCACAGTCCGCGCTGCCCGGGGGCCGGGCCGAGCAGCGGCAGCATGTCGGGGGTGCAGGGTCGCTGGCCCATCCACGGCTGCTCGTCCAGCCGCGCCCCCAGCGCCAGCAGCTCGCGCGCGCGCGGCTCGACCTGCGCGAGCTGCACCGGGGTCGGCGGCGCGTCCAGGCGCGCCAGTTCGGCGCCGGTGGTCAGGCGGATGCCCCGGCGCATCGGCGCCAGCAGGTAGCCGACTTCGGCGTCGAGCACCGGCTCGCGCAGGCCCGGGCCGTCGCCCGCGGCGTAGTGCATGTGGTAGCCGCGCTTGACCGCCAGCGGCAGCCGCAGGCCGAGGCGGCGGGTCGCCGGCAGCGCCCACGGGCCGAGCGCCACGACCACCTCGCGCGCGCTCAGCGGGCCCTGCGCCGACTCGACGCTCCAGCCCTCGCGCAGCGTGGAGGCGTCGCCCTGCAGCAGGGTGCCGCCCAGGCGCTCGAACAGCCCGGCGTAGGCCTGCACCAGGGCTTGCGGGTCGGTGCAGGGGACCGCGTCGGGGTAGCGCACCGCGCCGGCCAGCGGACCGACGAGGGCGGGCTGGGCCAGTCGCAGCGCGTGGGGGTCCAGCGCCTCGCAGGCCACGCCGAAATCGCGCTGCCAGTCGGCGGCCTCCTGCAGCGCGGCGTGCAGCCGGCGCTGGCTGCGGTAGACCCGCATCCAGCCGGCCGGGCGCAGCAGGTGCAGCGCGCCGGCCTGCGCGGCCAGGTCGCGGTGCTCGGCGACGCAGTGCTCGATCAGCGTCGCGTAGTGGCCGGCGATGCGGCGGTGGCGCGCGGGCGCCGAGTTGCGCCAGTAGCGAAACAGGAAGGGAGCCAGCGCCGGCAGGTCGAGCAGGTGGTAGCGCAGTTCGGGCGCGGTGTTGGTCGCGTAGCGCAGCAGGGTGCCGAGGTCGCGCGGGAAGGCGTAGGGAAACACCCCTTCGCGCTGGATGAGGCCGGCGTTGCCCATCGAGGTCTCGCTGCCCGCGGGCTTGCGGTCGAGCAGCGCCACCGCGCGGCCGCGCTGCTGCAGGTGCACCGCCGCCGACACGCCGACCATGCCGGCGCCGAGCACGATGACGTCAAAGGACTGGGGCATGCCGCATCGCTGGAGGTTCGCGCCAAGCCGGCGCCAGGGCACAGCATAAGGCCCCGGTCGGGCGGGCGCCGCCTCAGCCGGCGGGCGGCGGCGCCCCGGTGCTGCCGCGCACCACCCAGCGCAGCTGCAGCACCGTGGTGTCGCGCACCGGTTTGCCGGCCAGGCGGGCCAGCAGGTACTGGGCGGCGGCCTCGCCCATCTGCGCCTTGGGCACGCCCATGGTGGTCAACCCGGGAGGGATGTAGGCGGCGATGTCCATGTCGTCGAAACCGGTCACCGACACCTGGCGCGGCACCGCCACCTGCAGTTCCTGGCAGGCCAGCAGCGCGCCGACCGCGTGCACGTCGTTGACGCATACCACCGCGGTGGGCGCGGGTCGGCGCGCCAGCAGTTCGCGCATGGCCTGCCGGCCGCTGGCGAACGAGTAGGGTCGCTCGATGATGTCCTGCGGGCGAAGCTCCAGGTTGCGAAACTGCAGCGCCGCGCGCACTCCGGCGATCCGGTCGCGGGCGCGGTCGTTGTGGGCGCTCAGGCCGGAGATCATCGCGAAGCGGGTGTGGCCCAGCTCGAGCAGGTAGCGGGCGATCTGCAGCGCCGCGGCGTGGTTGTCGAAGCCGATGCAGGGATGGCGTCGCTGCGGGTCGAGCGCCCAGGTCAGCACGTAGGGCACCTGGTACTTCTCGAGCAGCGCGTACAGCGCCGGGTCGTGGTCGGTGCCGACCAGCACCAGGCCGTCGACGCCGCGCTCGACGAGTCGGCGCGCCAGTTCGAGTTCGGTGGTCGGGTCGTACTCGTGGGCGGCCAGCAGCAGCGCATAGGAGGCCTGCGCCAGCGACTGCTGCAGGGTGTTGACCGACTTGGCGAAAATCGCGTTGTTCAGGGTCGGGATGACCGCGCCGATGGTGCGGGTGCGCTGCTCGGCCAGCGCGCGCGCCGCGCCGTGGGCGACATAGCCCAGCAGCACCGCGGCCTGGCGCACCCGCACGCGGGTGTCGTCGCGCACCTGGAGCGAGGCCGACAAGGCGCGCGAGGCCGTGGCCACCGACACCCCGGCCATGCGCGCCACGTCGCTGAGCTTGGGGGCCAGCTTGTTCATCCGGTCTCCCGCGATTCGCACCGGTTTCGGCAACCGGCATTGGAAGCGTTTCCACGCACTGGCGCCCCGTAGGGCCACCGGCGGGCGGCCGGCTGTGTCCGGGCCGGCGGAGCCGCCTTTGCGCCAGAAGAAAAATTACCAAAATCAACGGCCTGTGGCCAGGGCCCAGGGTAGTCGCAAACCCCCTTGACAGTCGGTCCGGGTCGACCTACGGGATGGAAGCGCTTCCATAGATCGGCCGGGCGCAGGGCCGGGACGGCGGTTCAATAACAGGCGGCCAGCCGGGACGCGAAGTCGCGCAGCAGCGGCAGGTGGCCGCGCAGGTCGTCCACGCTGACCCTGGCGCTGGGGGCGGCCACGGCCAGGCCGAGCAACGCCGGGCTCTCGCGCGCGGGGATCGCAACGGCCAGGCCGATCACCCCCGGCAGGTATTCCTCGTCGTCGGTCGAGCAGCCCTCGGCGACGATGCGCTCGAGCTCGCGCTCCAGCGCCGCGGCCTCGGTGACGGTGTGGGCGGTGTAGCGCGTCAGTTCCAGGCTGCGCAGGTAGCGGTCGCGCTGCGCGCGCGGCAGGAGGGCCAGCAGCAGCTTGCCCAGCGCGGTGCAGTGCAGCGGGATGTCGCTGCCGGGCTCCAGGCGCAGCGCCAACGGCCAGTGCGACTCGACTCGGTCCAGGTAGCGCACGCGTGCGCCGACCATGACCCCGACGTTGCAGGTCTCCTGGGTGCGGCGCGAGAGCTCGCGCAGGAGTTCGTGGCCGGGCTCGCGCTGGGTGGCGCGAGCCAGCACGGCCAGGGCCAGTTCCAGCAGGCGGTCGCCCTCGAGCAGCCGGCGCTGCACCGGGTCGCGCTTGAGGAAGCGCATGCGCACCAGGTTGCCGATGATGCGGTTGGCGGTCGGGCGCGGCAGCTTGAGCTCTTCGCTGATCTGCGCCGCCGACGGCGGGTAGGGCGCGTGCATGACCATTTCCAGCAGGTCCAGCGAGCGCGCGACAGCGCTGGTCGCGTCGGCCGCGGTGCCTGGCGGGGCGTCGTCGGGGTCGCTGCCGGTGGCGGCTGGGGGTCGGGCTGGGTCCATGGTGGTGGCCACATGGTAAGGGGGCACGCTGGAATCAGGGATTACCCTTGAATGCAAAGGATCGTCCAATGATACGATAAAGATCACTTAATGATCCGAAAGCGACGCGCCACTGCGTGCCGCTTCGTCCCCGTCCCCACCGACAACCCGAGGAGACCTACCCGTGGCAGCCCGAATGGAACGGCAAGGCGTCGACACGCCCTGGTGGCGCCTGGAGCGAAGCCCTGCAGACCTGGATTCGATCGCGCCCGCCGAGCTGCTGCGCCTGCTCGAGCAGCTGCTGCTGATCCGCCGCTTCGAGGAACGGCTGCTCAAGCTCAGCGTGGCCGGCATCCTGCACGGGCCGGCGCATTCGAGCATCGGCCAGGACGGGGCCGCGGTGGGCGCGATGTCGGCGCTGGCGACGACCGACAAGATCAACGGCACCCACCGCATGCACCATCAGTTCCTTGCCAAGGTGCTGAATTTCGCGACGCCGGCCGGCTACTCGGCGCTGGAGCACGAGGTGCCGCAGAGTTTTCGCGACATGGTGTACCGAACCTACGCCGAGATCCTGGGCCTGCAGCCGGGCTTTTGCGGAGGCCGCGGCGGCTCGATGCACCTGCGCTACCCGGAGGCCGGAATCCTCGGCTCCAACGCCATCGTCGGCGGCAACCCGCCGCATGCGGTGGGCTACGCGCTGGCCGACAAGCTGCGCGGTCGCCCCGACGTATCGGTGGCCTTCTTCGGCGACGGCGCGATGCAGAACGGTGCCGCCTACGAATCGATGAACCTGGCGGCGCTGTACCGCACGCCGACGGTGTTCTTTGTCGAGAACAACCTGTACGCGGTGTCCACCCATGTGTCGGAGCAGACGCGCGAGACCCGGCTGGCCGCGCGCGGACTGTCGCTGGGGGTCCCGGCGATCGAGTTCGACGGCATGGACGTGATCGCGGCGCGGCTGGCGATGCAGGAGGCCAAGGCGTTGATCGAGCGCGACGGCGGCCCGGTGCTGGTGGAAGCGCAGACCTACCGCCACCTGCACCAGTCGGGCGCGCTGCGCGGCAGTGCCTTCGGCTACCGCGACAAGGCGGAGGAGGAGGGCTGGCTGGCGCGCGACCCCGTGCAGGCCTACCCACGCGAGCTGCGCGAGCGCGGGCTGCTCGACGAGCAGCAGCTGGCCTTGCTCGAGCAGCGGGCCGACGACATCCTGGACGGCGCACTCGGGCAACTCATCGAGCACTACGGGGACGAGCGCAAGGCGCGCATCGTGCCCGCGCTGTGGCCCGATCCCCACAGCGTCGACGAGGGCATCCGCGGCGACCTGAGCGAGCTGGCGGGCCTGCGCAGCGTCGAGCTGGAGCAGCGGGAGGCCGGCGAGCTCGAGGACATGCGATTCCTCGACGCCATCCCCCAGGCCATGCTGCGCAACATGGAGCGCATGGACGACATCCTCATCCTCGGCGAGGACGTGCACCACCTGCGGGGCGGCACCGCCGGCGCGACCAAGTTCATCGGCGAGCGCTTCCCCGAGCGGCTGATCGGCACGCCCATCTGCGAGAACGGCTTCACCGGCATGGCGCTGGGCGCGGCGCTCAACGGCATGCGGCCGGTGGTGGAAATCATGTACCCCGACTTCTCGCTGGTCGCCGCGGACCAGTTGTTCAACCAGATCGCGAAGGTGCGCCATATGTTCGGCGGCTCCTTCCCGGTTCCGGTGGTGGTGCGCAGCCGCGTCTCGGCGGGCACCGGCTACGGATCGCAGCACTCGATGGACGCCAGCGGGCTGTTCATGCTCTACCCGGGGTGGCGCATCGTCGCGCCCTCGCGCCCCTACGACTACATCGGCCTGCTCAACGCGGCGCTGGCCTGCGACGACCCGGTGCTGGTGGTCGAGTACAGCGAGTTGTTCAAGCAGAGCGGGCCGGTGCCGTCGGGCGACTGGGACTACATCGTCCCGTTGGGCAAGGCGCGGGTGGCGCGAGCGGGCAGCCGCTGCACCATCCTGAGCTACGGGCCGATGGTCGGGGTGTGCTGCGAGGTGGCCGAACGCAGCGGGATCGATGCCGAGGTCATCGACCTGCGCAGCCTGGACGTCGCCGGGCTGGACTGGCAGACCATCGGCGCCAGCGTGGCCAAGACCAACGCGCTGATGGTGGCCGAGCAGACGGCGCGCGGCACCTCGATCGGCGCGCGGCTGATCAGCGAGGCGCAGTCGCGGCTGTTCGACGACCTCGACCATGAGATCGTCCATGTCACCGGCAGCCTGTCCTCGCCGGTGGTGTCGCGGGTGCTGGAACAGGCGGCGCTGGCCAACGCGGCCAGCGTGGAGAAGGCGCTGCGCGCGATGGACTCGCGGCGCGGCCGGCGCCAGGAGGCGCGGTGATGGATTCCCCCGAGAAGACTCCCATGAAACTCCAGGACTCGCTGCTGACCATCCATCACACGGCCGTGTGCGTGACCGACTTCGAGCGCGCCAAGCGCTTCTACCTCGACTTCCTGGGCTTCGAGCTCGAAGGCGAGATGGACCATCGCGACGAGCCGGCGCTGGGCGAGGTCGTGGGCCTGCCGGGTGCGGTGATCCGCTGGGCCATGCTGCGCCACGGCAGCCATCGCGTGGAGCTGTTCAAGTACTACACCCCGCAGGGGGCCACGCAGGCGCGCCCGCAGTGCGACCTGGGCTACAGCCACATGGCCTTCGTCGTCGACGACGTCGACGCGGTGTACGAGCAGGTGCGCCAGGCGGGCTACGCGGTGGTGTCGCCGCCGCGGGTGCTGCGGGGTGGCCGGTCCAAGGCCTTCTACGTGCGCGAGCCGGAGGAGGCGATCACCGAATTCGTGCAGTTCTCCGGCTGACGCGCGCCGCGCGAGCCGCCGCCATCGCGGGACGACCAAGGACAGGGGTCATGAAGGAAACGATCGGCTTTATCGGCCTGGGCACGATGGGAGGGCCGATGGCCCGCCGCCTGCTGGCGGCGGGCCATGGCGTCGACGGCTTCGACGTCGATCCGGCCAGGGTGAGCGAGTTCGTCGAGGCCGGAGGCAAGGCCTGCGCCGACGTCGCCGAGGCCTGCGCGCGGGCCTCGGTGGTCATCACCATGCTGCCGCGCGACGAACATGTGCGCGAGGTGCTGCTGGGCAGCCGGGGCGTGGCCGCGCATGCGCGGCCCGGCACCCTGGTGCTGGAAATGAGCACCATCCTGCCGCGCAGCAGCATCGCGCTCGGCGAGGAACTGCGGCGACGCGGCCTGCGCATGATGGACGCGCCGGTGGGACGCACCCCCGCCGACGCGCGCGCCGGCACGCTGCTGGTGATGGCAGGCGGCGCGGCCGAGGATTTCGAGCGCGCCAGGCCGCTGTTCGACGCGATGGCCGACAAGGTGCTGCACCTGGGCGAGGCCGGCAGCGGGATCCGCATGAAGGTCATCAACAACTACATGGCGATGGTCGGCATGGTGCTGACCGCCGAGACGCTGACGCTGGCGAAGAAGGCCGGAATCGCGACCCGGGCCGCGGTCGAGGTGCTGCAGAACACCGTCGCCGGGCGCGGCCAGATCAACGTGAACTTCCCGAAGAAGGTGCTGGCCGGCGACCTGACGCCCGATTTCCCGCTGTCGCTGGGGCACAAGGACCTGTCGCTCGGGCTGACGCTGGGCCACGAGCTCGGCGCGCCGCTGTTCCTCGGCGCCAGCGCCCTCGAGCTGTTCGGCATGGCGCCGGCCTTCGGGCGCGCCGAGCAGGACTGCACCGCGATGTTGTTGATCCTCGAGCAGCTCGCCGGCTGCCTCGGGGAAGGAGCCGGACAATGAGCTATCGCAAACCCTTTGTCGTTCCCCGCATCGGCGAGTCGCTCGACGGCGCGCGGCTGGTGAACTGGCTGGTCGAGCCGGGGCAGAGCTTCGACGCCGACACCCTGCTGCTGGAACTGGAAACCGACAAGTCGGTGGTCGAAGTGCCTGCTGGCGAGCCCGGCAAGCTGCTCGAGCGGCTGCTGGACAAGGGCGACGTGATCCAGCCCGATGCGCCGGTGGCATGGATCGAGGTCGAAGGCGAGGCGCCGGCCGAGGACGCGGCCGCCGGGGCTGCGGCCGAAGCCGTGGGCGAGGCG
>JAKBBQ010000280.1 GCA_021808405.1 Pseudomonadota bacterium | reverse complement strand
TCAGCCTGAACTATCGCCCGCTGCCGTGGCTGGCCACCTTCGCCAACTACGCGGTGGCCTACAAGGAGCCGCAGGTCGGCGGCGGCGGCGGCCTCTACCAGGCCATGGCCCCGGTCTACAACCTGGAAAAGAGCACCGACTGGAACGTGGGCTTCAAGATGCACATCGAGCGCGCCGAGTACCTGCGCAACTTCCTGCTGTCGGTCTCGTACTACCACAACCACTTCGGAAACCAGTTCATCACCTTCACCAACCCGGTGACCCAGGCGGTCAGCACCGCGACCGGCGACTCCACCTACAAGGGATTCAACCTCAGCGTCGCCGACGACCTGCTCTACAACCTGGGGGTGTTCGCCAACCTGAACTTCCAGAAGGCCGACTTCAACAGCTACAACACCGGCTCCGCGGTGTACAACAACCTGCCGGTGTCCTACGTCCCGGACCGCACCCTCGACCTGGGCGTCGACTACAAGGCCTACGCCGGCGGCATGCTGTGGAACCCGGCGCTGACCTACCAGTACACCGGCGCGCAGTACATGTGGAGCGACGCGGCGAACAACCAGAACGGAGGTCCGACCAACCAGCAGATGCCGGCCTACGGGGTGTGGAACCTCACGCTGGACGCGACGATGCCGCTGCACGACACCTTCCTGCGCAAGCTGCACCTGCAACTGGGAGTGCTCAACGCCACCGACAAGCAATACAACAGCAACGAGTTCGTCAGCTGGGACGGCGAGTGGGTCGGCATGGGCAACAACTCCAACCCGCTGGTGCTGGCCATCCCCGGGGCGCCCAGGACCTTCTACGCCGGCGTTTCGGCCGACTTCTGATGCTGGCGCGCCGGCGGCAGCCGTCGGTGCGCACGGAGAACCTTCGATGCTTTCACTGCAAACCCTTGTCGATGCCGCCCACAAGTCCGGCGGCATCCTCTACCTGATGGCCCTGCTGCTGCTGCTGGCGCTGGCGGTGATCATCGAGCGCTTCTGGACACTCGGCCGCATGCAGGGCCAATGCCAGCAATGGGTGCGCGAACTCAAGGGCCATGCCCATGTCGACACCGCGTCGCTGCGCGATCGTCTGAAGGGCGACACCCATTCCCCCGCGGCGCAGGTGGTCGCGGTGGCGCTGCACCACGACCTGGGCGACCCGCTGGACCACTTCAGCGACCGCCTCGAGGAAGCCGTGATGGACCAGGCCCCGCGCATCGACCGCGGCCTGTGGATGCTCGACACCATCGTCACGCTGGCCCCGCTGCTCGGGCTGCTCGGGACGATCATCGGAATGTTCAACACCTTCCAGGCGCTGTCCCATCCGGGAGCCGCCACCCAGGCGGTCACCGGCGGCGTCGGCGAGGCGCTGCTGGCCACCGCGGCCGGGCTGTTCATCGCCGTGCTCGGCCTGGTGGCCTTCAACGCGCTGCAGCAGCGGGTGCGGCTGGTCATGCACCACCTGGAGCGCATCAAGCTGATGCTGGCCAACCGCATGTACCCCCACTACCGCGGCACCGCCGAGCAGCCCCGGCCCAGGCCCGCGGCCGCGGCCAGCCTGAGCGCCTCGTCGAGCGGCGCGCCGGCCGGCCACGCGCTGCAGGCGCGACTGGCCTGAAGCGGGGCCCTCGCGGGCCCTTGCAGCGCCCCTTGCATCTCCAGACGGGAGCCCTGCCCCCGTGTTCGCCGCCGCAGAGGTCCGCGGCGCTTTTTTTCGAGCCCAGATGAAATATTTCGAAACCAAGAAGGCGCGCATCGAGATCATCCCGATGATCGACATCATGTTCTTCCTGCTGGTGTTCTTCATCATGGTCACGCTGCGCATGATCCCGGCCGACGGCATCGCGTCGCGGCTGCCGACCAGTTCCACCGCGAAGAGCCTGCCTGCGCCGCAGGTCACCATCGTCGTCGACCGTCAGGGGGTGATCCACCTCGGCGGGCTGCGACTCAGCGCGCGACAGCTCACCGCGGTGCTGGCGAACAAGCCCGACCCGTCGCGGCTGCAGGTCGTGCTGGCCGGCGACCGCCACACTTCGCTGCAGTGGCTCATGCGGGTGATGGACGCCTGCCGCAAGGCCGGGGTGACTCGCATCGGGCTGGCCGCGCAAGAGGAGGCCGGCTCGTGACAGCCAGCGCCGGCCGGCAAGCCCCACCCTGGCGGGAACCGGACGCGAGCAGGCGCTGGGCCGCGTCGACAGCGCTGGCGCTGGTGCTCGAGAGCGCCGCGCTGGCCGCGCTGGCCTGGTTCCTCAGCCGACCCGCGCCGCCCCCGCCGCCGCAACCCATCGAGATCACGCTGAGCAGGCCGAAACCGGCGCCCAAGGTGGTCGCGCCCAAACCGCCCCCGCCCAAACCCAAACCTCCGCCACCCAGGCCCAAGCCGCAGCCCAGGCCGCGCCCGCACCCCATCGTGCACCCGCACCCCAGGCCGCTGCCGCCCCCGCCGCAACCGCGCATCCAGCCGCCGCCGGCGCCGCTGCCGTCGGCCCAGCCCGCGATGCCGGTCGCGCCGCCACCGCCGCCACCGCCGCCGCCGCGCACGCCGCCACCCAAGCCCGATACGGCCGCGCTGCGCCTGAGCTTCGAGGCCTTGCTGCGCGAGGCCATCCAGGACGCCGTGCACTACCCCGAATCGGCACGCCTGATGCGGGTCGAAGGCCGCGCGCTGGTGAGCTTCAGCTTCCTCGACGGCCGGGTCAGCCAGGTGCGCATCGCCCGCTCCAGCGGCGTCCCCGCGCTGGACCAGGCGGCCCTGCAGGCCGTGCGCAAGGCTCCGTACCCGTCGGCGCCGTCCGCGCTTTCCGGGCGGGCGATGTCCTTTGTCATCTGGGTGCGCTTCCATCTTTCGCCATGAAACAGCTCTGTCTCGCCCTGGCCTTGTGCACCGTGCTGGCACGCCTGGCCTGCGCGCACACCCTCACGGTGTACGCCGCCTTCGGCTACGACCGCGCGGTGGCCAGCGCGTTCACCCACGCCACCGGAATCGCGGTCGACCTGGTCCACCTGAGCACCGGCCCGCTGCAGGCCCGGGTGCAGGCCGAGGGCTCGCGGCCCCAGTGGGACGTGGTGTGGTTCGACGGCAACCTGGCGATGCGCGAATTCGCGCTGCAACACCGGCTGCAATGCGGCTGGTTGCCCGCGGTGCCCTACGACCGCGCCGGGCGCGCGCTGCTGCCGGCCGACCGCTGCTACCTGCCGGTCGGGCTGACCTACGCCGGCACGCTGCTGGTCGACGTCGCTCGGGTCAGCCAGGTGCCGACCCGCTGGTCGCAGCTGGCCGCCGCGCAGCTGCGCGCACGCGTGGGCATGAACAACCCGGCGATCTCGGGTCCCACCTTCCCTTTGGTGGCCGCGATCCTGCAGCATGACGGCCTGCGCGCCGGCAAGGACTATTTCGAGCTCCTGCGCGCCAACGGACTGAAGGTGTACCCGACCAACAGCGTGACGCTGCGCGCCTTGCAGTACGGACAGATCGCGGTGGCGCTGGTGCAGAGCTCGGCCGCGCTGGGCTTCGCCGAGGGCAAGCCCGGCCTGCGCATCGTCGCGCCGAGCCCGCTGGCCGAGCTGCCGTCGGACATCGCCATCGGCGCAGGGGTGCGCGGCAAGACCCTGGAACAGGCCCGGCGCTTCGTGCAATACGTGCTGTCGCCGGCAGGCCAGCAGGTGATGCAGCACGCCGACCCGCGCGCCGACTCCAACTACCAGCCGCTGCTGCGCGGCGTGCGGCCGCTGCCCAGCCTGGCGCGGCTGCAGGTCGCCCACGCCGAGGTCCTCGATCCGAAGCTGTGGGGACCGCGCGAGGGCGCGATCGACTCCTGGTTCGGTTCCCACGTGCTGCATTGAGCTCCCGACCCTGGTCCGAGTCCCGGGCGTCGCGCCCGGCCAGCCTGCGCTGGCGCGCAGGCGGCCGGCGCGCGCTCGCCGGCCTGGGCGGGCTGCCGCTGCTGCTGGCCGCGCTGGCGCTGTGGGGCTGGCCGCTCGGCGGCTTCCTGCTGCAGGCCTGGATTCCCGGGCTGCTGCACGGCCATGTGCGCCCCGACCCCTCGGCCTTCGCCCGCGCGTGGGCCAGCGGCGGTGGCGCGGCGCTGCGCAACAGCTGGGCCGCCGCCAGCCTGGCCAGCCTGCTGGCGCTGCCGGCCGGCGCCTGGCTGGCGTGGCTGCGCGAGCGCACGCGCCTGCGCTGGCGCGGCTGGATCGAGCCGGGGGTGTGGTTGCTGCTGGTCATGCCGGGCTACTTCATCGCCTCGGGCTGGATGCTGCTGGCGGCACCGATCGGCCCGCTGGCTGCCTGGCCCGCCGCGCTGCGCGCGGCGCAATCGCTGCTGGGCATGCCGGGAATCGTCCTCAGCCTGGCCTGCAAGGCGCTGCCCTACACCTTCCTGGCGCTGCAGTTCAGCCTGCGCGGGGCCTCGGCGGCACCGCAGGAGGCGGCGCGGGTGCTCGGGCTGCCCGCGCGCCGCCGCCTCGCGCTGGCGGCCATGACCCTGCTGCCCGCGCTGGCGGCAGGCTTCGCCGCCGCGTTCGCCGAATCGGCCAGCGATTTCGCGATCGCCGCCACGCTGGGCGCCGGCAGCGGCACCACGATGGCCACCTAC
>JAKBBQ010000279.1 GCA_021808405.1 Pseudomonadota bacterium | reverse complement strand
CCGAGGACGGTGCCGGCAGCGGCTGCCGCGACACCCTGGTGCTGACCTGGCGCGCCGGGGGCTTTCTCGATCCACCTGGCGGGTCGGGCTGAGCGCGCTGGCGCTGGCGTCGCGGGCCCGGCTCCGCGCGGCAAGGGCTGGGGTTGTGTCAAACCCACGTCAGGATCGTGGGCTTATGCTGTGAGCAGGGCGGCCGGCAGCGGGCCGCGGACGAACCGGCGCTACAGGAGATCCGCCATGGCCGAGAGCAACACCCCGCAACGCATTCCCGCAACCCTGATCGCCGGCGATGGCATCGGGCCGGAGATCATGGACGCGACGCTGCGGGTGCTGGACGCGCTGCACGCCCCCTTCGACTGGGATCCGCAGATCGCCGGGCTGGGCGGGGTGAAGGCCGCCGGCGATCCGCTGCCGCAGTCCACGCTGGACAGCATCCGGCGCACCCGGCTGGCGCTCAAGGGGCCGCTGGAGACCCCTTCGGGCGGCGGCTACCGGTCGTCGAACGTGCGCCTGCGCGAAGCCTTCAAGCTGTATGCCAACATGCGCCCGGCGAAGACCCTGATACCGGGCGGGCGCTTCGACCACATCGACCTGCTGGTGTTCCGGGAGAACGTCGAGGGCCTGTACATGGGCTACGAGCACTACATCCCGATCGACGACGACCCGCACGCGGTGGCCATGTCCACCGGGGTGAACACCCGCCAGGGGGCGCGGCACATCCTGGACTACGCGTTCAGCACCGCGATCGCGCTGGGTCGCAAGAAGATGACCGTGGTGCACAAGGCCAACATCATGAAGGCGCTGACCGGCATCTTCCTGGAGACCGCCTACCAGCTGCACCAGCAGAAGTACGCCGACCGCATCGCGCTGGACGACGTGATCGTCGACGCCTGCTGCATGAAGCTGGTGATCAACCCCTGGCAGTTCGACTGCCTGGTGACCACCAACCTGTTCGGGGACATCCTGTCGGACCTGTGCGCGGGGCTGGTCGGCGGCCTGGGCATGGCGCCCGGCGCCAACATCGGCGAGGACGCGGCGATTTTCGAGGCGGTCCACGGCTCGGCCCCCGACATCGCGGGCAAGGGCGTCGCCAACCCGGTGGCGCTGATGCTGGCCGCCGGGATGATGCTCGACCATGTCGGCCTGAAGGACAAGGGCGAGCGGCTGCGCCGCGCGATCGAACGCACCCTCAACGTCGACCAGGTGCGCACCGGCGACCTCGGCGGCAAGGCCGACACCCAGGGCTTCGCGTCCGCGGTCGTGGCCCGCCTGGGGGACAGCTGAGGCATGGGAAGCGCGACCCACGATTTCGTCCTCACGCTGTCGTGCAGCGATTCCAAGGGCATCGTGCATTCGGTGTCCGGGGTGCTGTACCAGGCCGGTTGCAACATCCTGGACTCGCAGCAGTTCGGCGACGCGGCGACCGGGCTCTTTTTCATGCGGGTGCACTTCCGCGCGCCGGCCCACCTGGACGACGCCGATCGGGTGCAGTGGCTGTTCGCCGACCTGCGCCAGCGCTTCGGCATGGACACCCGGGTGCACGCGCTGGCGCGGCGCGAGCGGGTGCTGATCGCCGTCAGCCGCCAGGCGCATTGCCTCAACGACCTGTTGTTCCGCTGGCGCGCCGGGCAGATGCCCATGGAGGTCGTCGGGGTCGTGTCCAACCATGCCGATTGCGCCGCGCTGGCCGCGCACTACGAAGTGCCGTTCCACCATCTTGCGCTGCCGGCAGGAGCCGACGCGGCGACCCGGCGCGCGCAGGAGCAGCGCATCGAGCAGCTGATGCACGAAGGCCGGGTGGAACTGCTGGTGCTGGCGCGGTACATGCAGATCCTCAGCTCGCCCTTTTGTGAGCGGCTCGACGGGCGGGCGATCAACATCCACCATTCCTTCCTGCCCAGCTTCAAGGGAGCGCGGCCCTACCAGCAGGCCCACGAGCGCGGCGTCAAGCTGATCGGCGCCACCGCCCATTACGTCACCGCCGAACTCGACGAGGGTCCGATCATCGAGCAGGACGTGCAGCGCGTCGACCACGCGCTGGACGTCGCGGGGCTGACCGCGGCCGGGCAGGACGTCGAGACGCAGGTGCTGGCGCGCGCGGTGCGCTGGCATGTCGAGCATCGCATCCTGCGCAACGGCCACAAGACGGTCGTGTTCAAATAGCCCGGCTGCCGGCGCCCGCGACCGGCAGGCCCAGGCGCGCCGCCCCGACCCCGATGCCCCGCTCCACCACCGATCCCAGCGCTCCGCTCAGCTCGGCCGAGGCCGCCGAGACGGCGTTCTACGAGGCGCTGCAGGTGGGCGACGTCGAGGCGGCGATGCGGGTGTGGGCCGAGGACGAGGAGCCGGTGTGCGTGCACCCCGGCGGAGCGAGGCTGGTCGGCGTGGCTGCGATCCGCGCCAGCTACGAGCAGTTGCTCGGGAGCGGGCCGCTGCCGATCGTGCCCGAATGCGCGCTGCGTACCGTCACACTCGGCTGCGCGGTGCACAGCGTGGTCGAGCGCGTGCAACTGCCGCTGGAGGCCTTGTCCGCTTTCACCTGCGTGCTGGCCACCAATGTCTACCTGCGTACCCCGCAGGGCTGGCGGCTGGTGCTGCACCACGCCAGCCCGGGCACCGTCGACGAGGCCAACGCGCTGCTCGCGCAGTCCGACCGACTGCACTGAGCCCGGAGCAGGCCGCGATGGATCCCCAGGTCTTGCGCGCGATGCGCCGCTGGCCCGACGTGCCGGCCTGTGCCGGCTGGCTGGCGCTGGACGCGCGCGGCCAGTGGTGGATGCGCGACGCCCAGGCCTTGCCATGGCCTCGGCTGCAGCACGGCAGGCTCGATCGCCAGGGGGCGAGCCGGCTGCTGCACCGCGGCCTGAGCGAATTCATCGCCCGCAATTACCAGTGCGACGAGCAGGGTTGCTGGTACATGCAGAACGGCCCGCAGCAGGTATTCGTCGAACTCGAGGCGGCGCCGCTGGTGCTGCGGCTGCAGATCGAAGGTCCGGGCTGCCGCTGGCAGGCGCATATCGGCACCGACTGCCGGGTCGACGCGGCGTGGCAGGACGAGCTGGGTCGCGTGTGGCTGCGCAGCGACCGCGGGCCGGCGCTGCTGCACAGCCTGGACATGGTGTTGCTGGCGCCTTGGGTCGACGAGCGGGCCGACTGGCTGCGCCTGCCCGGCTGCGAGCCGCTGGCGTTGCGCCGGCTCGCGCTGGCCGACATCGAGTCGAGCCTGGGCTTTTGCGCCAGCCCCTCGGCGCTGCCGCGCTGGCGCGGCGAGGCTTGAGCCGCCGGCGCAGCGGCGCCGGCGTTCAGCCCGAATGCTTGACCATGTAGTCGACGGCGGCCTTGACCGTCGCGTCGCTGGCGGTACTGCCGCCCTTGGGAGGCATCATGTGGCCGTTGGAGCTGTAGCCCTTGATGGCCCGTTCATACAGCGTGGGCATCCCCTTGGCGACCAGCGGCGCCCATGCCGCCTTGTCGCCGAACTTGGGCGCTCCCATCACCCCTGCGCCATGGCAGGCGATGCAGGTGCTCTGGTACAGGTCCTTGCCGGCGTCGGCGTCGGCCACGGTCGCCGCGGCCGCCGCAGGATGGCTGGCCGCGGGCTGGCTGGCGGCCGCCCCGGCCGGCGCGGCGGCACTCGCCGCTGCGGCAGCCGGCGCGGCCGAGCTGGCGGGCGCAGCGGCCTGCGCGGTCACCGCCTCGGACGAGGCCGGTGGCTGGTGTTCGGCTGCGATCATGCGGGCGATCACCACCAGGATGATCACCGGCACCGCGAAGCCCACCACCAGCAACAGGATCAGCTTGCGCAAGGTCGGCGCGAAAGGCAGCGCGCCTGCGTCGGAGGAGGGGGCGTCCTGGCCCTGGGGGTGCTTGGAGTCGTGTGCGCTCATGGTCGGTGCGGAAGGGGTACGGAGGGCATGGCACGCAATACGCCTGTGACGGCAGGTGCGACCCGCATGATAGTAGGACCGCGCACCCGCCCCCCGCGAACGCGCCCCGGCCCGGTCGCGCTGCGATGCCGCCGGGTCGCAGGCGCTACACTACGCGTTTTGCCGCAGCGGCCATGCCGCCGGTCTTGCGCCCGTAGCTCAGTGGATAGAGTATCGGCCTCCGAAGCCGAGGGTCGTGGGTTCGATCCCCGCCGGGCGCGCCAATGACTGATGTCGTGTGTAAAGCCTGACCGCTTGCAGTCGGCCTTTTTTTCGCCCAGGGGCTGGGCGTTCCCCCAGGATTCCCCCGACTCGTTGCGTCGACTCGCATGGCGTCGCCCCGCGCCGCCGGGCGTGCCTGGGCTTGCGCGTCCTTCACGGCCCGAACTCGCGCTCCAGCATCAGCCAGGTGGTCCATTGCAGACCCGGCGCGCCCTGCTGGGCCGACGCCTGCTCGCCCAGCGCGACCAGCCACCTGGGTGAGCCGCGGTAGGCGATCTGGGGCATCACGCTGCCTTCGATTCCGCGGCGGCCGCCTTCCAGGCGCAACTGGTTGTCCAGCGCCACCTCGAGTTGCGCCGACCAGGCGCTGCCCAGCGCGTGGCCCAGCGAGGTGTTGAGGAACCAGCCGCCGGTCACGCCCGGTCCGATGGCCCGGGTGTAGCC
>JAKBBQ010000278.1 GCA_021808405.1 Pseudomonadota bacterium | reverse complement strand
CATGAGCCCGGAAGCCGACCCCGACCCGCGCCAGCGCTGGCGCGCCGCGGTGTGGGCCGGAGGCTTCTACACCGTCACCGGCCTGCTCGGGGCCAGCGTGGCCGCGCTGTTCGCCGCCTTCCCGCACGCGCTGGTCGCAGCCATCGCCGGGTTGGCGCTCTTGAGCACCATCGGCAACAGCCTGGCTTCGGCGCTGGGCGACGAGACCTGGCGTGAAGGCGCGCTGATCACCTTCCTGGTCACCGCCTCGGGATTCACGCTGGCGGGCATCGGAAGCGCCTTCTGGGGCCTGCTGCTGGGGCTGGCGGCGGGCCTGCTGGCGCGCCGCGCGGGAGCCGGCGCGAGGTGACGGTTTCACGGCCGTCACGCGGCTGCCATATCTGGCGCATGCGGTAACTCCTTGTATGGATTTGCCGCGCCGACACGTCGGCGCGCGCGCGGGATTGCCGGTGAATCCAGGATCGGCGCGGATCCGGGCGATGCGGTCGCGTACATCCTGTTTCGCCTCCCGCGTTCTTGTTTCACACCTTCACGCACACGACATTTGCGGCCGATCCACTAGCAGGCTGCATTCCGGAGGGTTTTTTCCGCGCGGGATTTCCGGGCGTGGATTCGTATTGCCTGGAAAAACCTTCGCGAACTCCGGATGCGATGCAGTCTCCACGGGAATCGGGGGATTTACGGAGCAGCCGCTCGCTGTCTGCGCAAATCCTCGGAGCACCTTCCCCTATAACGCCAAGATACCGCAAAGGGATTCACCCATGAGAAAGCGCATGTTCGCGTTGAGCACCCTGAGTGCATCGATCGTCGCCGTCCTGCACGCCGCGCCCGCCGCCCTGGCGCAGCCGACGCAGTCGCTGGGTAGCGTGCAGGCCACGGCCTCCGCGGCGGCGCCGGGTTCAGGGCCCGCGCCCTTCTCCAGCAAGGTCTACACACGCCGCCGTCTGCTGCGCTCCAGCCAGGCCGTGAAGACCGTGACCCGGCGCGAGATCGACCTGTTCGGGCCGGCCGCCGGCGGCATGCAGGCGCTGGGCATGCTGCCCAACGTGAAGGTCAGCAGCTACAGCCCGCTCAGCGTGTCCAGCCGCTCCACGCTGTCGATGCGCGGCGTGAAGGTGGGCAACAACAGCATCCCCGGCGACCTCGCCACCAACGCGATCACCGCCGAACTCGACGGGGTCCCGCTGAACAGCCTGATCCAGGGCACCGGCTGGCACTCGCCGGAGGTGCCGATCGGCTCGCTGCTGCAGGGCATCAACGTCGTGCAGGGCCCGGGCGACGCGCGCGACCGCTGGTACGACAGCCTCGGGGGCAGCGTCGATTTCGTTCCGGTGCAGCCCGGGCGCCACGCGCTGACCCGTCTCGGGCTCTCGCTGGGCAGCCACAGCACCGCGGTGCTGTCGGTGGTGCACGCGACCGGCGAGCATGACGGCTGGTCGACCGTGTTCGGCGCGGCCGGCGCGCACAGCCACAGCTACCGCAGCGGCCCGACCCTGCAATCCAGCACGCTGCAAGGGTATTTCAAGTCCCGCAAGAGCCTGGAGGGAGGCAGCCTGAGCTTCGGCGCCTACGCACTGAACAACAGCGAGCATCGTCCGAACATGATCCCCGAGAACGCGGCCGACGCCGCGGCCAACGGGATCTACCTCAACGGAACCGGCGGCAGCGGCACGCTCTACAGCCAGCAGAGTTCCGGCTTCTATTCGACGCTGCCGGCCTCGCTGTGGAGCAAGCACATCTACATCAAGGACGACATGGGGTGGACGCGACTGCGCCTGCACATTGCGCCCGGACTGCGGATGTCGAATCTGCTGTGGGTCCGCAACGGGAATGTCGAGCATTACCGTCAGAATTATTTCATCAATGGCGGGGCGACGGCGTCGAACGCGGGAGAATATTATGTCGAGCACTCGCTGACCTATGGTGATCGAATGGTCTTCGATCAGCGAATCGACCCGCACAACACCTTGAGTTACGGCGGTTATATTCTGTCGTCACGGTCTGGCAACGACTACATCGGCTACACACCCAACGCGGGAATCGGCCTCGATGGCAGCGGAATCACCACCTCCGACATCAACACCATCGGAGCCAACACCACCACCAACCTCTACTGGGCGGCGTTCCTGCAGGACCGCTTCCGGCCGGTGCGCTCGTTGTCGGTGGTGCCCGGGATCCGCTTCGTCAGCTTCGAGACCAACTTCTCCAACACCACGCAGGCGCAGGCCGCCGGCCTCGGCCTGAGCTCCGGCTTCGCGACGAGCACGTCCACCGGCGACCCGACCCCGGACTCGTCGACCAGCTTCCACAAGGTCGAGCCATCGCTGTCCCTGAACTGGCGCATCGAGCAGGGCCTGCACGCCTTCGGCAGCTATGCCATCGCCTACCACAACCCGCGGGTCGGCAACTACGACCCGGTGACCATCCTCGCGCCGAACCTGGCGCTGCTGCAGCTGGTCAAGGCGAAGACCTTCGACGTCGGCCTGCGCTACGACACCCGTCACCTGGGCGCGCTGCGCGAGGTCTACGCCAGCGTCGACTATTTCAACACCAAGCTGTCGAACCAGACCGTGCGCTACAGCAATCCGGTCAACAACCAGAAGATGTTCGCCACCGGCGCGGCGGCGCTGCAGGGCATCGACCTGCAGCTTCGCGGGGACGTCGGCCAGCATTGGCTCGGGTTCGCCAACGTCGGCTGGCTGGACTCGAACTGGGACTCGTACTACAGCTTCTCGTCGCAGCGCAGCTTCGACGGCATGCCGGTGTCGAACTCGCCCAAGCTGACCGCCAACCTCGGGCTGACCTATCGCTACTTCTCCCGCGCCGGGGTGGTCGACACCACGCTGTGGGACCAGTACACCGGGGCGCAGTACCTGTTCGACAACCAGATCGTGGGCCCGACCTCGCAGACCAACCCGAGCTTCAATCTGGTCAACCTCAGCGTCAAGGACCGCATGCCGCACCTGATCCCCGGCGCCAGCCTGACCACGGTGTCGCTGAGCGTGCTGAACCTGTTCGACAAGCAGTACAACTCGACGGCCTACATCTCCTCCGGGGGATACTTCAACACCTCGGGAGGCGGCTACGTGATCGCCAACCCGGGAGCGCCGCGGTCGATCTACCTGACCCTGTCGGCCGCGTTCTGAAGACCCGGCCGGGCCGGGCCCGGCCCGGCTCAACCGAGCAGAAAGCCGAGCGCCGCGTCCAGCAGGGGGCGCGGCGCCTCCTCCGGGACGTAGTGCCCGCACGGCAGCGTGCCGCCGCGCACGTCCAGCGCCACCTTGCGCCACTCGTCCAGCGGCTGGAAGCAGCGCTGCACCACGCCGTGCTCGCCCCACAGGATCTGCAGGGGCATCGACAGGCGCAGGCCGCGGGCGCGGTCCGCGGCGTCGTGCTCGAGGTCGATTCCGGCCGCGGCGCGGTAGTCCTCGCACAGCCCGTGCGCAGCCCCGGGCGCGCCCAGGCACCGCGCGTAGGCCTGCAGCGCGCGCGGGTCGAAGGCATCCAGGCTGCCGTTGCGGCTGCGCATCAGGTCGCGCACGTAGGCGCCCGGGTCGGCCTCGATCAGGCGCTCGGGCAGCGGCGCCGGCTGGATCAGGAAGAACCAGTGCCAGTAGGCGCGCGCGAAGGCCTCGTCGGTCTGGCGGTACATCGCCAGGGTCGGCGCGATATCGAGCAGGGTCATGCGGCTCACGGCCTGTGGATGATCAGCCGCCAGCCGGTGCGCCACCCGCGCGCCGCGGTCGTGCGCGAGCACCGCGAAGCTTTCGTGGCCCAGTTCGCGCATGACGTGCAGCACGTCGCCCGCCATCGCCCGCCGGCTGTAGTTCGAGTGATCGTCGAGTCCCGCGGGCTTCGACGAATCGCCGTAGCCACGCAGGTCGCACAGCACGACGTGAAAATGCCGCGCCAGCTCCGCGGCCACGCGGTGCCAGATCACGTGGGTCTGCGGGTGGCCGTGCAGCAGCACCAGCGGCGGGCCGTCGCCCTGGTGCAGCGCATGGATCTCCACGCCGTCGCCGCGGCGAATGCGTCGGGCTTCGAAGCCGGGAAAGAACCAGGCGTCGTCTTCGGTCGTTTCGGGGTGGGTCGAATGCATGCATGCCAGCATACGCGAGGCCCATGCGGCGTTGCACGCGACGGCCGCGCGGCGTTCAATGCACCATCCGCAAGCCCCCGGCTTCCCGCCAGCGCCCCCCATGCCCTCCCACCACCACGCCACCGAGACCCCTGCCACCGCCTGGCTGCGCGAGCGCGGGGCGTCATTCACGCTGCACGCCTACGAATACGTCGAGCACGGTGGGGCGGCATGGGGAGCCCAGGCGCTGGGGCTGGATGCGCATGCGGTGGTCAAGACCCTGGTCATGCAGGACCAGGCGGCGCGTCCCCTGGTGGTGCTGATGCATGGCGACTGCCAGGTGTCGACCAAGAACCTTGCGCGTGCCATCGGCGCCAAGCAGGTGCAGCCCTGCGAGCCCGCCGTGGCGCAGCGCCACAGCGGCTACCTGGTCGGCGGGACCTCGCCGTTCGCGCTGCGCAAGCCGCTGCCGGTGTACCTGCAGCGCAGCGTGCTCGAACTGGACATGCTGTATGTGAACGCCGGACGG
>JAKBBQ010000277.1 GCA_021808405.1 Pseudomonadota bacterium | reverse complement strand
CGATGTGGGCAAGCAGATGTTCTACTGCCTGGACGAGGACGAGAAGCGGGCGCTGCTGGAGCGCATCGAGCGCGAGAAAATGCGCGGCGCGGTCAGCGTGACGCGCTTCAAGGGACTGGGCGAGATGAACCCGTCGCAGTTGCGCGAGTCGACCATTCATCCGGATACGCGCCGGCTGGTGCAACTCACCCTCGACGACGCCGCCGCCACCGCCAGCCTGATGGACATGCTGCTGGCCAAGAAACGCTCCGGCGAGCGCAAGACCTGGCTGGAGCGCAAGGGCGATCTGGCGTCGCTGGAGGTGTGAGGAAGAGCCGGGACTCGGGACTCGGGTCAAAGCGTCGCGAACGCCGCGCCGTTCTCGTCATCCCCGCGCGGACCTCACGTATTTCTCGTCATCCCCGGTCGGACGTCACATATTCCTCGTCATCCCCGGGCGCGCGCGGCGCGAGCCGGGGATCCAGTGGCGTTGTCCTGCGCTGCGCTGGATGCCTGCCCCCGCCTTCGCGGGGGCAGGCTCTGCGCGGGCATGACGATGCGGGGATTTTCCACGTCACATGGTTCTCGTCATCCCCGGTCGACGTCACCTATTCCTCGTCGATCCCCGGGCGCACGCAACGCGAGCCGGGAATCCAGTGGCGTTGCCCTGCGCTGCGCTGGATGCCCGCCCCTCCTTCGCGGGGGCAGGCTCTGCGCGGGCATGACGATGCTAGGGTTCCCCACTCTCCACTTCCGTCTTCACGGGCGCGGCGCGGGGCCGCGACACTGTGGCAGCGGCCGATGCCGGCTGGGGTGTACGTTTCGCGCACATCGACCGCGCGCTGACAGGGGATGACCATGCATCGTCGCTACGGGCTTTTGCTGCTGCTTACGGCCGCCGTCGTGCTGGCCGTTGCGTATGCCGGTGTCAGGGTATTCCAGCCCTCCGGAATGCCGTTTTCAGTCAACATCGTGAATGCCCATACCGCGGTGATCGTGCCGATTCCCGGCATCCCGCTGCCGAAGGCCCTCGAGCCAGGTGATCGAGTCGATCTCGCCGCGACGCCGCAAGCGACCCGTATAGTAATCAGCCGATTCACTCAGTTCGATCCTGCCGGGCGCGCCTATGAGTTCGTGATACGCCGCGGGCGAGCAGTCGTCACGGTGCCGATCACGAATATCGATACCAGCACCGGCACCGGCATGCAGTGGTCGGATTGGGCGTTTCTTTGCTTCGTCGTACTGCTCGGCGGCATCGCGCTGCTCGCCTTGTGGCGCGGCCGCGACCGGGCCGCCGCGGGCCTGGCACTCTGGGCGATCACCTTCTTGTTCGGCCTCGCGGCTAGCTCCTTGCCACTGGATGGCAGACTCGGGCTGAGTGCGCAACTGGGCGCCGCCGTGTTGTACCTGCTCGCGCGGGTCGGCTTCTACATGATGGTCGAGTCCATGGTCGGCGCCGCGCTCAGCCATCGGAACCGGACACTCTGGCGCGCGAGCTTTCTCCTCCTCCTCGGTGTGGGAGCTGTCGCGAAATTGGGCGGGGTCCTCATCTTCGTTGCTACGGGCTGGGCGGAATTCTTGCGGCCCCAGTATGGGGTTTTCTGGCCGGCCATTTACTTCGTGCCGGTCGTCCTGCTGTTCGCGAACTATCGCCATACGGACGGAACCCAGCGGCTGCGCCTGCGCTGGATGCTGTGGAGCAGCGTGGTGTTCGTGACCTCGATTTTCCTGGATAACACGCCGTTACTGGGATTTTGGGTATCAACTATAACGAACAACTTCCTGTTGCCGATCGCCATGGCCGGTTTCCTGTATGCCGTGCTGCGTCATCGCGTGGTGGACGTCTCGGTGGTGCTCAATCGCGCTCTGGTGTACGCGGCGACCACCAGCCTGGTGCTGGGTCTGTTTGCCCTGCTCGAAAGCCTGATCGAGCGCACCACGCTCGGCCACGATGCCGGCCTGCTGCTGGAACTGGCCGTACCGCTCGGGCTGGGTGCCGCACTGAGCACCGTGCATCGGCGCATCGAGGCCGTCGTCGAGCGGTTTTTCTTTCGCCACCAGTACCGCGCCGAAGTCGCGCTGCGCCGCTTCGCCGAGGAGTGCGCCTTCATCACCCAACCCGGCAACCTGTTCGACCTGACCGTCGAGCAGATCGCCCGCCATGCCGGCGCACCGCGGGTCGCGCTGTACGAGCGCACGCCGGAGGCCTACATCCGCATTCGCCAGCAGGGCACGCCGGCACTGCCCGAGCAGGTCGCCACGGACGATCTCGCCTTTGTCGGCCTGCGCGCGCGCAACGCCGAGCTCGATCTCGATGACACCCGGAGCCAGCTCGGTGCGGACGGCTACGCTTTTCCGCTGATGGTGCGCGGCACCCTGCTCGGCGCCCTCGTGGTGGGCCAGCGACCCGGCGAGCACTACGCCGCGGATGAGCGCGAGTTGCTGTTCCACGTCGCGCACGAGGTCGGCGCCGCACTGTTCGCCCTACGCGCGCAGGAGAGCGAGGCACGTGCCCAACAGAGCGAGGCGCAAGCCCAAGCCAACAAGGCCGAAGCCCAAGCCAGCGAGACGCAGGCCCGCGCGATTCAGGCACAGCTACTGGAAGCGCGTGCCCGTGAAGCGGTGCTCTTGAATGCCTTGACTGCGTTGGGCTCAGCGACTGGCCGATAGCGCCGACTCGTCATGCCGCACGCGCCGGCTTGGTGTACGTTGCGCGCACTTCGACCACGCGCTGACAGGGGATGGCCATGCATCGTCGCTATGGGCTGTTGGTGGTGCTCACGGTCGTGGTGGTGGTGGCCACTGTCTATGCGGGCTGGATGCGATTTCAGCCCTCGAGCTACCTGCCCTTCACCACGCACTGGGTGAATGCGGGGCAGGCGCGCATCGAACCGATCCCCGGGGTCGCCATGCCCGCCACCCTGCACGCAGGCGACCGGCTCGATCTGGCCGCGCAGTCCCGCGCCACGCGCATCGCACTGGTCACCAGCGAAAGCGCTGCCAACCTGCCGGCCGCGGCGAGCTATGCGCTGCTGATCCAGCGCGGCGCGGCGCAGGTCAGCGTCCGTGTGGGCGCGGTCAATGGCAACACCGGCGGCGCGCCGGCCAGTTGGAACGATTGGCTAACGGTTTACACGCTGATCCTGTACGCGGGCATCGCCCTGCTGGCGCTATGGCGCGGCCACGATCGCGCCGCCTGGGGCATGGCCCTGTGGGCGACGGCCCAAACTCCGCTCGCGTTTGCAAGCGTCCGCCTCACACCCAGCGGCAATGGCCTGGTCCTGCTCGGTCTGCTCGGCGGCATCGGTTTCGCCCAACTGGCGCGGATCGGCTTCTACGTCATGGCGGAGTCCATCGCCGGCAGCGCCCTCGGCCCACGCCAGCGCGCACTGTGGCGCGGCCTGTTCGCGCTGATCTTGGGCGCCGCGACGATCACGGCACTCGGCGGCCCAATCGCCGTCGTGGCCGCAGGCTGGGCCGGACTGAAGCAGCCGTTGCTGCAACAGCTGATTCCGGCCAGCTATCTGGTACCGATCGCCCTGCTGGCCGCCAGCCATCGCCATGCCGATGCCCGGCAACGCCTGCGCCTGCGCTGGCTGCTGTGGGGCAGCGTGGTGTTCGTGGCGGGGCTGGTTTTCTACGACGTTCCGCTGCCGCTGAGTTTTTCGGTTCGTGTGCTTCTGGACCAAGGGTTGGCCACCCTTGGGGCCCTCGCCCTGTTGTATGCGGTACTGCGCCACCGCGTGGTGGACATCTCGATGGTGCTCAACCGCGGTCTGGTGTATGCGGCCACCACCAGCCTGGTGCTGGGCCTGTTCGCGCTGCTCGAGAGCCTGATCGAGCGCAGCGCGCTGGGTCATGGTGCCAGCCTGGCGCTGGAGTTCGCCGTGCCGCTGGGGCTGGGTGCGGCGCTCAGCACTGTGCACCGGCGCATCGATGCCCTCGTCGAGCGCTTCCTCTTTCGCCGCCAGTACCGCATGGAAACGGCGCTGCGCCGCTTCGCCGAGGAGTGCGCCTTCATCACGCAGCCCGGGAATCTGTTCGATCTGACCGTCGAGCAGATCGCCCGCCATGCCGGCGCACCGCGGGTCGCGTTGTACGAACGCACGGCAGAGGCTTATGTCCGCATCCGTCAGCAGGGCGAACCGGCATTGCCCGAGCAAGTGCCCATGGATGATCTCGCCTTTGTCGGCCTGCGCGCGCGTAACGCCGAGCTCGATCTCGATGACACGCAAAGCCAGCTCGGCCGGGACGGCTACGCCTTTCCGCTGATGCTGCGCGGCAGCCTGCTCGGTGCCCTCGTGGTCGGCCAGCGACCCGGCGAGCACTACGCCGCGGACGAACGCGAGTTGCTGTTCCATGTCGCGCACGAGGTCGGCGCCGCGCTGTTCGCGCTGCGCGCGCGCGAAAGCCAGGCCCTCGTGCGCGCGCTGGCGCAGGGTACCCTCAAACCCGAGGACGCGCGTGCGCAGGCGATCCAGCTCGAAACGACGTGGCTGATGGCCTGAGCCCGGATTCAGCCCATGCCCGACGGGACTGCAATCCGCACCACGCAGCAGGAGCCGCTACGGCGCCAGCGCTGTTCGCAGATCGGCGATCGTGGTCATCAGGGTCATCGGGTCCAGCGGCGAGGGATCGAGTCCCAGGCGCA
>JAKBBQ010000276.1 GCA_021808405.1 Pseudomonadota bacterium | reverse complement strand
TCGCGCCGAGTTGCGCGAGCGCGGGGCCTTGCGCTACACCCCGGCCGGGGTCGAGGCGCTGGACCTGCGGGTCGGGCATCAGTCGACGCAAAGCGGGCCGGGTGGCGCGCAAAGCATCGAACTCGAACTGCAGTGCGTGGCCTTCGCCGCGATGGCTCGCAGGCTGCAGCGGGTGCAGCCGGGGCAGGCGCTGCATCTGGTGGGGTTCCTGATGCCCAGCCGCCGCGGAGCGCGAATCCTCAAGCTCAACATCATCGATTGGATCCAGGAGGGCGATCATGGCCTACTTCAAGAAAACCGACCGCAAGAACAAACCTAAGCGCAACCAGCAGTCCTCTCTGTTCAAGCGCAAGCGCTTCTGCCGCTTCACCGTCGCCGGGGTCGAACATATCGACTACAAGGATATCGACACCCTGCGCGATTTCCTGGCCGAGAACGCCAAGATCATTCCGGCGCGACTGACCGGCACCCGCGCGATCTTTCAGCGCCAGCTCAACACCGCGATCAAGCGCGCGCGCTTCCTCGCGCTGCTGCCGTTCTCCGACCAGCACAAGAGCTGAAGCGCCACGCAGCCGCAAAGGACATTCCCATGCAAGTCATCCTCCTCGAAAAGGTCGCCAACCTGGGCAATCTGGGCGACGTGGTCAAGGTGCGCGACGGCTACGGCCGCAACTTCCTGATTCCCCAGCGCAAGGCCCGCACCGCCACGCCGCAGGCGCTGGCCGAGTTCCAGGCGCGCCGCGCCGAGCTCGAGAAAGCCGCCGCCGACAAGCTCGCCGCGGCGCAGGCCACGGCCGCCAATCTCGACGGCCTGACCGTGCAACTGGTGCAGAAGGCCGGTGTCGACGGCAGGTTGTTCGGCTCGGTGACCACCCAGGACATCGCGGCCGGGCTGGCCAAGGCCGGCTTCGACATTCCCAAGGCCGCGGTGCGCTTGCCGCAGGGTCCGCTGAAGACGGTCGGCGACCACAGCGTGCAGCTGGCGCTGACCACCGACGTGACCGTCACCGTCACCGTATCGGTGCTGGGCGAGCACGCCTGAGGTCGGCTGCGGGCCACGGGCCCGAGGCCGTCGAGACAGCCCCGCGAGGCGAAAGCCCGCGGGGCTTTTTGCTGTCGCGCGCGTTTTCACCGTTGCGACCGTGTGGGCGCCGGTTGCTTGCGGAATCACGCGCGATACCGGAAAAAGCTGACAGACCCCCACCTAGACTGCGGTCCAGTCTGGCATCGTCAAGGGGGTTGGCCCATGTCTCGGACCACGCGGCGCCTGGTCGGCGCGATCGGCGCCGGCTTGTTGTCGGCCGGGCTGGCCGGCTGCGGCGGCGGTCCGCCGGTGGTGACGACGGGCGGGTCGCAGTTGGTGTCGGTGCCCCAGACCGATGGCCTGCTGTCTCCCGACGGGCCGTTGACCGCCGAGCAGGTCTACGCTCTCGACCCGAGCGCGGTCGCCCAGGCCTTCCGGCTCAGTCCCGACCCGATGGCGGCCGCCGAACTGGCGAAACTCCAGGACGAAAACGCGCAGCAGGTGCCGGCGCAAGGCGCCCACGCCAACCCGGCGGTGCCGCAGCGGGAGTACGCATCGTCCTCGCAGACCTACACCTACCTGTACTGCTACGCAACCGGGTGGCTGCAGCAGGGAAGCACCCGGCTGCCGCTGGGTGTCGGCGGCGGCGACGACTTCTATCTGAGCGGCTGGGCGATGCAACCCGGCGCCAACGGCTCGAGCCAGTACGTGAAGGTGCCGGTGCGCGTGCCCTCGGCCAGTGCGCTGAGCCCGGTCAACTGGCACCTGGTGTACTACACGACCCAATCCACCCCGGCGCAGCTCGACAGCCTGTGCGAATCGTCGCTGCTGGCCGACGCAACGACCTTGCGCGAGCAGGAGTACCCGGGTGCCAGCGGCACCCTGGAGGTCCAGGACGTCATCGCGCGCGGGCGCAACAACAGCCTGTCCAGCGACCATCCGTTCCTGCCGCTGGCGGGCAGCGTGGGCGATGGCCACATCCATACCCTGGTGTCGCTGGGCGACAGCCTGTCGGACACCGACGCCAGCAGCAACATGCTGTTCCACATCGTTCCCAACCGGGAAACCTGGCTGGCCGGCCATTTCAGCAACGGCTGGGTGTGGAGCGAGTACGCCGCCAACGACCTCGGCGTGACCCCGTACAACGAGGCCTGGGCAGCCGCCGGAGCATCCTCGCAGTCGGTACTGCGCACCCTGCCGGGAGCCAACTGGCTGGCCAGCGCGGGCGTGGGGTTCTATTTCCCTTCGATCGTGCAGCAAGCGGGGCTGTACGACAAGCGAGTCGTCGAACTCTATCCTCGCGACCCGAACGAGACCCTGTACACCCTGCTGATCGGGGGCAACGACTTCGTCAATTACGACGAGCCGGTGGCGACGGTGCTTTCCCAGGTCCAGAGCGCGCTGCAACAACTGATCACCGTCGATGGCGCGAAGAACATCGTCGTGATGAACCTGCCCGACGTGACCGCAGCGCCGGTGTTCCTGGTCGCCAAGGCGGCGATCAAGCCCACGGTCCAGGCCAGCCTCGACGCCTACGACGCGCAACTGCCCGCGCTGGTCGCGCAAGTCGATTCCCAGTATCCCCAGGCCCGGGTCACCCTGTTCGATACACGGGGAGTCTTCGACACCGTCCTGCACGACCCGCAGGCCTATGGATTCGTCAACGCCAGCCAATCCTGCCTGCGCGACCCCAGCGGAACCTATTCCCAGACCGAGAGCATGCGCGCCGGGTGCAACGGCTACAACTACGTGTTCTGGGACAACCTGCACCCGACGACTGCGGTGGACCAGATCATCGGCCAGAGCTTCGCGGCCTTCGCGCGCCAGCACTACGCCTTCTGACAGGCCGGCCGGCGCAGCGCGCCGGGGCCTGTCCGCGCGGGCCGGCGCGGGGTGCGCGCCCTGCTACAGTGGCAGCCATGTCCGCCTTGATCGAAGATCCCGCAGTCGACGGCTTGCGCACGCCACCGCATTCCGCGCAGGCCGAGCAGTCGGTGCTCGGGGGCCTGTTGCTCGACAACGAGGCCTTCGACCGCGTCGCCGACCTGCTGCACGGCCAGTTGTTCTACCGTCACGAGCATCGCCTGATCTACCAGGCGATCGCCGACCTGATCCAGGGGGGCAAGCCGGCCGACGTGGTCACGGTGCTCGAGGCCCTCAGGCTGCACGGCCAGGACCAGGCCTGTGGCGGGCTGCAGTACCTCAACGCGCTGGCGCAAAGCGTGCCCAGCGCCGGCAACATCCGCCGGTATGCCGAGATCGTGCGCGAGCGCGCGGTGCTGCGCAGTCTCGTTTCGGTCAGCGACGAAATCGCCCAGAGCGCCCTCAATCCCCAGGGGCGCGCGGTGCAGCAGATCCTCGACGAGGCCGAGTCGCGCATTTTCGCGATCGCCGAGGACGGGGCCCGCGGCAAGGCGGGCTTCCAGCCGATGAAGCAACTGCTCGGTCAACTGCTCGACCGCGTGCAGGAGCTGTCGGAGCAGGGCGGCTCGGAGATCACCGGCGTGGCCAGCGGGTTCATCGACCTCGACCGCATGACCGCCGGCATGCAGCCCGGCGACCTGATCATCGTCGCCGGCCGGCCGTCGATGGGCAAGACCTCGCTGGCGTTGAACATCGCCGAGCACGTGGCGGTCAACGAACAGCTGCCCGTGGCCGTGTTCAGCATGGAAATGGGAGCCTCGCAACTGGTGTTGCGCATCGTCGGCTCGCTCGGCCGCATCGACCAGTCGCACCTGCGCACCGGACAGCTCAGCGAGGACGAATGGACTCGACTGCCCGAGACCATCGAGCGACTCGACGACGTGCAGATCCACATCGACGAGTCGCCGGCCCTCAACCCGCTGGAGGTGCGCGCGCGGGCGCGCCGCCTGGCGCGCCAATGCGGCAAGCTGGGGTTGATCGTGGTCGACTACCTGCAGCTGATGAGCTCGGCCCGCGACGGGGAGAACCGGGCCACCGAGATTTCCGAGATTTCCCGCTCGCTGAAGGCCTTGGCCAAGGAACTGCAGTGCCCGCTGATCGCGCTGTCGCAGCTCAACCGCGACCTGGAAAAGCGCGCCGACCGCAGGCCGGTGATGAGCGATCTGCGGGAATCGGGAGCGATCGAGCAGGATGCCGACGTGATCCTGTTCATCTACCGCGACGAGGTCTACAACAAGGACTCCAAGGACCAGGGGATCGCCGAGATCATCATCGCCAAGCAGCGCAACGGCCCGATCGGCACGGTCAACGTGACCTTCCTGCGCCAGCTCACCCGCTTCGAAAACCTGGCGAGGGGGTGAGCCCCCCGTGCGCCGGGGGGCGACCCCCGGCGCTCCCCCCCAAGGGGGGCGCCTCCGGCCTTGGGGCGTCCCTGCGGCCGGTCGGCTCTGAGCAGCGGGGGGTGGCGCGGTAGCCAGGATTGTCAGGCGGCGGTGGGGCTGGGACCTCCGGGTGAGGGTGCCGGGGCCTGCGGCCGGTCGGCTCTGAGCAGCGGGGGGTGGCGCGGTAGCCAGGATTGTCGGGCGGCGGTGGGGCTGGGACCTCCGGGTGAGGGTGCCGGGGCCTGCGGCCGGTCGGCTCTGAGCAGCGGGGGGTGGCGCGGTAGCCAGGATTGTCAGGCGGCGGTGGGGCT
>JAKBBQ010000275.1 GCA_021808405.1 Pseudomonadota bacterium | reverse complement strand
CGATCAGTCCAATGGTCTTCATGGGTTTTCTCCCGAGTGTTCGACCCGCATGCTGCACCCGTCACGCGCGATGATCTATCAGGAAATTTCTCGCCGCCGGCACATCGACGGATTCCACGTCGAACTGCTGCCGCGCGCGGCCTACAGCGCCAGCGATCCCTGTGACCGCGCAAGTTTCGGGGTGGCACTGGAGCGGCAGACGGGCGTTCACGCCGTCGGCAGTGACCTCCGCGTGGACTTCGATGCCTGGCCGGGTACTTCGGCGCTGGCTCCGGCCGGCCTGGCGGTGTTCTCCGAATCGTCCGTAGGCGGCGAATATCTGGTGGTGCGCTGGCGGGCGCACGGCGGCCTGCCGCAGCGACGCATCGAGCGCATGGGCGATCGGGCTGCGTTGCACTGGGCCATGATGGCCCGCCGCGCCCTGGTCGGCCCGGCGTCCCCGGACGCCGATGAGCGGCTGCGGGGAGCGCTCCAGGGCCTGCTCACGCATGCGCTTGCGTGGGATTCGGCCTTGCCGACAGGGCTGCACGAGCTTGACCGCGGCACATGGGCAAATCTTCTCGAATTCATCGAGGATCATTTGCACGACGCTACGCGGCGCACCGCGCTGGACGCCCTGGCTGAGCGGACTGCGCTGTCGCCACTGGGACTGCTGCGGAGTTTCAAGCGCATCACCGGGTTCACGCCGCACGCGTACGTCGCAGAACGCAGGCTGCAGCGGGCGCGCGAGCGACTGCGTCGTCCCGGCGCGGTGCTGGCGGACGTCGCCGCGGACTGCGGATTCGCGCACCAGTCCCACATGGGGGCGGAGTTCCGCCGTCGCCTCGGCATTTCACCTGGCGCCTACCGGGCGCTGGCCCGGGCGCGGAACACCCCGTAGCGCCGCGGGCTACCCCCGTTGAGCGAGCACCCGACTCGAGGTGGCCTCCGTGTGAGGACACAATCAGCTTGATCGGCGCGTCGGATTCGGCGTCCAGGGCCAGCAGGCGACGCACGGACTCGGCGGCGAGGGAATCCGTGATCGTGCCGAACACCAGCACCGTGCGGGCGCGGAAGGCCTTCTCCTCCAGGCAGGAACTGTGCGGGGCCGGTGCGCCTTGCGGGCCGGAATCTGGGGTATTTCAACAGCCTGTTAAACGAACAAGCGGGGCATTTCGTGACGTCGACCCAGGATCTCCACCCTCTGGCCGCCGAAGAGGCCTTGCGCCGACGCCTGATCTCGCTGGCCGAGCGCTGGTTGTTTCAGGCGGACGACGCCGAGGACATGGTGCAGGCCGGTCGCGGTTTCATTTCATTACGCGGCTTCATGGCTTCGTCGTCGACTAACGATAGGATTTCGCGAAACCAACACTTCGCATCGAGGCTTGTCATGGCGTCCCGCCGTCTGTTCGTACTCGACATCCGTCGCAGCTTCGTGCTCCTGGCCGCCCTGTTCATCGCCTCCATGGCGGTGATCACCGTGGTCAACGTGAACCATGGTCGGGCCGCGCTGCTGGCCGAGCGCAAGATCATGTTGCGCAACGCCACCGAAACCGCCCTGGGTGCGGTGAAGTACTACGCCGAACAGGCGCAGCAGGGAAAGATGAGCGAGGCGCAGGCGCAGGCGGCGGCGATGGCCGCGGTGAAGGAGATGCGCTACGGCAAGATCGGCTATTTCTCCATCACCAACGAGGTCTATCCCTATCCGACGATGCTGATGCATCCGATGGTGCCCTCGCTGGACGGCAAGGTGATGGACTCGCCCAAGCTGGATACCGCCACCGGCTACCAGATCGACGGCCAGGCCCCGGTGAAGACCGACGGCAAGCTCAACATCAACACCGCCCAGTCGATCATCGCGCGCTCCGGGACCGGCTACGTCGACTACAGCTTCCCCAAGCCCCTGGCGAGCGGCGGGGTCTCCAAGGAGGCCTATCCCAAGGTGGCCTACATCGGCACCTTCGGCCCGTGGAAATGGGTGGTCAGCACCGGGGCCTACATCGACGACATCGATGCCGAGGCCTGGCGCAACAGCCTGGGCGGCATCGTGGTGTCGGGCGTGATGGTGCTGCTGCTGCTGGGTTTCGCGACCTGGGTGGTGCGGCGCATCGGGCGTGACGTGAGCCGCGGCATGGGGACCTTCCAGAAGCTGGAGGCCGGAGACCTGACCGTGCGCTTCGACGCCAGCGGTTCGGACGAGATCAGCGCCATCCTGCGCTCGGCGCAGTCCATGGTGGCGCGCTTCACCCAGACCATGGCCTCGGTGTCGCAGGCCTCCGAGGGCATCGAGAGTTCGGCGCGCCAGGTCTCGGCCACCGCGCAGGGGCTGTCGCAGGCCACCTCGGAGCAGGCGGCCACGGTGGAGCAGACCTCGGCCACGGTGGAGCAGGCCTCGTCGTCGATCCAGCAGAGCTCGGACAACGCGCGCCAGACCGATTCCATCGCCGAGGACGCGGCCAAGCAGGCGCGCGAAGGGGGCACCGCGGTGTCCGAGAGCGTGGCGGCCATGCGCTCGATCGCCGAGCGCATTTCCATCATCGACGACATCGCCTACCAGACCAACATGCTGGCGCTGAACGCGGCCATCGAGGCGGCGCGTGCCGGCGAGCACGGCAAGGGCTTCGCGGTGGTGGCCGCCGAGGTGCGCAAGCTGGCCGAGAAGAGCCAGGCGGCGGCCAAGGAGATCGGCCAGCTGGCCTCCTCGACGGTGGAGAAGGCCGAGACGGCCGGATCGAGCCTGGAGGCGCTGCTGCCGGCGATCGCGCGCACCTCCGACCTGGTGCGCGAAATCAGCGCGGCGGCCGAGGAGCAGGCCACGGGCATGAAGCAGATCAGCACCGCGGTGGCGCAGCTCAGCAGCGTGACCCAGCAGAACGCCGCGTCCTCGGAGCAGCTGGCGGCCACTTCCGAGAGCATGAACGACCAGGCCGTGCAATTGCGCGAGCTGATGCGCCAGTTCCGCATCTGAGGCGCCGGCACGCGAGGGGGCGGCGCGCAGCGCCGTCCCCCCTCGTTTGCCCCAGATCAAGGAATCCCGATATTGACGCGCGATTGCGTGTCGGGTGTCAATTCGCGCGGGCACAATCCGGCATCGGACTCCCAAGCAGCCCCGGAATTGCGCCGGGGCCGATGCCCTCGACCATGCGCTTCCGCGAGCAAGCCCCAGTTCCCGAGCCCGGATCGCCGGAGGCGATGGCAGCCGGGAGCCTTGTGCAGCAGATCGCCGACAACGTCAGCGATGCCATCGTCGCCAAGGACCTGCAGGGGCGTTTCCTGCTGTTCAACCCCGCGGCGGAGCGACTCAGCGGGCGCAGCGCGAGCGAAGTGCTCGGGCGCACCGAACGCGAGCTGTTCCCGCCGGCGCAGGCGCGGGATCTGGAACGCGACGACCAGCGCATCCGCCGCGACCGCGAGGTATTCAGCGTCGAGGAGACCCTGGACCTGAACGACGGCCCGCACGTGCTGCAGGCCGTGAAGGGCCCGCTGTTCGACCAGCAGGGCGAGCTCTCGGGCACCTTCGTGGTGGCCCGGGACATCACCCGCAGCAAGCTCGACGAGCACGAACTGCGCATCGCCGCCGCGGTGTTCGAGTCGCAGGTGGGCATGTTGGTGACCGACGCCCACGGCGTGGTGCAGCGGGTCAATCGGGCCTTCACGCGCATCACCGGTTACGCTCCCGAGGAAATCGTCGGGCGCAATCCCCGCATGCTTCGCTCCGGGCTGCAGGCTCCCGCCTTCTACACCGACATGTGGCGCCGCTTGCGCGAACACGGGTACTGGCAGGGCGAGTTGGTGAACCGGCATCGCGACGGGTCGCTGTACCACGAGCGCCTGGACATCTCCGCCATCCGCGACGCGCGAGGCGCGGTGCTGCACTACGTGGGGTCGATCTCCGACATCACCCGCGAGAAGAGCGCCAGCGCGCGCATCGAGCACCTGCGCTACCACGACCCGCTGACCGAACTTCCCAACCGGAGCCTGTTGCAGGACCGCCTGGCGCATGCCCTGCAGGCCGATTCGCGCAGCGGGGGCTACGGTGCGCTGCTGCTGCTCGACCTGGACGACTTCAAGAACGTCAACGATTCGCTGGGCCACGCCTTCGGCGACCGGGTGCTGGTGCAGGCGGCGCAGCGCATGCGCCGCGCCATCCGTGCCGAGGACACGCTGGCGCGCTTCGGCGGCGACACCTTCGCGGTGCTGGTCGAGGGCCTGGGGCGCAGCCCGGCCGAGGCCGCCACGCGTGCCGCGGCCATCGCGGCCAAGCTTCGCCACGGGCTGGAACAGCCCTTCCGGGTCGACGCGCGAGCCGTGTCCTGCGGCGCCAGCATCGGCCTGACCCTGTTCGACGGCGACGCCGAGCAGGTGGACGTGCTGATGCGCGAGGCGGAACTGGCGATGTACCAGGCCAAGGAGCGCGGGCCGGGCGGGCTGTGCTTTTTCGAGCAGGCGATGCAGGTGGAACTCGAGGCGCGCAATGCCCTCGAGGCGGACATGCGGGCCGCGCTGGAGCAGCACCGGTTCGTGCTGCATTACCAGGGACAGTTCGACGCGCGGGGCCGGCGCATCGGGGCCGAGGCGCTGCTGCGCTGGCGCCACCCGGAGCGCGGCCTGCTGGCGCCCGGCTGCTTCATCGAACTGGCCGAGCAGACCGGGCTGATCGAGCCGCTGGGCCAATGGGTGCTGGAACAGG
>JAKBBQ010000274.1 GCA_021808405.1 Pseudomonadota bacterium | reverse complement strand
CAGGGCGACAGCGCCTCGGCGTACCTGCGCATGGGAGCGGACATCGCGTTGAGCCACCACGAACGCTGGGACGGCAGCGGCTACCCGACGGGCGTCGCCGGCGATGCGATTCCGCTGAGCGCGCGCATCATGGCCATCTGCGATGTCTACGACGCCTTGCGCAGCCGGCGCCCGTACAAGCAGCCCATGCCCCACGACCAGGCGATGCGGATCATCCTGCACGGAGACGGCCGCACGCTGCCCGGACACTTCGACCCGTCGGTGCTCGACGCCTTCGCCGGCTCGCAGTCCCTGGTGGAGGCCATCTACGCCGAACACGCCGACTGACCCTGCGGCAGGCGCGCTCGCGCGTCGGATCAGGCCTCGATGGACGCGCGAAAGCGCAGCACGCTGACCAGCAGCATCGCGGCCGCCAGCGCGGCCAGCGCCAGCAGTTGCGGCCACAGCACCGCGAAGCCGACTCCCTTGAGGAACACCGCGCGGATGACCACCAGGAAATAGCGTAGCGGGTTGATGAGGGTGAACCACTGCAGCGCGCGCGGCATCGCGGCGATCGGAAAGGCGAAGCCGGACAGGATGAAGAACGGGTTGACGAAGAAGAAGTTGAGCGCGAAGGCCTGCTGCTGGGTGCGGGAAAAGGTCGACAGCAGCAGGCCCAGGCCGATCACCGCCAGCAGGAACAGAGACGCGCCGACGGCCATCACCGCCAGCGAGCCGACGAAGGGCACGCCGAACCAAAGCGCCCCCAGCAGCGTGACCAGGCTGATGCTGGCCGCGCCGATGACAAACGACGGCAGAGTCTTGCCGATGATGAACTCCAGCGGGGTGATGGGGCTGACCATGATCTGCTCGAGCGTGCCGACCTCGCGTTCGCGCACGATGGCGAAGGCGGTCATGGTCACCACCTGCAACAGCGTCAGGCTGCCGATCACCCCGGGAATGAAAAACCAGGTATCGAGCAAGCCGGGGTTGAACCATGGGCGTGGCTCGAGCTCGATGCTCAGCCCGAGAGCGCGCGCGGGGGCGTGCGGGCGCTGCAGCGCGGCGGCGGCCTCGGCGGCGTAGGCGCCGACGATCTGCCCGACATAGCCGGCGGCGATCAGCGCCGTGTTGGAGTTCGTGCCGTCGACGACCACCTGCAGCGGCGCCGGCCCCTGCCCCTGCAGCGCGCGCTGGAACCCGACCGGAACCACGATGCCGACCACCGCGTCCCCCCGATCGATATCGCGCTCGAGCTGCCGCTGGTCGGCGGGGGCCGCGACCAGCCTGAAGCGCCCGCTGGCGACGAAGCGCGACACCAGCGCCCTGCTGGCCTGGCTGCCGTCGAGGTCCAGCACCGCGGTGGCCACGTCATGCACCGTGAAGCTGGCTGCGTAGCCGAACAGCAGGAGTTGCACGACCAGTGGAAGCACCAGCCGCATGAGCAGCCAGCGATCGCGGCGGAACTGCCGGAACTCCTTGAACAGCATCGCGTCGACGCGCTCGAGCATGCGTGCCTCCCGGCGTCAATCCAGGCGCTTGCGGAAGGCCCGCGCCGCCAGCCAGCCGACGACCAGCGCGAAGGCGGCGAGCGCGGCCAGCGACGGCCACAATTCCAGCAGCGGGCTGCCCTTGAGGAAGATCGCGCGCAGCAGGGTCACGTAGTAGCGGGCATAGACGACGTGGGTCACGGCACGGACCGCCGCGGGCATCTGGTCGATCGGGAAGGTATAGCCCGACAACATGGTCGTGGGCATCATCGTGACCAGCAGCGCGATCTGGCTGGCGCCGAGCTGGCTGCGCACGTGCACCGAGATCAGGTAGCCGATCCCCAGCACCACCACGCTGAACAGCGCGGTCGCCACGAACAGCGTCCACAGGCTCCCGCGCATCGGCACGTGGAACCACAGCACGGACAGCGCCAGGCAGATCAGCGCATCGACAAAGCCGACCACGAAGTAGGGAACCAGCTTGCCCAGCATGAGCTCGAGGGCCGTCACCGGGGTCGACACCAGTTGCTCCATCGTGCCGCGCTCCCATTCGCGCGACACGGTCAGCGAGGTCAGCTGCGCGCCCACCAGCGCGAGGATCACCGCGACCACTCCCGGAATGATGAAGTTGCGGCTGTCCAGGGTTTCGTTGTACCAGGTCGAAGGTTCCAGGTCGATGCTGCCGGCGGCGGGCAGCGCCGACCCGGTGGCGGCCAGTTCGCGCGATTGCAGCCTGGCGCTCTCCTGCGCGACGGCGACCTGCAGGTAGCCCAGCGCGATATTGGTGGTGTTGACATCGGTGGCGTCGAACACCGCCTGCAACTGCGCGCTGCCGGTGGCGGCCAGGCGGCGCGAGAAGTCCGGCGGCACGACCACCGCCGCGACGCACCGGCCACGGTCCAGCGCGGCTCGCAACCCGGCGTCGTCGCGCGGCGCCGCGACCAGCCGGAACCACCCGCTGCCGGTCAGCGACGCGACGACGCCGCGGCTGAGCTGGCTGTGCTCCTGGTCGAGAGCGCACAGCGGCACGTGGCGGATGTCCAGGCTGACCCCATAGCCGAGCAGGCCCATCTGCATCAACGGCATGAGCAGCGCGATCGCCAGGCTGCGCGGATCGCGCACGATCTGCAGCGCCTCCTTGCGCGCGACGGCGAACAGGCGGCGCAGGTTCATGGGCTCTCCCCGCGATGGCCGCGCGCGACCTGGCGCACGAACACGTCCTCCAGGCTCGGGGCCACGCGCTGCGCCTCGCCGGCCTCGATCCCGGCTTCGCGCAGCAGGCGACCGAGCTGCTGCGGCGTCGGCGCCCCCTCACCCAGCAGCACGTGCACGCGGTCGCCGAAGATCGCCGCGTCGACGACCCCCGGCAGTCCCGCCAGTCTTTGCAGCGCGCGGCCCAGCGGAGCGCAGGCGATCTCCACGAGATCGGCGCCCAGCCCGCGCGCGCGCAACTCGCCGGGGCTGCCGCTGGCGACGAGCCGGCCGCGGTCGATCATGGCGATGCGGTGGCAGTACTCGGCCTCTTCCATGTAGTGGGTCGACACCAGGATGGTCACGCCGCCGGCCGCCAGCTCGTGGATCAGGTCCCAGAAGCGCCTGCGTGCCGACGGCTCGACGCCCGAGGTCGGTTCGTCGAGGAACAGCACCGGCGGACGATGCAGGATCGCGCAGCCCAGCGCCAGGCGCTGCTTCCAGCCGCCGGCCAGGGTCGCGACCAGCGCGTCGGTGCGGCCCTGCAGGCCCGACATCGCGATCGCATAGTCGACCCGCTCGCGCTGCAACTGCCGCGGCACGCGGTAGATACCCGCGAAGAAGCGCAGGTTCTCGGCGACCGTCAGGTCGCCGTACAGCGAGAATCTCTGCGACATGTAGCCGATGTGCTCGCGCAACTGCTGCGCCTGGGCGCGCACGTCGAAGCCGGCCACCTCGGCCTGCCCTTCGCTCGGACGCAGCAGGCCGCACAGCATGCGGATGGTCGTGGACTTGCCCGCTCCGTTGGGGCCGATGAAGCCCATGACCTCGCCGCGTGCGATGCGCAGGTCGAGGTGGTCGACCGCGGTGAAGTCGCCGAAGCGCCGCGTCAGTCCCAGCGCGCGCACCGCATCGCGGGCTTCGGGCGCCGCGCTGTTCGCGGCCAGGCCGGCGGAGTCGGTCATCGCGGCGGGCCGTGCGCGTCTTGCGCAGGCTGTTCGAGCAGCGCGACGAACACGTCCTCGATTCCGGGCTCGACCGGCGAGACGCTCGATCCCGGCTCCCCGGCCAGCGCGGCGCGGATGTCCTCGATGCGCCGCGCCGCGTCGTCGACCCGTACGTGGACGCGGTCGCCCATCAGCAGCGTGCCGAGCACCCCGGGCAGGCGCGCCAGGCGCTCGCGCAGCTCGCGCGGGCGCGCGGCGCCGACCGCCAGCAGCGCGCCCGGCATGCGCGACTTCAACCTCGCCGGCGTGTCGCAGTAGCGCACCTCGCCGGCGTGGAACAGCGCGAGCCGCGTGCAGCGCTCGGCCTCGTCCATGTACGCGGTGGCCATGACGATCGCCACCCCCGTTTCGCGCAGGCGATACAAGATGGCCCAGAAGTCGCGGCGCGACACCGGGTCCACTCCGGTGGTCGGCTCGTCGAGCAACAGCACGCGTGGCGTGTGGATCAGCGCGCACACCAGCCCGAGCTTTTGCTTCATTCCGCCCGAGAGCCGGCCGGCGAGGCGGCTCTCGAAGCCGGCCAGGCCGGCGGCACCGATGAGCTCGGCGCCGCGGCTGCGCCGCTCGGCTGCCGCGACGCCGAACAGGTCGGCGTAGAAGCGCAGGTTCTCGGCGACCGTCAGGTCCTCGTAGAGGCCGAAGCGCTGCGGCATGTAGCTCAGGCGCAGCTTCGCCGACTCGGGGTCGGCGAGCACGTCGACGCCGTCGATCTCGATGCTCCCGGCATGCGCCCCCAGCACTCCGGCCAGCATGCGCATGGTCGTCGTCTTGCCGGCGCCATCGGGGCCAACGAGGCCGAAGATCTCGCCGGCGGCCACCTCGAAGGACACGTCGCGCACCGCGGGCAGCTCGCCGAAGCGGCGCTGCAACCCCCGCGCGCGGATCGCCACGCCGTCCGTGGCGGCCATCACCGAACCGGCAGGCGCGCCAGCCTGACCTCCACCGGCATGCCCGGCAGCAGGTCGTGGCGCGGGTTGTCGACATCGACCCGCAGGCGATAGACCAGGGTCACGCGCTCGGCGCGGGTTTCCACG
>JAKBBQ010000273.1 GCA_021808405.1 Pseudomonadota bacterium | reverse complement strand
GCCATCCCGACCTCGGCGCCTGTCGACGGCGGCTATTTCGTCGCGGCAAGCGACGCGCCGGGCCTGCAAGCCGGGCAACGCCTGGTCGTGCGCGGCGCGGCGCTGCTGTACTCGGCCTCCCGCTCGACCCGCCCGGCGGGCGCGGGCAGCGCCCCCGCCGGCGACGACGACTGAGCCGAGGCCACCGATGCGATCCCTCGTCGGGTTCTGCCTGCGCTTTCGCTGGCTGGTGCTGATCGCGGCGCTCGCGCTGAGCCTGCTCGGGGTGCTCGCGGTGCTGCATGCACCCTACGACGTGTTTCCCGAGTTCGGCCAGCCGACGGTCACCGTGGAGACCAATGTCGCCGGACTGGCGCCGCGCCAGATCGAGTCCCTGGTCACCACTCCGGTGGAAGACGCGGTCAACGGAGTTCCCGGCCTGAAGACCCTGCGCTCGCAGTCGATGGAGGGACTGTCGGTGGTCGACGCGGTGTTCGCCGGGGCCACCGACGTCTACCGCGACCAGCAGCTGGTGGCGCAGCGCATCGCCCCGCTGGCCGCCTCGCTGCCGCCGGGGGCGACCCCGGTGATCGCGCCACTGCAATCGTCGACCGGAGTCGCGCTGTCGATCGGGCTGGCGTCGACGCGCATGTCGGCGATGCGGCTGACCGAGCTCGCGCGCTGGACCGTGCGGCCGGCGCTGCTGGCCGTGCCCGGGGTGTCCAAGGTGGTGATCTTCGGCGCGCGCCCCGAGCAGCTGCAGGCGCAGTTCGACCCGGCCAGGCTGGCCGCGCTGCATATCGGGCTGAACCGGTTGAGCGCCGCCGCGGCGGCGTCGAGCCGCGTGCTCGGCGCCGGAATCGTCGACACCGCGAACCAGCAGCTGTTCCTGATGAGCCACGGCCAGGCCGACACCCCCGCCGCGCTGGCCGACAGCGTCGTGCTGCGCCGCGCGGGCCATAGCCTGACGCTGGGCGAGGTGGCGCGGGTGGTGGCGGCGCCGCCGCCGCCGCTGGGCGGCGCGCTGGTCGGCACGCGCCCCGGGCTGCTGCTGGTGGTGGGAACGCAGTACGGCGCGAACACGCTGGCGGTGACCCGCGGCCTCGACCGCGTGCTGCGATCGATGGCTCCGGTGTTCCGACGCGACGGCGTGCAGGTTCTGCCCGACGGCCTGCGCCCCGCGTCGTTCATCGATTCGGCGCTGCGCGACGTGCGCGATTCGCTGGCCATCGGCGGCGTGCTGATCGCCATCGTGCTGTACCTGGCGCTGCGCAACTGGCGCACCGCGGTGGTGTCCTTCGCGGCGATCCCGCTGTCGCTGCTGGCGGCCGCGATGGTGCTGGTGCACTCCGGCCTGAGCCTCAACACCCTGTCGCTGGGGGGCCTGGCGATCGCCCTCGGCGAGGTCGTCGACGACGCGGTGGTCGGGGTCGAGAACATCCACCGCAGGCTGCGCGAGAACCGCGCGCTGGCGCAGCCGCGACCGCTGCACCAGGTGATGCTGCAGGCCACGCTGGAGGTGCGCAAGGCGGTGATTTTCGCCACCTTCGCGGTGGTCGTCGTGTTCCTGCCGGTGCTGCGCCTGGGCGGAGTCGCCGGCCGCCTGTTCGGGCCGCTCGCGCTGGCCTACATGTTCGCCATCCTGGCCTCGCTGGCGGTCGCGCTGACCGTCACGCCGGCGCTGGCGATGCTCCTGCTTGGGCATGCTCCGATCGACCCGGCCGACCCGCCGCTGGTGGCGCTGGCCAAGCGCGGCTACGCGCATGTGCTGGGCGCGGTGCACGCCCGCGCCGCCGGGGTCGTCGCGGCGGTGGCGATGGCCGTCGTCGCCGGACTGGCCAGCGTGCCGCTGCTGCGCACCAGCTTCCTGCCGCACTTCAACGAAAACGACCTCATCGTGCACTTCCAGACCGCCCCGGGCACCTCGCTGGCCACCACCCTGCGCATCGCCGAGCGCGCGGTGGCGATCATGCAGCGCCTGCCCGAGGTCGCGCACGTCGTGGCCCACGCCGGACGCGCGCACCTGTCGAACGGCGCCGCGCCGACCGACAAGGCGGAAATCGACATCGGCTTGACGGCGGCCGGCCGCGCCGACGGCCAGGCGGCCAAGCGACGCATCCTCGCCGCGGTCCGCGGCGCGCCCGGGGTGCGCTGGTGGGCCAACACCTTCCTCACCGAGCGCATCCACGAGACCCTGTCGGGCGTGACGGCGCCGGTGGTCGTGACCATCTACGGCCGCCACCTGCGCGCGCTCGACGGCGACGCGCGCCGCGTGGCCGCGGCGTTGCGCCGACTGCCCGGCGCGGCGGGGGTGCGCATCAAGGCCCCCCCCGGGACCCCCGAGCTGTCGATCCGCCTCGACCGCGCTGCGCTGGCGCGCTACGGATTCACCGCCGAGCAGGTGCTGCGGGCGATCCAGACCTGCTACCGCGGACGCACCGTCGGGCACGTGTACACCGCCGGCGCTGCGCTGCCGATCGTCGTCGTGCTGCCGCCTGCGCTGCGCGCGGATCCGGCCGCGATCGGCGACGTTCCGCTGGTCGCGCCGTCGGGCGGCATCGTGCGCCTGGGGGCGCTGGCGCGAGTCCGCCAGCGCTCCGGCCAATCGCTGATCCTGCACCGCGGCGCGCAGCGCGTGCAACTGGTGACCGCGAATGTCGACGGCAGCGCCGGGCGATTCGTCGCCCGCGCGCGGGAGCGCCTGACCCGCCTCGCGCTGGCGCCCGGCGACTACCTGCGCGTCGGCGGCACCGCGACCGCATCGGGGCGTGCCAGGCTGCAGCTGGGCGTCGATTTCGCGCTGGCGCTCGCGGCCATCCTCGGCCTGCTGCTGGTCGCGCTGCGCGAGGCGCGCAGCGTCGCGCTGCTCGCGGTCAACGTGCCCTTCGCGCTGGTCGGAGGCGTCGCCGCGATCTGGATCGCAGGCCTGCCGGTTTCCCTCGGCGCCGCGGTGGGCTTTGTCACGGTGTTCGGAATCACCCTGCGCAACGCCATCATGCTGCTCGCCCACTACCGTTCGCTGGTCGTCGACGAGGGTCGGCGCTGGGATTGGGACACCGCCCGGCTGGGCGCGATGCACCGCCTGACGCCGATCCTGATGACCGCCTCGGTCACCGCGCTGGGCCTGCTTCCGCTGGCGCTGGGAGCGCATCGGCCGGGCCAGGAGATCGAGGGCCCGATGGCCATCGTGATCCTCGGAGGCCTGCTCAGCTCGACCGCGCTGACCCTGCTGGTGCTGCCGACGCTGGCGCTGCGCTACGCGCGCTTCGGAACCTCCGAGCTCGGCGCCGGCGAGCCGCGCGCATGAGCCGCGTCCGGGGCCGGCCGACAAGCAGGGGCCGGCTTCACAGCCGGATGCGGTAGCGCACGAAGTCGTCGGCGCTGGCGAAGGTGTCGTACAGCCGGCGCGCCGGGTTGTCGGCGCGGGTGTGCCAGTACAGGGTCGCCCACCCGCGCTGCCGGCCCAGCGTCAGCAGGTCGTCGATCAACGCGCGGCCGACTCCGCGGCCGCGGTGCTGCGGCGCGACGTACAGGTCCTCCAGGTAGGCGACCGGCGCCTGCACCCAGGTTCCCTCGTGCAGCACGACGATCGCGAAGCCGATCGCCCGGCCTGCGTGCTCGGCCACGCGCGCGAACATCGGCACCGCCGGGTCGAGAAGCCGCCGCCAGGTCGCCTCGGTCGCTTCGGCGGGCAGCGCCGTCGCGTAGAAGCCCAGGTAGCCCTGCCACAGGTCGAGCCACTCGGCGTGGTCGGAGGGCAGCAGTTCACGAGGGGTCGTGGCAGCGGTGGTCATCGAAGGGATGTGCGGTGCGATCGCCGCGGCGGCGGCAGCCCCGGAGCATAGGCGATGAACGCGAGCAGCGAGTCGGGCGCCAGGCTTCGACCCCACGCACGATGCGGCCGCGAATCGGCCCGCCGCGGCGCAAGGTCGCGCCGAGTTGACCCACATCACCCGGCATGTCGCGCCGCGCGCCGGCAGGCCCCCGGGCCGCGGCAGCGCGGCCTAGCATCGGCGCAATGCCCCGACGCGGGGACAAGGCGCGGGGAGAAGGCGCGGCGGGAAGGCCGCGGATCCAACGGGAGATCGACGTGTACAAGTTCCTGGCGCGCATGGCGCTGGCGCTGGCCTGCGGCTTCTCGGCCATGGCGGCACACGCCCAGGTGGCCTATACCGCCAAGGCGGTGAACCTGCGCGCCGGTCCGGCGCTCGGCTATCCGGTGGTCGCCGTGGTGGCTTCCGGTCTGAGCCTGCAGGTGCAGGGCTGCCTGTCGGACTACAGCTGGTGCGATGTCATCGCCGGACCGTACCGCGGCTGGGTCTACGCCGGCAACATCGACTACGCCTACGAGGGGCAGTACGTGCCGCTGCTGGACTACGGCCCGCAGCTGGGAATCGTCATCGTCGGCTTCACGCTGTGGGACTACTGGGACCGCCACTACACCCGGCAGCCCTTCTTCCGCGACCGCGACCGCTGGGAGCACTATCGGCCGGCGCCGCCGCACCGGCCCGGGCGCCCTGCGCCGCCTGCTCCGCCGATCCCGTCGCAGCCACCGCGGCTGGTGCCGCCAGCGTACCGCGCGCCACCGCCGCAGCGGTATCCGGCACAGCCGCCGACGCGCGCGCTGCCGCCGCCGGCGCCACGCCCGCCGCAACACGTGCCGCCACAGCGGGTGCAACCGCATCCGGGCGCAGGCCCGCAGCCCGGCCAGGCGCAGCGCCAGGGCCCCG
>JAKBBQ010000029.1 GCA_021808405.1 Pseudomonadota bacterium | reverse complement strand
ATCCCGCAGCCCAGCCAAAGCAGCCACAGCTGGTGCATCGACACGCCGATGCCGCCGATCACCATGCCGCCGCCCCAGCACAGCGCGGCGATGAAGCCTGCCTTGCGCGGGCCGGCGTGCTCCAGCCAGCCGCCCCACAGCGCCGCGGCCAGTCCGAGCACCGCGATGAACATCTCGAAGGTGGAGGTGACGAGCGGCACGCTCCAGTTGCAACTGCTGGAGAACATCAGGCTGCCGACGCCCGCGCCGGTGCAGGTGGCGGCGGGACCCGACAGCAACTGGCTCATCGGCAGCCAGAACACCGAGAAACCGTAGGCCATGCCGATGCACAGGTGGATCGCCAGCGCCGCGGGGGGCACCAGCCAGCGGTTGAAGCCGGGTCCGGCGACGATGCGCTCGCGGGCGAGCAGGCCGGGGGTGGTGAGTGGGGGGGTGAGCACCTCGGACATGGATCTCCTCCTGGCAGGCCGGTGGTAGGACACGACGAGCCGCGGCTGCATGGGCCGCGGCTTCGAGTGTCTTTATAACCGGATATGTCGAGACCTTGCCAGATGGAAGACCCTTGTCCGGATGTATCGAAGCCAGGTCGCACCGACGCATCGCGCGGCGATCGTGCCGCGCGATGCGCTCGCTCGTCGCGGCCGATCAGATCACCCAGTGCGCCCCCAGCGCCAGGTTCAGCACGATGCCGAAGGTCAGGTACATCAGCAGCACCCCGGTCAGGGTGTGCGCGAGTCCGAGCAACTTCCTGCTCAGCGGCATCATCAGCCCGAAGCAGTAGAAGAACTCGAAGAAGTACACGGCCATCAGCCCGATGAACAGCAGCGCGACCGGCGTGTCGCCGACACTGGCGAAGACGATCAGACCGAGCAGCGAGACCAGAAAGAATGCGATGCACATGTAACCGTTGGGTACGATCGAACCTCCGCGCAATCGACTCAGTCCCATCGCCAGCCAGTGGATTCCGAACACCGTGGTTTCGATCCCGGCGGCGTACAGCGGCGCCCCCTTGAAGACCTGGAACCAGGTCAGGCCGACCAGGATGTAGGTGCCGCAAAGGAATTGCAGCACCCCCGGCATCCAGAAGCCCCACCATGCATTGGAGATTTCAGTGGCTTCGCTCTTTTCCGGATAGCCGAACAGTTCTTGCGGGCCGAAGATCAGGTAGCCGGTGCCCAGGCCGAAGAAGGCCAGGCCCAGCGGGACGTATGCGGAAGGGGAGAAGCTGAATACGGTCGGGGTCATGCGGGACTCTCCTGGAACAGGGGATGCCGCGACGGGCAGCGCAACCCGCAAGGCTGCGCAGTCGGTCGTGGGTCGTGATGCGAATGGCACCGGCACGAGGCCGGCACGCCCACACGCAACGGGCCGCGACTGCATGGGCTACGGCCTCGCGAAATCTTTATATCGTGGGTGAGTAGCGCAATCGCAGCAGGAGGACCCTGCATATCGGCGATAAATTCCGCATGGGCCTTCGGCTTTACCGAACGACCCACGGGCCGGGAGCTTCACGCCGGCGCGCGCGCTCCGTGCCGCCGTGCGGAAGGGGCGACCGGATGGCCGGGCGCAGCCGTTGCCGCGGTCCACGCGGCCGTCGGGGACGAGCGCCGGACGATTTCGCGGGCCGCGTCGCGCAGCAGTTCGACTCGCAGCGCCAGCGGATTGCGCGCCAGCGTCACCAGTCCGGTCTGCCATTCGAGTTCGGGCTCGACCAGCCGCAGCACTTTCACGCCGCGGGGAATTCCCACCGCTTCGAGCACGCTCAGCGGCAGGATCGAACACCAGGCGCCGCCCGCGACATGGGCCAGCAGGCTGACCACCGAATTGGTCTCCAGCGCGGGCCGCGGCAGCAGCCCCGCCTGTTCGAACATGCGGTCGATCGACTGCCGGTTGTGCAGGTCGAGGGTGAGCAGGCACAACGGTTGGCCAGCGGCCTCGCGCCAGCTCAGTGCCTCGCGCCGCGCCGCCTCGGTTCCGCTGCCGGCGATCAGCACGTGGCGTTCGCTCCAGATCGGCAGGTACTGCAGGCCGTCGATGCCGATCGAGTCGGTGTGGACGATTCCGCCGTCGAGTTCGAAGCCCTGCACGCCACGCACGATGGCCTCGGTGCCCAGCGACAGGATCTCCAGGTCGAGGCTCGCGTGGCGTCGGTGCAGCACCACCGACAGTTCGGCCACCACCGGCAGCGCGGTGGCGATCACTCCCAGGCGCAGCCGCCCGCTGGCGCCGCCGGCGAGCTGGTTCAGGTGCAGCCGGAACTCGGCCTCCACCGCCGCCATGCGCAGCGCGTACTCGAGGACCGTGCGGCCCTCGGCGGTGAGTCCGACGAAGCTCTGGCCGCGCTCGACGAGCGCGACCCCGAGTTCGTGCTCCAGGTCGCGGATCGCCCCCGAAAGGGTCGACGCCGAGACATGGCAGGAAGCCGCCGCGCGACCGAAATGACGCTCCTGCGCCAGGGCGATCAGGTAGCGGTATTTACGCGACAACATCGAGGCCGGGACGGCTGGCACCGGCCTTCACAGGCCGAGTTCGCTCAGCCCCGGGTGGTCGTCGGGACGCCGGCCCGCGGGCCAGTGGAACTTGCGCTGCGACTCGGCGATCGGCTGGTCGTTGATGCTCGCATGGCGGGCCTGCATCAGGCCCTGGGGGTTGAACTCCCAGTTCTCGTTGCCATGGCTGCGGTACCACTGGCCCGAGTCATCGTGCCATTCGTAGACAAAGCGCACCGCGATGCGGTTGTCGGCGCAGGCCCACAGTTCCTTGATCAAGCGGTAGTCGAGTTCGCGCGCCCATTTGCGGCGCAGGAATTCCAGCACCTGCTGGCGCCCCTGCGGGAACTCCGCGCGGTTGCGCCAGCGGGTGTCGGGCGTGTAGACCAGCACGACGCGGTCGGGGTCGCGTGTGTTCCAGGCGTCCTCGGCCATGCGAACCTTCTGGGCCGCGCTCGATGCGGTGAATGGCGGCAGCGGTGGCCGTTGTTCCATGGCAGCGTCCTCCCTTGGCGTGCGCGCGCCGCTCGCGTCGGGTCGGCATGCCCGCGAGGCAGCCGACCGCCCGCTCGGCGTCGATGGTGTCGTGGCTGCCATGTTGCCACATGGCGGCGGCTTGCGCCCGCGGGTTTCATCCAGCGCCGGCCGACTCCCGCCGACCGCGTCGCCTGGAGTGGGCGCCGCCACGCGGCACGCCGCGCCCGAGCAGGCCTGGGAAAGCCTGGTCGAGCTCGAATACCTGGCCGCAGTGCCCGGCCTGGTAGCCGGGGAGCTGGTCGATGCAGGCGTGGAACTGCGGGCTGCGCAGGGTGTGCAGCATCTGGCCGAGCAGCGGGTCGCCCAGTCGCCGCTGGTCGCACAGCAGGAAGTACCTCTCGGTCTGCAGGGGCACGAAATCGAGGTTGAAGCGCCGCGCCGGGGTCTCCACTCCCAGCCCGACGTCGGCCATGCCGCTGGCCACGTAGGCCGCCACCGCGGCGTGGGTCAGTTCGCACTGTTCGTAGCCGTTGACCTGGCCGGGCTGGATGCCGGCCTTGCGCAGCAGCAGGTCGAGCAGCAGGCGGGTTCCCGAGCCGGGCTGGCGGTTGATGAAACGCAGGTCGCCTCGTGCCAGGTCGTCGATGCCGAAGACCTTCTTCGGGTCGCCGCGGGCGACGATCAGCCCTACGCGGCGCGTGGCCAGCCCGATGACCCGCTGCTTGGAGGGCTGCAGCCAGGCGCGGTAGTGATCCAGCACCTCGCGCTCGAACTCTCCGCCGGGGACGTGGAAGCCTGCCAGATCGCAATTGCCCAGCGCCAGCGCGGCCACCGCGTCGCTGCTGCTGCAATAGCGCAGTTCGTTGAGCACGCCGGCGCGGTTGAGCCATTGGTGCAGGGTCTCGACCGCGAAGCCGTGGCTGGCGCGGATGCGCAGCAGCCGGCCGTGTTCCTGTTGCACGCGGCCGATCTCGGCCTCGAGTTCGGAGGCCAGGGTATCGAGGGTTGGCGACAGCCGCGCGGCGATGCGGCGGTCGGCCCACACCAGGGTCTCGGCCAGCGGGCTCAGGCGCGAGCCCTTGCCGCGCTCCATCAGCAGCAGCGGGATTCCCAGCAGCGCCTCGCCTTCGCGGATCAGCGTCCAGCCATGGCGATAGGAAATGCCCACCACGGCGCAGGCGCGTAACAAGCTGCCCTGTTCGGCAACGGCCAGCAACAGCGCCATCGTGCGCCCGGCCAGCGCCTCCCCGGTGTGAAGACGCAGCGACCAGCGGGGTTCGATCGACACTTCAAACATAGGGGTTTTGCCTTATGAGCCGGGCTTCTTATGGGATGCGCCGACCAAAGCATATTGCGCAAGCCCCTGCGGCATCCTAAAGTGAACGAGGTGGGGTTGCATGGCGTGCGCCGCCGGGCGGCCGGCGCGTTCGCGACGCGGCCTTCCCGTACACCCTGCACGGAGACACCATGCGCGACGAAGAGCAAGCCCGGGCCACCTTCGACGAGGTGGCGTCGCAGGCGCTGTCCCGCTGGGCCGACCAGCCCGGCGCGCTGCTGCCGATCCTGCACCAGATCCAGGACACCGTCGGCTACATCCCGCTGCAGGTGGTCCCGCAGATCGCCAGCGGGCTGAACCTGTCGCGCGCCGAGGTGCACGGGGTGATCAGCTACTACCACCACTTCCGCACCGAGGCGCCGGCGCCGCATGTCGTGCAGGTGTGCCGAGCCGAGAGCTGCCAGGCGATGGGTGCCGATTCGCTGTACCGCCACGCGCTGCAGCGCACCGGCTGCGCCGGCGACGCCGGTCATCGCTGCCGCAGCTCCGACGGCCGCTTCGATGTCGAGCCCGTGTATTGCCTGGGGCTGTGCGCGGCGTCGCCGGCGATGCTGGTCGACGGCACGCTGCACGCCCGCATGAGCCCGCAGCGCTTCGATTCGCTCGTCGAGTCGTTGCAGGAGGTGGCCCGATGAACGCGGTGACGGTTTTCGTGCCGCGCGACAGCGCGGCTCGCGCACTGGGCGCCGACGCGGTGGCGCAGGCGTTGCGCGACGAATGCGCCCGGCGCGGGCTGCAGCTGAACCTGGTGCGCAACGGTTCGCGCGGCCTGTTCTGGCTGGAGCCGATGCTCGAGGTCGCCACCGCCGGCGGCCGGGTGGCCTACGGACCGGTGCAGCCGGCCGACGTGCCGGGCCTGCTCGACTCCGGCCTGCTGCAGGGCGGCGGACATGCGCTGTGCCAGGGACCGACCGAGTCGATCGACTACCTGGCGCGCCAGCAGCGCTTGTGCTTTGCCCGCATGGGGATCACCGATCCGCTGTCGCTGGCCGACTACCAGGCGCACGAAGGCTGGGCCGGGCTGCGCGCCGCGCTGGCGCTGCAGCCGCAGCAGATCGTCGAACAGGTGATGGAGTCGGGCCTGCGCGGGCGTGGAGGAGCGGCCTTCCCGACGGCCATCAAATGGCGTACCGTGCTCAACACCCCGGCGCAGCAGAAGTACGTGGTGTGCAACGCCGACGAGGGCGATTCCGGCACCTACTCCGACCGCATGGTGATGGAGGGCGATCCCTTCATGCTCATCGAGGGCATGACCATCGCCGCACTGGCCAGCGGAGCCACGCGCGGCTACGTGTACATACGCTCCGAATACCCCGATGCGATGGCGGTGATGCAGCAGGCGCTGGCCAGCGCGCGCCAGGCCGGCTTCCTCGGCCCGGACATCCTGGGCTCGGGGCGCAGCTTCGACATCGAGGCGCGGCTGGGCGCGGGCTCGTACGTGTGCGGCGAGGAGACGGCGATGCTCGACAGCCTGGAGGGCAAGCGCGGGGTGGTTCGCGCCAAGCCGCCGCTGCCGGCGGTCGCCGGGCTGTTCGGGCAACCGACGGTGATCAACAACGTCATCAGCTTCGCCTCGGTGCCGCTGATCCTCGCTCGCGGCGCGGCCTTCTACCGCGACTACGGGGTCGGCCGCTCGCGCGGAACGCTGCCGCTGCAGCTGGCGGGCAACCTCAAGCGCCCGGGACTCGTCGAGCTGGCCTTCGGCGCCAGCCTGCGCGAGCTGCTGTTCGACTTCGGCGGCGGCAGCGCCAGCGGGAGGCCGATCAAGGCGGTGCAGGTCGGCGGCCCGCTGGGCACGTACATCCCGGAGTCGCGCTGGGACGTGCCGCTGGACTACGAGGCCTACGCCGCGTTCGGCGGGGTGCTCGGCCACGGCGGAATCGTCGCCCACGACGACGGCGCCGACATGGCTGCCCTGGCGCGCTATGCGATGGAGTTCTGCGCCATCGAGTCCTGCGGCAAGTGCACCCCGTGCCGCATCGGCTCGACCCGCGGGGTCGAGGTCATCGACCGCATCACCGGCGCCGCCGACGCCGCGCAGCGCACGCAGCAGGTGCATCTGCTGCGCGATCTGTGCGACACCATGGTGCACGGCAGCCTGTGCGCGATGGGGGGGATGACCCCGTACCCGGTGCTGTCGGCACTCGACCACTATCCCCAGGATTTCGGGCTCGACCCCGCCGGCGCGGCGGCCGCCTGAACACGGGGCGCGAGGCTGCGTCGCTCGCGCCCCATCGGAACCGGAGAACCAAGCCATGCTCGAGCAACTTCAGCAACCCGACATGGGCACCCCGCGGCGGCAGGCCGAGCGCGAGGTGACCCTGGACATCGACGGCGTGCAGGTCACGGTGCCCGAGGGCACCTCGCTGATGCGCGCGGCGGCGCAGGCGGGGGTGATGGTGCCCAAGCTGTGCGCGACCGACAGCCTGGAGCCCTTCGGCTCGTGCCGCCTTTGCCTGGTCGAGATCGAGGGCCGCAAGGGCTTTCCGGCTTCGTGCACCACGCCGGCCGAGGCCGGCATGAAGGTGAGCACCCAGACGCCCAGGCTGCAGCAGTTGCGCAAGGGGGTGATGGAGCTGTACATCTCGGACCATCCGCTGGATTGCCTGACCTGCGCGGCCAATGGCAATTGCGAGCTGCAGGACATGGCCGGGGTCACCGGGCTGCGCAATGTGCGCTACGGCTATTCCGGCGCCAACCACCTGGGCGATTCCAAGGACCAGTCGAATCCCTACTTCACCTACGACCCGGCCAAGTGCATCGTCTGCAACCGCTGCATCCGCGCCTGCGAGGAGGTGCAGGGCACCTACGCGCTGACCATCGGCGGCCGCGGCTTCGACTCGCGGGTGGCGGCCGGAGTCGGCGAATCCTTCCTGCAGTCCGAATGCGTGAGCTGCGGCGCCTGCGTGCAGGCCTGCCCGACCGCGACCTTGATCGAGAACACGGTGATCGAGCTGGGCCAGGCCGAGCACAGCGTGACCACGACCTGCGCGTATTGCGGAGTGGGCTGCGGTTTCAAGGCGGAAATGAAGGGCAACCAGGTGGTGCGCATGGTGCCGTGGAAGGACGGCGCCGCCAACGAGGGCCACAGCTGCGTGAAGGGACGCTTCGCCTGGGGCTATGCGACCCACAAGGACCGCATCACCAAGCCGATGATCCGCAAGAGCATCGCCGATCCCTGGCAGGAGGTCAGCTGGGAGCAGGCGATCGCCCATGCCAGCGCCGAGTTCAAGCGCATCCAGGCCAAGTATGGGCGGGGCGCGATCGGCGGCATCGTGTCGTCGCGCTGCACCAACGAGGAGGGCTACCTGGTGCAAAAGCTGGTGCGGGCTGCCTTCGGCAACAACAACGTCGACACCTGCGCCCGGGTATGCCACTCGCCGACCGGCTACGGCCTGAAGCAGACGCTGGGCGAGTCGGCGGGTACCCAGACCTTCAAGTCGGTCGAGAAGTCCGACGTGATCATGGTCATCGGAGCCAACCCCACCGACGGCCACCCGGTGTTCGCGTCGCGCATGAAGCGCAGGCTGCGCGAGGGGGCCAAGCTGATCGTCGTCGACCCGCGGCGCATCGACCTGGTGCGCACGCCCCACGTGCAGGCGCAGTACCACTTGCCGCTGCGGCCCGGGACCAACGTCGCGGTGCTCAACGCCCTCGCGCACGTGGTGGTTACCGAAGGGCTGGTCGACGAGGCCTTTGTCGCCGAGCGCTGCGAGGCCAAGGCCTTCGCGCAATGGCGAGACTTCGCCGGCCGTGCCGAGAACTCGCCCGAAGCGCTCGAGGCGGTCACCGGGGTGCCGGCCGCCGACCTGCGCGCCGCGGCGCGGCTGTTCGCCACCGGCAACACCGAGGGCGTTGCGGGCCAGCGGCGGCCCAATTCGGCGATCTACTACGGCCTGGGGGTGACCGAGCACGCCCAGGGCTCGACCGCGGTGATGGCGATCGCCAACCTGGCGATGGCCACCGGCAACGTCGGCCGCGAGGGGGTGGGGGTGAATCCTCTGCGCGGCCAGAACAACGTGCAGGGCTCGTGCGACATGGGTTCGTTCCCGCACGAACTTCCCGGCTACCGGCATGTGTCGGACAGCACCGTGCGCTCGCAGTTCGAGCAGCTGTGGGGAGTGGAGATCGAGTCCGAGCCGGGCCTGCGCATCCCCAACATGCTCGATGCCGCGCTCGACGGCTCGTTCATGGGCTTGTATTGCCAGGGCGAGGACATCGTGCAGTCCGATCCCGACACCCAGCACGTCGCGTCGGCGCTGGCGGCGATGGAGTGCCTGGTGGTGCAGGACATCTTCCTCAACGAGACCGCGAAGTACGCCCATGTGTTCCTGCCGGGCTCGTCGTTCCTCGAGAAGGACGGCACCTTCACCAACGCCGAGCGGCGGCTGTCGCGGGTGCGCCAGGTGATGCCCCCGATGGCCGTCTATGCCGACTGGGAAGTGACCCAGCTGCTGTCCAACGCGCTGGGCTATCCGATGCACTACCGGCATCCGTCGGAAATCATGGACGAGATCGCCGCGCTGACGCCGACCTTCCACGGCGTGAGCTTCGACCTGATCGACCGCCTGGGCAGCGTGCAGTGGCCGTGCAACGACGACGCGCCCGAGGGCACGCCGACCATGCACGTCGGTACCTTCGTGCGCGGCAAGGGTCGCTTCCTGATCACCGAGTACGTTCCCAGCGACGAAAAGGTCACGCCCAAGTACCCGCTGCTGCTGACCACCGGGCGGATCCTCTCGCAGTACAACGTCGGGGCGCAGACACGGCGCACCGCCAACAGCCTGTGGCACGACGAGGACCGGCTGGAGATCCATCCCCACGACGCAGAGGACCGCGGCATCCGCGACGGCGACTGGGTCGGTGTCAGCAGCCGCGCCGGCGAGACCGTGCTGCGCGCCGATGTCAGCGAGCGCATGCAGCCCGGGGTGGTCTACACCACCTTCCATTTCCCCGAGTCGGGGGCCAATGTGATCACCACCGACAGCTCCGACTGGGCCACCAACTGCCCGGAATACAAGGTCACCGCGGTGCAGGTCACGCCGGTCTCGCAGCCGTCGAGCTGGCAGCGCGAGTACACCCGCTTCAGCCGCACCCAGCAGCAGTTGCTGACGCAGCGCCGCGCGGCGCACGCGCTCGGCCGCGAGGCGGCGGGTACGCCGGCAGGCGGCGAGGTCGCGACCACATGACCCATCCGGGCGCAGGAGCGCATCGATGAGTGCCGACGAGTCCGGGGCGCGCAGGCTGCAGGTGCTGCGCTGGCGTGCCGGCCAGGCGCAGCAGGCCGAGGACTGGGTGGCCGAGGAGGTCGCGGTGGCCTTGCAGTACAACGGCGTGTCGCATGCGGTGATGCTCGCCACCCCCGCCGACCTGGAGGACTTCGCGCTGGGCTTCAGCCTGAGCGAGGGCATCGTCGACGAGGCGGAGCAGGTGTACGACTTCGAAGCCGTGCAGCAGCCGCTGGGAATCGAGCTGCGGTTGCAGGTGGCCACCCGCTGCTTCGAGGCCTTGCGCCAACGCCGCCGCAACCTGGCCGGGCGCACCGGCTGCGGGCTGTGCGGAACCGACAGCCTGGAGCAGGCGCTGCGGCCGCTGCGCCGCCTGCCCGAGCGGACCGGCTGGGTGGTCGGCTCGGCAGCCGTGGCGGCGTCGCTGCGCCAGCTGCGCGCGCTGCAGAGGCTCAACCGCATCACCGGGGCCGTGCACGCGGCAGCCTGGTGCTCGCCGGACGGCCAGGTGCGCCTGCTGCGCGAGGACGTCGGGCGCCACAACGCACTGGACAAGGTCATCGGCGCGCTCGCGCGCGGCGCGGTCGATGCGTCCCAGGGCTATCTGCTGGTGACCAGCCGCGCCAGTGTCGAGATGGTGCAGAAGACCGCGCAGGCCGGAGTGCCGCTGCTGGTCGCGGTGTCCGCGCCGACCGCGCTGGCGGTGCGGGTCGCGCGCGAGGCCGCGATGAGCCTGGTCGGGCTGGCGCGAGACGACGATCTGGTCATCTACAGCGGCGCGCAGCGTATCGCCCTCGAAGCTTCCGCGAATCCCTCGATCAGCCTGGTCACGTCATGAACACCGAACACCTGATTTCGATGCTCAACCGCATCGGCCAGTTTTTCGCCGCGATGCCCGACCGCGCCGAGGCCCTGGAAGGCATCGCGCTGCATGTCAAGCGCTCCTGGGATCCGCGGATGCGCCGCGAGCTGCTCAGCTACCTGGACGAAACCGACGGCAGGGGACTCGACCCGGTGGTGCTGCAGGCGCTGCGCCAGCATCGCCAGCTGCTCGCCTGAGCCACCGGCGCCGGCGGGCGCAGGGCCATCGGCTGCGCCGCGCGCCTGCGCTGGTAGCATGCAGGCCGCAGCCGCAGGGCGCATGGTGTTCGCCGGGCTGCAGTGCGATGATCCCTGCCTCGTTTCCCCCGTCCCCAGCGGCCCCGGTGGCTCCGCGCCAGCAAGTGCTCGGCGCGGCGGCGGTGCTGCTGGCCTTCAGCTTGAGCCTGCCCACGGCCAGCGGCTCGGTGGCGACCGTGCTGTTCCTGCTGGCCTGGCTGACCGCGGGGGGCTGGCACCTGCAGTGGCAGCGCTGGCGCGCGAGTCCGACCGCCATCTGGGCCACCGCGCTGCTCGGCATGTTCCTGCTGGGAATGAGCTACAGCAGCGCGAGCACCGCGGACCTGGGCAATTTCGCCGGCAAGTACGCCAAGCTGCTGTTGCTGCCGGCGATCGTCGCCGGGCTGGTCGACGCCAACTGGCGGCGCCGCGCGCTGCTGGCCTTCCTGGTCGGAACGGTGCTCGCGTCGACGCTGTCGTACGCGCGCTTTGCCGGGTGGATCCCCGAGCGCTACGCGAGCCATGTGGTGCAGGGCCACATCCATTTCGGGGTCATCGAGGCCTTCGCGGCCTACTGGTTCGCCCGCATGGCGTGCGAGCGCGGCCCGCGGCGCTGGCTGCTGGCGCTGCTGGCGGCGCTGCTGGCCTTCGATGTGATCTACATCGACATCGCCCGCACCGGCTATGTGGTGCTGTTCGCGTTGATCGTGCTGCTGGCCGCGCAGCGCCTGGGCCGCAAGGGCGTGGTCGTCGGCGCCGCGACCGCGCTGGCGCTGGCGCTGGTGGCCTTCACCGCCTTTCCGATCGCCCGCACCCGTCTGGAACAGGGTTGGCAGAACCTGCGTCAGTACCAGCGAATCGAGGCCACGCATCGCGGCACCCTGGCCGACAACTCGCTGGGACTGCGGCTGCAATTCTGGCGCAACACCTTGCGCATCATCGAACACCGCCCGCTGCTGGGCAGCGGCACCGGCAGCCTGCCGGAGGAATACGGCCGCATCGCTCCGCATGACCTGCGCACATCCAACCCGCACAACGAATACCTGAACACCACCGAACAGCTGGGCCTGGTCGGACTGGTGCTGCTGCTCGGGTTCGGCGTCGCGGCCTGGCGGGAGTCGCATCGCCTGCAGCCGGCGCAGCGTGACGCCGCGCATGCGGTGCTGGCCAGCATCGCGGTGGGCAGCCTGTTCAATTCCCTGTTGATGGATGTCAACGAGGGCCGTTTCCTGGTCGTGATGCTCGGGCTGCTGCTGGCGGCTGCGTCGAGCGACCTCGAACGCGGGCGCGGCCGGCACACCTTCTAGCGCCGCGCGAGCGGCTGCACGCCGCGCAAAATCCTCGTGGCAGCAAGGGTGGCAGGGGGCCGGCCATAATGGGTCCTTTGCCGGCAGCATCGGCGCGTTGCAGGCGCCGGCGCAGTGGCGAGCCGGCGCAGCAGACCGATGCCTTTCGACTTCCGCCGTCCCGCGCTGGCCGGTCCGCGTGCCCCGCATGCGTGGGGCGGCGAGCGGCAAGCGATGCGCTCAGGCCGTTGGGCCGCGGCGCTTGCGCGCTGGTCCCGGTCGAGGTGGTGGGGGGGCATGGCGCTCGCGGCGTGGCTCTGCCCTGCGTTCGCGCAAGATCCGCCGGCCCGCGGTGGGCCGGCGACCGCGGCGCGCTACCAGGTCGACATCCAGGCGCCGCCGGCGCTGCGCGCCGAGTTGCGGCGCGGGCTGGACATCGAGCGCTGGACCCATTTCCCCGGCTTGCGCGAGCAGCAACTGCGCTCGCTGGTGCGGGCGCTGCCCGGGCAGGCGCGACAGGAACTCGAGGCGCTGGGCTACTTCACGCCGCGTATCGAGGTACGGCTGGATGGCGCGGCACGGCCGCGGCGGGTGGTGCTGCGCATCGAGCCCGGACAGCCGACGCGGGTGGCCAGCGTGCAGTTGCAGGTGCGCGGCCCCGCGCCGCGCGAGGCGTCGCGGCTGGCGGCGCGCCTGTTGCGGCATTGGGAGCTGGGGGTCGGCAAGGTGTTCGTCAGCTCGGGCTGGCGCGCCGCCAAGGGCAGCGCGCTGTCGCGCCTGAGCGCCCGCCGCTACGCCGCGGCGCGCATCGTCCGCAGCCGCGCGCGGGTCGACCCGGCGCGCCACCGGGCGCAGTTGTACCTGTGCCTGGACAGCGGGCCCGCCTATCGCTTCGGCGCGCTGCAGCTGCGGGGCCTGCGGCGCTACCCCGCGTCGGTGGTACGCAACCTGCTGCCGTGGACTCGCGGCGATCCCTATTCCCAGCGGCAGCTGCTGCAACTGCAGGCGCGGCTGCAGGACACCCGCTACTTCCGCCAGTCCGCGGTCTACGCGCCGCTTGCGGCAGCGCAGGGCGACGAACTTCCGGTGCGTGTCAGCGTGGTCGAGCAGCGCGCCCGGCGGCTGGGCGTCGGCCTGGGCTACAGCAGCAACACCGGGGCGCGCACCCAGCTCGACTACACCGACCTGAACCTGCTGGGTCGCGCGTGGCGGCTGCACGGGCGGATCCAGGCGGAAACCCTGCAGCAGTCGTTGCAGGCCAGCCTGGCGCTGCCGCGCCGCGCCGACGGCACCCGCTACCGGGTGCTCTCCCAGTTGCAGCATGCCGACATCCAGGGGCTGAGCACCCGCTCGCAGACCCTGGGCGTGCAGCGCCAGCGCGCGCGGCGCGCGACCGACACCGCCGAGTCGCTGCAGTTCATCCACGAGCAGCAGCAGATCAGCGGCGCCGGCAGCAGCTCGGCCATGGCGCTGATGCCGGGCTGGAGCTGGAGCCGCAGCAGCCTGGACAACCGCCTGGATCCACGCAGGGGCAGCCTGCTGAACCTGCGGGTCGCGGCGGCCGCGCGCGGCCTGTTGTCCGAACAGGACTTCATCCGCCTGTACCTGCATGGCCTGCGGGTGCTGCCGCTGGGCAGGCGCGACCAGCTGGTCCTGCGCGCGCAGATCGGCGAGGTGCTGAGCCCCTCGGCAGCCGGCATCCCGCAACAGGTGCTGTTCCGTGCCGGCGGCGTGGGCTCGGTGCGCGGCTACGCCTACCAGAGCCTGGGCGTTCGCCAGGACGGCGCGGTGGTCGGCGGGCGCGCGCTGCTGACGGCCAGTGTCGAGGAGGTGCACTGGCTGCTGCCGCGCTGGGGGCTGGCGCTGTTCGCCGACGCCGGCAACGCGGCCGACAGCTGGGCGGCGTTGCACCCGGTGCTGGGCTGGGGGATCGGGGTGCGCTGGCGCAGCCCGGCGGGCCTGCTCAGCGTCAACCTGGCCCATGGCCAGGCCAGCGGCGCGACGCGCCTGGAGTTCCACGTCGGCATCGGATTCTGAGAGTCGGCGTCGATGTCGCAAGCCCAGCCGCCGTCCCCGCCGTCGCCCGCACGGCCGCCCCGCGGCGGGCCGCCGGCCCGTCGCGGGTCGTGCCGTGCGCTGTACGCGGCAGCCTGCGCGTGGCTGCTGCTGGCGCTGGCCGCGGCAGCCGCGCTGGCCTGGCTGGGAAGCTCCGGCGGCGTGACCTGGCTGGCGCGGCGCGCAGGGATCGGCCTGCAGGGTGCGCAGGGCAGCCTGTGGAGCGGCCTGCGCGCGCGCAGCCTGCAATGGAGCGATCGCGGCACCGAAGTGCAGGCTCGCCATGTGTGGTTGCGCTGGCGTCCCGGGGCCCTGTTGCGCCGCCATCCGCTGCTCGACTTCTCGGAGCTGCGGGTCGGCGGGATCGACATCCGGCAAGCGGGCGTGCCGGCCGCCGCGGCCGGGCGCGGCCCGCCGCGGCACCTGGGTCCGCCGTTGCCGCTGCGACTGCAGCGGCTGCGCATCGGCAGGCTGCGCCTGCTGCGCGCCGGCCAGGCGCGCTGGCTGGACCTGGGGTCGCTGCAGGGCAGCCTGCATGCCGACCCCCGGCGGTGGCAAGCCGCGTTGCACTGGCAGGCCGCCGCGGGGCGGGGCACCGCCGAGCTGCGCGTGCAGGCCGGCGCACCGTTCGCGGTGCGCGGCCGGGCCACCGCCGAGCTGGCGCTGCGCCAGCGTCCGCTGCGCCTGCAGGCCACGCTGGGAGGGACCTTGTCGCGACTGCGATTGCGCGCCTGCGCGCAGGCGCTGCAGGCCAGGGCGCGGGTGAGCGCCGAGCTGCGGCCCTACGCGAGCGACTGGCTGGGGCCGACCCGCATCGACGCAGACGGGCTGGATCCGCAGGCCTTCGAGCCGACGCTGCCGCGGGCCGAGCTGGCGCTGCGGGCGCGCCTGCTGCAGCAGCCAGGCGGCCCGGTGCAGGGGCAGGTGTCGGTGTCCAATCGGCTTGCCGGCAGCCTCGATGCACGGCGCCTGCCGCTGCGCAGCCTGCACGCTGCGCTGCGCTGGTCCGGCGGTGCGCTGCAGGTCGACCCGCTGCGCCTGGCGCTGGACGGCGGCGGCAGCCTCGACGGCGCGCTGGACTGGTCGCCGCGAGGTGCTGCCCACTTGCAGCTGCAGGTGCAGCGCCTGGACCTGCGTGCGCTGTACGGCCGCCTGGCGGCGACGCGGCTGCACGGCAGCTTGCTGGGACAGGCCGATTCCGGCGGCCAGCAGCTGCGTGTTGCGTTGGCGCAGCCGGGCTGGCGGCTGCAGGCGAGGTTGCGGCGCGAAGGGCGGCGCATCGAGCTGCGGCGGCTGCGGCTGCATGCTCATGGCGCCAGCGTGGACCTGCAGGGCAGCCTGGACACCGGCGGCGCTCGGGCGCTGCGCGTGCAGGCGCGGATCGACGACCTGCAGCCGCAGCGCTTCGGCGACTGGCCGGCGGCGCGGCTCGCCCTGCGCCTGCGCGCGCAGGGCGAGCTGGGCGCGAGGCAGCTGCGCTTCGCGCTGCGGCTGCTGCCCAGCCGCTGGGGCGAGCGCCCGCTGCAGGGGCATGCCGCGGGCGCGCTGGCGGCCGGTGCGCTGCGCGACCTGCGGGCCGATCTGCGGCTGGGGGCCAACACCCTGCGCGTTCAGGGGGGCTACGGCCGGCCCGGCCAGCGCCTGCGCCTGGTGCTGCGGGCGCCGCGGCTGGCCCAGCTGGGCGCCGCCTGGGCAGGTGCGCTGCAGGCCAGCGCCACGCTGGCCGGCACGCTGGCCGAGCCGAGCGGCGATCTGTCGCTGCAGGCCAGCGGCCTGCGGGCACCGCCGGGGCTGCGCGTGCGGCGACTGCGGCTGCAGGCGCGCCTGCAACCGGGCCTGCGCGGGCAGCTGGGGGTGCGGGCGAGCGCGCTCGGGCTGCGCCTGCGCGCATGGCGGTTGCAGCACGCCGCGCTGCGCCTGCAGGGCAGCTTGCCCGCGCAGCAATGGCAATTGCGACTGGACGACCCGCGCGGCCTGCGCCTGCTGCTGCGGGCCCGCGGCGGCTGGCGCGCCGGGCGGGGTTGGCGTGGGGTCATCGAATCGCTGCGCAACCGCGGAGCCTGCGCGCTGCGGCTGCGGGGCCCGGCGTCGCTGCGCATCCTGCCGGGCTGGCGCGTCAGCCTGCGCGAGCTGTCGCTGCACAGCGCCGGCGGCAGCGTCGACCTGCGCAGCCTGCGGCGCGACTCCGCCGGCTGGAGCAGCCGTGGCAGCGCGCGCGACCTCGATCCGCTGTACTGGGCGCGCCTGGCGGGACTGCAGGCGCCCGACCTGCGCTCCGACCTGCGGCTGCGGGTGCGCTGGCGGCTGCGCGCGGCGCCCCGGCCAGCGTTGCACCTGGCCATCGAGCGCAGCGCCGGCGACCTCGGCGTGACCGGTGCCAAGCGCTGGCCGCTCGGCTTGTCGCAGCTGCGGCTGCGGCTCGACGGCGACGCGACCGACGTGCGCGTCGCGCTGGTCGCGGCCGCCGCGCGTCTCGGGCGGCTGCAGGCGCAGGCGACGCTGCCGCTGGTGCACCGTGCGACGGCGTGGCGGGTGGCCCGCCACGCCGCGATCAGCGGCCACGCCGCGCTGGCACTGACCGACCTGCACGCGCTGTCGGCCTGGTTGCCGCGGGCCGTGCGCCTGGGGGGCGCGCTGCAGGGCAGCGTGCAGTGGAGCGGCAGCCTGGCCGCGCCGACGCTGCAAGGCAGCCTGCGCGGCACCGCGCTGGCGCTGGCGCTGCCCGGACTCGGCGTGGACCTGCGCCGCGGCAGCCTGGACGCGCGGCTGCGCGGCGAGCAACTGCAGTTGCGCTCGCTGCTGCTGCACGACGCGCAAGGCGGTGGCGAACTGCAGGCCAGCGCAGTCCTGGCGCTGGCCGGCGGGCTTCCGAGCGGAACGCTGTCGATCCTGCTGCAGCACGTGCAGGCGCTCGACCGGCCCGGCCAGCAGCTGCGCCTGGGCGGCCGGGCGCAGTTGCAAGCGCGCCGGGGCAGAGTGGCGATCGACGCCGGGCTGCAGATCGACCAGGCGAGCATCGAACTGGCCAGCGGGAGTGCGCCGCGGCTGGCTTCCGACGTGGTGGTGCAGGGCCGCGCGCGCGCCGCGGCGCGCGCCCCGGCGCTGCCGCTGCAGGCCCGCGTGCGCCTGGACCTGGGCGATCGCTTCCACGTCACCGGCTACGGCGTGGATGCCCGGCTCGGGGGCTCGCTGCGGCTGCGCGCGGCGGCCGGGCAGCCGTTGCGCGCCGAAGGCAGCATGCTGGTGCGCAGCGGCAGTTACAGCGCCTACGGGCAGCGCCTGCGCCTGGTCGAAGGCGGCAGTGTGAATTTCTCCGGGCCGCTCGACAACCCGGGGTTGAACCTGGCGGCGCAGCGCGCCAACCTGCCGGTGCAGGCCGGGGTGCGAGTCACCGGCACGCTGCGCGCTCCGCAGGTTGCTTTGACCTCGACGCCGCCGATGCCCGACGACGCGATCCTGTCGTGGCTGGTGCTCGGCCAGGATCCCGCCACCTTGTCGGCGGACCAGGCGCCGGTGCTGCAGGCGGCGGCTGCGGCGCTGCTGTCGCGCGGCCAGGGCGCTTCGCTCGCCGGGAGGCTGGCCGGCGCGCTCGGTCTGGACGAACTGCGTGTGGGGGGCGAGGGCGGGCTGCAGGGCAGCGTGGTCACGCTGGGCAAGAAGCTGGGCTCCAGGCTGTCGGTCAGCGTGCAGCAGGGGCTGGCCGCCACCGGCAGCCTGTTCAACGTGCGCTATCGGCTCGGCCGCGGGTTGTCGCTGCGCTTGCAGTCGGGAGCCGACAACGCCCTCGATCTCTTCTACGCCTTTCGCTTCGATTGAGCCATCGACGCGGGTCCGTGCCGCCGACCCGGGCTTGCATGGCGTGCTCAGGGAAACGACGGGATGTCGGGGTCGATGCCCCCGTGACGCACCTCGGGATGCACGCCCGCGACCAGCGCGCGGATCTCGTCGGTGCGGGCGGCCGGAACGTCGACCAGCATCAACAGGCTGCCCTGTTCGATCGCCTGCTCGAAGGGCTTGAGCCGGGGGCTGTCGACGCTGACCCCGATCATGCTGCTGACCCAGGCGCCGACCGCGCTGCCGGCCAGCGCCAGGCTGAGCACCAGCGCACCGGCGGAGACCACCGCGCCGCCCGGCACCGCGATGGCCAGCAGCCCGGCGAGCGTGCCGGTGACCCCGCCCAGGCCGAGGCCGCGCTCGACGGCCGGGATCAGGTCGCTGGTCTGCGCCAGCCCGGCGGCGGGCAGGTTGCCCAGCGGCGTGCCTTCGCGCGCGACCAGGTGGATATGGCGTTCGGCGATCCTGGCCAGCAGCAATCGGTCGACCGCGGTGGAGGCCGCATCGAGGTCGGGCAGCAGGAAGTACAGACGTCGCATCGCGAATTCCTCGAGGCTGCGGCCGGCGGGAGCGGCGGGGGCGCACAGGGTGTGTCCGGGACCGGCCGATCGCGCTCGCCGCGTTCGGCGGCGGAATGCGAAACAATGTACGTCATCGCATTGTCCCTGGCGGGGGCGCCGGTATGTCCCAGGCTGCCGCCGCTGCCTCCGTTTCCCCGGATCGACCATCATGGCGCTAGGTCTCTACATCATCGGTGATGAAATCCTGTCGGGCAAAAGACAGGACAAGCATTTCTCCAGGGTGCAGCAAATGCTGGCCGCGCGGGGCATGCAGTTGCAATGGGCCCAGTACCTGGGCGACGACCCGCAAGTGCTCGAGCAGGCGCTGGGTGCCAGCTTCGCGCGCGGCGACACCGTGCTGAGTTGCGGCGGCATCGGCGCGACTCCGGACGACCATACCCGCGCCGCCGCCGCGCAGGCGCTGGGGCTGCCGTTGGAATTGCACCCGCAGGCAGCCGAGTTGATCCGCCAGCGCATCGTCGGCGCCTCGCTGGGCGACCCGGACTCGGAGGCCAATCGGCAGCGGCTGGAAATGGGGGTGTTTCCCCAGGGCAGTGCCATCATTCCGAACCCCTACAACCAGATTCCGGGGTTTTTCCTGCACGAGCATTACTTCGTTCCCGGCTTTCCGGTGATGGCCTGGCCGATGATCGAATGGGTGCTCGACACCCGGCTGCGCGCGTTGCAGCGCCCAAGCGGCTATCTCGAGCGCGGGCTGATCGTCAAGGGCGTGATGGAATCGGAGATCACCCCGTTGTTGCAGCGCATCGAAACCGAGCATGCGCAGATCAAGGTGTTCAGCTTGCCCAGTGTCGACGACGCGCAATGGGGGCGGCATATCGAGGTCGGAGTCAAGGGCGAACCGCAGCGCGTCGAGGCCGCGTTCGCCAGCCTGCGCCAGGGACTGGTGGACTTGCGAGCCGACATCCGCACCGAAACGGTGCGTTCGATCTGAAACGCACCGCAAAGGGGCTTCGCGCGCCATGCTGGGGCGTCGTGCCGGCCGCGGCGCACGCCTGCGCGGCGCCCGCGAACGGCGGGATTTGGCATGGATTCTGCTAGATTTGCGAGCAGGGCCGCAGCGGTTCCCGGTGTTGCCGCGCCAGCACCGCAGCGCCAGCCGCCGCTCCCGGCCAGGCGCCGCAGGTCGCCTGCCGGGAATCGGGCCCCCGGATCACCCATACCACCCTTGGAGAACTTGCATGACCAAACAGGTTGATGACGTACTGAACATGGTGAAGGAAAACGACGTCAAGTTCGTCGATCTGCGCTTCACCGACACCCGCGGCAAGGAGCAGCACGTGACCGTGCCGGTGTCGGCTTTCGATGAAACCAAGTTCAGCCAGGGACATGCCTTCGACGGTTCCTCGGTGGCCGGCTGGAAGGGGATCGAGGCTTCGGACATGCTGCTGATGCCCGATCCGTCGACCGCCAACATCGACCCGTTCATGGACGAGACGACGCTGCTGCTGCAGTGCGACGTGCTCGAGCCGGGCGACGGCAAGCCCTACGACCGCGATCCGCGATCCATCGCGAAAAAGGCCGAAGCCTTCCTGAAGGCCTCGGGAATCGGCGACATCGCGTATTTCGGTCCGGAGCCCGAGTTCTTCATCTTCGACCAGGTCCGCTGGAATGTCGACATGGCGGGCAGCTTCGTGCGCATCGACTCCGACGAGGCTTCGTGGTCGACCGGGGACAAGCTCGAGGGCGGCAACATGGGGCATCGCCCGGCGGTCAAGGGAGGCTACTTCCCGGTGCCTCCGGTCGACAGCCTGCAGGACATCCGCTCCGAGATGTGCCTGCTGCTCGAGCAGCTCGGCGTTCCGGTCGAGGTGCACCACCACGAAGTCGCCGGCGCCGGCCAGTGCGAAATCGGCACCCGCTTCTCCACGCTGGTGCAGCGCGCCGACTGGACGCAGATCCTCAAGTACGTGGTCCACAACGTCGCCCACAGCTACGGCAAGACCGCGACCTTCATGCCCAAGCCGGTGGTCGGCGACAACGGCTCGGGCATGCACGTGCACCAGTCGGTGTGGAAGGACGGCAAGAACCTGTTCGCCGGCAACGGCTACGCGGGGCTGTCGGAGTTCGCGCTGTACTACATCGGCGGCATCATCAAGCACGCGCGCGCCCTCAACGCCATCACCAACCCGGGCACCAACAGCTACAAGCGGCTGGTTCCGGGCTTCGAGGCGCCGGTCAAGCTGGCCTACTCGGCGCGCAATCGCTCGGCGTCGATCCGCGTGCCCTACGTGCCCAGCGACAAGGCGCGGCGCATCGAGGTGCGCTTCCCCGATCCCACCTGCAACCCCTACCTGGCCTTCTCGGCGATGCTGATGGCCGGGCTCGACGGCGTGGAGAACAAGCTGCACCCGGGCGAGGCGGCGAGCAAGAACCTGTACGACCTGCCGCCCGAAGAGGACGCCAAGATCCCCACCGTGTGCTCCAGCCTCGACCAGGCTCTGGAACACCTCGACAAGGACCGTGCCTTCCTGACCCGCGGCGGAGTGTTCAGCAACGACTTCATCGACTCGTACATCGACCTGAAGATGGAGGAGGTCACGCGCTTTCGCATGACCACCCATCCGGTGGAGTTCGACATGTACTACTCGCTGTAAGAGGGTGATCGGGAGGTTGCGCGGGGCCCGACACGCCTCGCGCGCCGGGGCAGCGCCGGCCGGCGCCGCAGTCGCGAGGCTGCGGCGCCGGTTTACACTCCGGCACAGTCGTGGGCTGCCGCCGCCCTCGCCCGCGGTAACGCGGGCCGGCGGTGCCCAGCCGCGTCGTTCTGCGGAGTTTGCGATGTACAAACTGTCCTTTGGCCGTCTCGTCGCGCTCGCGTGCCTGGCCGCGACAGCCGGCGCTGCGGCGTCGGCCCAGCAACTCGACCCGACGCGGGTGTACAGGTGTCCGGACAACTCCTACACCAACATGCTCAGCGTGGTGCGGGAGAAGAACTGCAAGCCGGTGGACAACGCCAACATCAGCGTGCTGTCGCCGGCCAACGGGGCTTCGGCGCGCCGCGCCGGCAGCGCGGCGCGCCACGCCTCGGCACCGGGGCGGATCCAGCCCGGCACGCAAAGCGAGCGCGATGCCGAGGCCAGGCAGTTGCTGCAAGGCGAACTGCAGGCGCAGCAGTCCAGGCTGGCGCAGCAGATGCAGGAATACAACAACGGCAACCCGCCGCGCCTGGGCAACGAGCGCAATTACCAGAAGTACCTCGATCGCGTGCAGGCGATGAAGCAGCAGATCGAACTCACCCAGGCCAATATCGACTCCCTGCAGCGCGAACTGCAGCATTACTCCCACTGAGGTGGCGCGCAGTCGACGACCCGCGAGCGACCCGGCCGACGCCGCGGCCAGCGCCCGCCTGGCAGCGCTGGAATGGCTGGCGACCATGACCGCGGTGGTCGACGGCGAGGGCCGCGTGCTGCATGCCAATCCGGCGCTGGAGGCCGGACTGGGACTGTCGCGCCGGCAATTGCTCGGCCAGCGGCTGGAGCACTGGCTCGGCCGTCGCGGCCCGCTGGCGCAGGCGCTGCGCCAGGTCCTCGAGGAGGAGTTCTCCAGCAAGCGCTTCGACGACTCGCTGCTCGCGCGCCCCGGGGCCGAGGCGCTGCCGGTGCAGGTGATCGTCTCGCGCACCGACCTGCCGGGGCAGCTGCTGGTCGAACTGGTCGAACTCGGCCAGCACGACCGCCAGGAACGCGAGGAGCAATGGCATCGCCAGGCGCAGGCGAGCAAGGACCTGATCCGCAACCTGGCGCACGAGATCAAGAACCCGCTGGGCGGAATCCGCGGAGCCGCCCAGCTGCTGCAGTCCGAACTCGACAGCCGCGAGTTGCGTGAGTACACGCGGGTGATCATCCACGAGGCCGATCGCCTGCAGGGCCTGGTCGATCGGCTGCTGGCGCCGCACCGCCGGCCGCACGTGGTGGCCGAGCTGAACATCCACGAGGTGCTCGAGCGCGTGCGCTCGGTGATCCTGGCGGAGTTCCCGCGGGGACTCGAGGTGGTGCGGGACTACGACGCCAGCCTGCCGGAATTGCGCGGGGACCGCGAGCAACTCATCCAGGCCGTGCTCAACATCGCGCACAACGCGGCGCTGGCGCTGGCCGAGCGACGTGCCGCCGGCGACGCGCGCCTGGTGTTCAAGACGCGGGTGGCGCGCCAGGTCACGCTGGCCAAGCAGCGCCACCGCCTGGCACTGGTCTTGCATGTGATGGACAACGGCCCCGGGGTCCCGGAACACATCAAGGACCGCCTGTTCTTCCCTCTGGTCTCGGGGCGCGAAGGCGGTTCGGGCCTGGGCCTGAGCCTGGCGCAGACCTTCATCCAGCAGCATCAGGGGACCATCGAGTGCGACAGTCAACCCGGACACACCGATTTCCGCATCCTCCTGCCGTTGACCTGAGCGGGCGCGGCGCCGCGACGGGGAGCGGGCGATGAAGCCGATCTGGATCGTCGACGACGATCAGTCGATCCGCTTCGTGCTGCAGAAGGCGCTGCAGAAGGCCGGCTTGGAGGTGCGCAGCTTCGCCAGCCCGCGCGAGGCGCTGGCCGCGCTGGGCTCGGCGCAGCCCCAGGTGCTGGTGTCGGACATCCGCATGCCCGGCGGCAGCGGAATCGCCCTGCTGCAGGAGCTCAAGCGCAGTCAGCCGCAATTGCCGGTGATCATCATGACCGCCTATTCCGACCTCGACAGCGCGGTGGCGGCATTCCAGAGCGGGGCCTTCGAATACCTGAGCAAGCCCTTCGACGTCGACAAGGCGGTGGACCTGATCCGCCGCGCGGTCGACGAAAGCCTGCGCGAGCAGGCGGCCGAGAGCAACGGGCTGCAGGCTCCCGAACTGCTCGGCCAGGCGCCGGCGATGCAGGACGTGTTCCGCGCCATCGGCCGCCTGTCGCCTTCCCAGGTGACGGTGCTGATCACCGGCGAGTCGGGCACCGGCAAGGAACTCGTCGCGCAGGCGCTGCATCGCCACAGCCCGCGCGCGCAGGGACCGTTCGTGGCGATCAACACGGCGGCGATTCCGCGCGACCTGCTGGAGAGCGAACTCTTCGGCCACGAGCGCGGAGCCTTCACCGGGGCGCAGAGCGCGCGCCGCGGGCGTTTCGAGCAGGCCGAGGCGGGCACGCTGTTCCTCGACGAAATCGGCGACATGCCCTACGAGTTGCAGACGCGGCTGCTGCGCGTCCTGTCGGACGGCCAGTTCTATC
>JAKBBQ010000272.1 GCA_021808405.1 Pseudomonadota bacterium | reverse complement strand
TTCATCGATACCGCCGACTCCTACGGCCCCGACGTGTCCGAGCAGCTCATCCGCGAGGCGCTGCACCCCTACCGCGGGCTGGTGATCGCGACCAAGGGGGGGCTGCGGCGCGGCGGGCCCGGCCAGTGGACTCCCGATGGCCGTCCCGAATACCTGCTCGGGCAGCTCAAGGGCAGCCTGCACAAGCTCGGGGTCGAGCGGATCGACCTGTGGCAGCTGCACCGCATCGACCCCAAGGTGGGCCGCGACGAGCAGTTCGACGCGGTGCGGCGGATGATCGAGCAGGGGCTGGTGCGGCATGCCGGGCTCAGCGAGGTGGGGATCGAGGACATCGAGGCCGCGCGCGGCTTCTTTCCCGTGGCCACCGTGCAGAACCGCTACAACCTGGGCGACCGCGGCAGCGAGCCGGTGCTCGAGTATTGCGAGCGCCACGGCATCGGCTTCATCCCCTGGTACCCGCTGGCCGCCGGCAGCCTGGCGCGCCCGGGTTCGCCGCTCGAGCAGGCGGCGCGGCGCCACCGCGCCAGCGCCGGCCAGGTCGCGCTGGCGTGGCTGCTGCAACGCAGCCAGGTGATGCTGCCGATCCCCGGCACGGCCCGTGTCGAGCACCTGCGGCAGAACATGGCGGCGGCCACGCTGCGCTTGTCGCGCGAGGAGTTCGCCGACATCGAGCGCGCAGCCGGCGCCGGCTGAGGCCGGGCTCAGGCCCTGCCGCCGCGGCCGGCTACCGCCGCGCGCAGTTCGCGCAGGCCGCGCAGCAGTTGCTGCTCGTCGGCCAGCAGCCTGGCGGCCAGTTCGCCGCGGCGGACCGCCTCCCCGGCAGCCGCGGCCTGCAGCAGCGCCGAGGCCCCGTGGTGCAGCTGGCGATGGCACTCGTCCAGCGACGCGTAGGCGGGCAGCGAGGACAAGCGCTGCCGCGCCTCGCCGTCGTACCAGCGGCCGAGGCTGCACTGGTGGGCGTCGGGCAGGTCGCCCGGCACCAGCTGCGGGCGCGGCGCCTCGATGTCCGCCATGACCCGGATCACCAGGTTGCGGTGGTCCTCCTCGGCGGCCTCGAGGAAGCGCGACGTGGCCTGGTGCTGCAAGTCCCCGATGCCCTGCTTGAGCCCGCTGGACACCATGGCCATGCGATCGAGCTGGGTCTGCGCTGCCGTGCTGGTGCCGGCGATGCGCTCGGTCTGCTCGCTGAGTGCCGTGGTGCGGATCTCGATGTCGGTGGTGGCCGAGCGCACGTGGCGCGCCAGGTTGCGCACCTCGTCGGCGACCACCGCGAAGCCGCGCCCCGACTCGCCGGCGCGTGCCGCCTCGATCGCGGCGTTGAGCGCGAGCAGGTTGGTCTGCTCGGCGATCTGGCGGATGCGCTGCACCAGCGCGGCGATCGAGCCGATCTGCTGCTGCAGCGCGTCGACCGCCTGGGTGTTGGCGACGACCACTTCGTGCACCTCGCCTGTCGCGGTGTCGACGTCGCCCATCGATCGCGCGACCCCGGCGGCGGCATGCACCAGCATGTCCAGCGTGTCCTTGAGCCGTTCGTTGGCCTCCACCGCTTCGCGCCGCGCCGAGATGTTGCGCAGGCTCAGGTGCAGCAGCGCGCGGCTGCCGTCGCCGGCGGCGATGGTGCTGAGCACCGCGGAAAACAGGAACGTGCCGATTTCCAGCCGGTCCTGCACCGCCGCCGGCGGTCCGCCGGGTTGCTGCAGCGCCTGCAGCAAGCGCTGCGCCGGCGCCAGCATCACCGCCAGCGGCTGCCCGGCGAGCGCCGCGGGGTCGACGCCGCCGAACGCGGCGCGGAAGTCGGCGGCGAAATAGCGCAAGGTGCGTTGCGCCGCAGTGTTCAGGTGAAGGATCGGCCGATCGCCGTCGGCGCCGGCCAGGATCTCCAGCGTCTCCACCCCCTCGAGGGCTTGTTCGAGGGCCAGGGGTACGGTATCGCTCACGATGGGCAAGGGGCAGGAAGCGGCAATCCGCGAGACGGCGCAACGGGCGCGGGGCAGGATGGGCGGCGCGGGCGCGCCCTCCATCATGCAGGACGACACGCCGGGCGGGATCTTGAGCCCCGGTTCAGTCCTCGTCGAACAGGCTGGCCTGTACCGCCTGCTCGAGCAGATCGGCCGGGTCGTCGTCGACCCCGGTCGCGGCCAGGCTGCGGTAGTAGCCGCGCACCCACTGGCCCAGCGGGGTCGAGGGGTCGAGCATGTCGCGCCAGCGGCTGTCCTGCATCCTTCCCATCAGCCGCCAGATCGCCTCCTGGAAAAGGCTTTCCTGTTCCGGTGACAGATTCGGTTTGCTCATAGTTCGAGCCGGCGCGACGGCTGCTGGTGCCAGACAGGCACAGTCTACGCCGCGGAGCGGCCGCCAAAGTCTCGTACAGTTGGCGGCGGGTGGAGGCGGCTCGCCGCGCTGCCGCCCGACCACGAGACACAGCCTGCCAGGGAGCCCACCGATGCCTAGCCAGCAGGACCCGCGCGGTCCCGACGCGCCAGCCGCGCCGAGCGTGCGCGACGCCGTGTACGCGTTGCTGCGGGAGCTGGGAATCGACACCGTGTTCGGCAATCCCGGGTCGACCGAACTGCCGATGTTCCGCGAGTTCCCGGCCGGCTGGCGCTACGTGCTGGGGCTGCAGGAATCCGTGGTGGTGGGCATGGCCGACGGCTATGCCCAGGTCACGCGCAATGCCGCGCTGGTCAACCTGCATTCGGCGGCCGGGCTGGGGCATGCGATGGGCAATGTGTTCACCGCGTTCAAGAACCAGACCCCGCTGCTCGTCACCGCCGGCCAGCAGGCGCGTTCGATGCTGCCCTTCGACCCCTACCTGCACGCGGCGCAGGCGACCGAGTTGCCGCGGCCGTATGTCAAGTGGAGTTGCGAGCCTGCGCGCGCGCAGGACGTTCCCCAGGCGCTGGCGCGCGCCTACTACACGGCCATGCAGCCGCCGCGCGGGCCGGTGTTCGTGTCGATCCCGGCCGACGACTGGGATCGGCCCGCGCAGTTCCTGCCGGCGCGCCGGGTGAGCTTCGCGCTGGCGCCCGAGCCGGCGTTGCTGGCCGAGCTGGCGCAGCAGCTGCGGCAGGCGCAGCGGCCGGTGATCGTCGCCGGCAGCGGGGTGGACCGCGACGGCGCGATGGACTGGCTGGTCGAACTGGCTCAACGCCTCGACATCCCGGTGCACGCCGCGCCGATGAGCGCGCGTTGCGTGTTTCCCGAGGACCACCGACTGTTCGCCGGCTTCCTGCCGGCGATGCGCGAGCGCATCGTCAGCCGCCTGGCCGGCCACGACCTGGTGCTGGTGGTCGGCGCGCCGGCCTTCACCTACCACGTCGAGGGCCAGGGTCCGTGCCTGCCTGCCGGGGCCCGGCTCTGGCAGCTGGTCGACGACCCGCAGCTCGCCGCCTGGGCGCCGGAGGGAAGCGCGCTGGTCGCGAGCATCGACCTCGCGCTGCAGGCGCTGCTCGCGCTGTGCGAGGGGCCGCGGCGAGCGCCGCGCGACCAGCGCCTGCGCCCCGCGCGCCCGCCGGCGGCGCAGGCGATGAGCACCGAATACCTGCTGCAGGCCATCGACGGCTGGCGTGCCGAGGACGACGTGTTCGTCGAGGAGGCGCCCGGGGCGCGCGGCCTGATCCAGCAGTGCCTGCCGATGCGCGGCGCCGGCAGCTTCTACACCATGGCCAGCGGCGGACTGGGCTGGGGCCTGCCGGCGGCGGTCGGCGTGGCGCTGGGCCTGCGCCGCCGCGGCAGCGGCGCTCGGGTGGTCGCGCTGCTCGGCGACGGCTCGAGCATGTATTCCATCCAGGGGCTGTACAGCGCAGCGCAATGGCGCCTGCCGATCACCTTCATCGTGTTCAACAACCGCGGCTACGCCGCGCTGCAGGACTTCGCCCCGGTGTTCGGCTACCCGCCCGGGGCCGTGCCGCAGGGCACGCAGCTGCCGGGCCTGGACTTCGTGCGGCTGGCGCGGGGCCAGGGCGTCCCAGCGCAGCGGGTCGACAGCCCGGCGCAACTGCCCGATGCCCTGCGCCAGGCACGCGAGCAGCCGGGGCCCGCGCTGCTGGACGTGGCGCTGGACTGAACCCCGCGTCAGGACGCCTGCACGTACACCGGCTCGACCACCGCGTTCAGGCCGCGCAGTGCCTGCAGCCGCAGCACGTTGGATTCGGCCAGCACCGATCCGCGGGTCAGCAGCACCAGCCCGGAGGCGTTGACCAGGTCGCGCGCCAGGCACTGGCCGGCGCGCAGTTGCGTCAGCCCGAGCGGCTGTTCGTCGGGCGCAGGTTCGCGTTCCTGCCGGTGCGGCGAGCTCTCGGCGACGATGCCCAGGAACATGTCGAGGACGCGGGGGTCGAACTTGCGTCCGCCGTGCGCGCGCATGTGCTCGATCACCTCGGCCTCGTCGAACTGCGTCGGCGCGTCGGGCGGCTTGTTGAGCATTTCGTCGTAGGTGTCGCAGATGCTCAGGATGCGCGCTCCGATCGGGATGTCCTCGCCGGCCAGCCGCCGCGGAAAACCGCTGCCGTCCCAGTGTTCGTGGTGCGCGGCGACCGCCGGCGCGCCGGCCTGGTACCACGGCAGGCCGCGCAGGTGGGAGGCGCCGATGTCGGCGTGGGACAGGATCAGGCTGCGGTCGGTCTCCGACAGGTCCTCCCAGCGGGTGAACAGGCTCTGGCGGGGCACCCCGAGCATGCCGATGTCGTGGAACAGCGCGGCATGGCGCAGCGCCAGGTGGGACGCATAGGAGACCTTCAGGCGCAGCGCCAGCAGGTCCACCAGCCTGGCCACCC
>JAKBBQ010000028.1 GCA_021808405.1 Pseudomonadota bacterium | reverse complement strand
TTCGTGCCCAGCCGCGACGGCATCAGCCACAACCCGCGCGAGCACACCGACGCGGCCGACCTCAAGCGCGGTGCCGACGTGCTGCTCGACGTCGTGCTGGCGCTGGCCGCCGAGGCCTGAACCGCCCACCCGGGGCAGGACACGAGCAGGCTGTCGAGGTACCTCCGGTACCTCGACAGCCTGACTAGCGGGTGGACAGCTCGGCCGCGCCCTTCGAGGCCGGTTCCCGCCACTGAGGCGCCGGGCGCCAGCCCGCCAGCCACTGCGGCAGTTCGTGCGCCGGCATCGGACGGCCGATGCCGAAGCCCTGCGCGACATCGCAGCCCAGGCGCAGCAGGGTGGTGCCGTGGTCGACGCTCTCCACGCCCTCGGCGACCACCTGGCGCCGGAAGGCCGCGGCCATGCCCATGATGCTCTCGACGATCGCCAGGTCCTGCGGGTCGTCGAGCATGCCGCTGACGAAGCTGCGGTCGATCTTCAGCACGGCCGCCGGCAGCAGCTTGAGGTAGCTGAGCGAGGAATAGCCGGTGCCGAAGTCGTCGAGGGCAAAGGACACTCCCAGCTCCTTGCAGCCGTGGATCGCTCCCGCGGCCTGGGCCAGGTCCTGCAACGCGCTGGTCTCCAGCACCTCGAGCTCCAGCCTTCCGCGAGGCACGCCGGGATGGGCGTGCAGATGGCCGCGCACGCGGGCCACGAAGTCGGACTGCTGCAGCTGGCGCGCCGACACGTTGACACTGACTCCGATGCCCAGGCCGCGCGCGCACCAGGCCTGCGCCTGCGCCAGCGCGCTGTCGATCACCCAGTCGCCCAACTCCAGCGACAGGTCGTGCCCCTCGATCTCGGGCAGGAACAGCGCCGGGGCGAGCAACCCCTTCTGCGGGTGCGCCCAGCGGATCAGCGCCTCGACGCCCACCAGCCGGCCGCTGCGCAGGCTGACCTTGGGCTGGTAGTGCAGCACGAACTCGCCGGCGGCCAGGGCCTGGCGCAGGCGCTCGACGGTCTCGTGGTGGCCGCGCAGGCTGCGGTCCTGCTCGGGGTTGAACAGGTGGAAGCGGTTCTTGCCCGCCAGCTTGGCCTGGTACATGGCCTGGTCGGCCTGGCGCAGCAGCTGGTCGGCGTCGACTTCCTCGGCCTGCGGGAAGTAGGTCACGCCGATGCTCGCCGACAGCTTGAGTCGCGCACCCTGCAGCGCGATCTCCTCGGCGGCCGCGGCCAGCAGCCGCTGCAGGGTCGGCAGGCTCTCGGCGGGGTCGCGCTGGTCGAGCAGCACGACGACGAACTCGTCGCCGCCGATGCGCGCCAGGGTGTCGCCGTCGCGCAGCACCTGCCTGAGCCGGCCGGCCAGCGCGGCCAGGAACATGTCGCCCAGCTGGTGGCCATGGCGGTCGTTGACGGTCTTGAATCCATCGAGATCGAGAAAGGCCACGGCCAGCATCTCGCGGCGCCGCAGCGCCTGCGCCATGGCCTGGTGCAGGCGGTCGGCGAGCAGCACCCGGTTGGGCAGCGAGGTCAGCAGGTCATAGTGCGCCAGGTGCTCGAGCTGGCGTTCGCGCTCCTTCAGCGCCGTGACATCGGAGAACAGCGACACGTAGTGGGTGGTGCGGCCGACCTGATCGCGCAACGCGCCGATCGACTCCAGCAGCGCGATGGGACTGCGGTCCTTGCGCAGGTTCCAGATCTCCCCCGACCAATGGCCCCGCTCCTGCAGGTCGCGCCACATCGTCGTGTAGAACTCCCGCCCCTGGCGCCCGGAGTTGAGGATGCGCGGGTTGCGGCCCAGCACCTCCTCGCGCGAGTAGCCGGTGATCGCGCTGAAGGCGTCGTTGACCTCGACGATGCAGCCGTCGACGTCGGTCACCATGATGCCCTCGCGCGCCTGGCTGAAAATGCTCGACGCCAGCTGCAGCCGCTCCTCGGCCTTCCTGCGCTGGGAGATGTCGAGGAAGGTCACCGCGCACTTCCCGGGCGCTGCCTGGTAGGCGCTGACCGCGTAGTACCTGCCGAGCAGTTCCGAGCCCTGCTCGAACTGCAGCGGCTCGCCGCTCAGCGCGACCCGGGTGTAGGTGCCGATCCAGTCGGCGGCATCGCCCTCGATCCCGGGAACGGCATCCTTCAGGCGCCTGCCGACGACCTCGCTGGCGCGCAGCCCGGTGGCCGACTCGAAGCCGCGGTTGGCGGCCGCGATGAGGAGGTCGACCGGACGGCCCTGCTCGTCGCGCACGACCTCGAACAACACGAAGCCGGTGTTCATGTTCTCGAACAGCGAGCGGTAGCGCTGTTCCGATTCGATCAGTTCGCGCTCCACCCGCCTGCGCTCCGTCACGTCCTCCTGCACGCTGACGTAATGGGTGACCGTGCCGTCGCCTCGCCGGATCGGCGAGACATGCGCCAGGTCGATGGTTTCGCTGCCATCCTTGCGCCGGTTGCGGAACTCGCCGCTCCATGCCTGCCCGCGCTGCAGCGCCTGCCACATCGCCTCGACCACCGGCGCCGGGGTCTTGCCCGAGCGCAGCAGGCTGGGGTTCCTGCCGCGCACCTCGGCCAGCGTGTAGCCGGTCTTGCGCTCGAAGGCTTCGTTGACGAATTCGATTCTCGCCTGCAGGTCGGTGATGACCACGCTCGCCGGACTCTGCTCGACCGCGCGCGACAGCTTGAGCAGTTGCTGCTCGGCGCGCCTGCGCGAGACCAGCCGCCACAGCGCGCTGAGGATCAGCTGCACGGTCTCGATATCGGTGGAATCGTAGTCGGCGGCCTTGTTGCCGACGCCGACGATGGCCACCACGCGCCCCTGGTCGAGCAGCGGCAGGGTGAGAAGCCGGCCGAGCTCGGCGTGGCCTTCGGGCAGCCCGCGGCGAGCCTGCGCGGCTGCGTAGTCGTTGAACACCACGGGCTCGCGCCGGCGCACCGCTTCGGCCCAGATGCCGGCGCGGTCCACCGGGTCCTGCTGGCCGAGCGCACCGCGGCAGGCGCTTCGCAGGGTCCGCTCGGACCACGCGCTGAGCTCGATGCCCTGCTCGTCGGCAGCCAGGAAATGCAGGAAGCTGACTGCGCTTGCGGTCAGGTCCTCGGCCAGCGCCAGGCCGTGCCGCAGCAGGCCCTCCTCGTCGGCCCGCTCGGCGACCGCCGGCAGTTGCAGCAGCGCCTGAGAACGCCGGGCCTGCAGCTGCAGAAGCGCCTCGCTGCGCTTGCGCTCGCTGATGTCCTGCATCGCTCCGTGCAGCTGCACGACGACCCCGTCGCGCAGCACCGGCGCGCCGATGGTGCGCACCCACTTGCGGCGCCCCGCGGCGCTGAGGATCTCCAGCTCCAGGTCGTAGGGGCGGGCGCGCTCGACGGCGTCGCGGATCGCCGCCGTGATGGCCTCCCGGTGCTCCTCGCAGATGTAGCTCAGCCCCTTGGCGACGTCGATCGGCGCGTCGCGCGGCAGGTCGTGGAGGCTGGCGCATTCCGGGGTCCACGTGCCCTGGCCGGTGGCCGGGTCGAAGGACCAGCCCCCCGTATGGGTCATGCTGCTCATGGTGCTGAGCAGCGCCTCCTGTTCGCGCAGCCTTTGCTCGCCCTGCTTGCGGCGGGTGATGTCGTGGGAGATGCCGAACAGCCCGATGACCCGGCCGGTGCCGTCGCGGATCGGCCCCTTGGTCGCCAGGAAGTGCATGAGCCGGCCGTCCTGGTTGGTGAAGCGCTCCTCCAGGGTGCAGGTCCTGCCGCCGGCGATCACGGCCTGGTCGTTGGCGCGCAGTTGGTGCGCGGCATCCTCGGGCAGCAGCTCGGTGTCGTCGCGACCCAGCACCTCGCCGATCTCCCTGCCGAGGAAGCTCGCCGCAGCCGGGCTGACCATCTGGTAGCGCCCCTGCAGGTCCTTGACGAAAATGGCGTCGGTGGTCGCCTGCACCAGCGCCTGCAGCTGGCTGCCGCGGACCTCGGTCGCGCGCAGGGCTTCGCGCAGGCGTCCGCTCAGCAGGCTGACCAGCACCCCGCTGGCGGCGAGCACGCCGAGTTGCGCGGCGTCCACCGGCAGGGCGGTCGCGCCGCGCGCGCTGCCCAGCACGATGGCGACCGCGCCGGCGGTGCCGACCAGCGTGGCCAGCAGGCCGGGCCCGCTGCCGCCGATCATCGCGCTGAGGATGATGGGAAACAGCGCGAGCTCGGACAGGCCTGCCGGCCGGCTGCCGCCGGCCAGCAGGTAGCCCAGCAGCAGCGCCGCCGCGGTCAGGACCGCGGCGAGACCATGCAGCCACCAGGCGGAGCCGGCAGCCTGCTCCGCGGACGGCCGCTGCAGGCTCGCCGCGAGCCGTATGAGGTGAACTCGTGCTGACTTCATCGCGCGCATCCTTTGGCTCCGGCGCGCGTTCCTGGCGGCGCGCACGCCCGGGCCTGGTCGACGATTCGCAGCGTAGCGCGGCTTCGCGCGCCGTCCAAGCCTCGGGCGCACGCCCTGCGGTCGGTCTCAGGGCGCGCGCGCGTGGGCGCGCAGCAGGCAGTCGCGGAAGGCCTGCGCGGCGCGCGCCGGCGCCGGCGACTTGCGCATCACGCAGACGAAGTCGCAGCTGTAGCGAAAGCGCTGCGGCTGGATGCTGCGCATGCGCCCTGCCCGCTCGAAACCCTGCCCGTAGTGCTCGGGCAGGAAGCCCAGGAACTGCCCCGACAGGATCAGCGTGGCGATCGCCTCCTGGTCGAGTCCGGTGGCAGCGCGCCGCAGTCCGGCGCGCTGGCTGGCCTCCATGTTGGGCGAGTGGTAGCCCAGGCCGGCGAAACGGTAAGCGGCCAGCGCCGGCCAGTCCAGCGGCTCGTGCGCAGCCTGGAACAACGGGTGCGCGACGCCGCAGTACAGCAGCATGGTCTCGTCGAACAGCCTGTCGTAGCGCAGGCTGTCGGAGTCGCGGTGGGCGGGGATCACCCCGACGTGCAGGCTGCCGTCGATCAGCTTGCGCTCGATGGAGTGGATGGTCGCCACCTGGATCTGCAGCGCGACCTCGGGCGCCTCCTCGGCGAACAGCCCGATCGCCTGGCCGATGCGCGAGGCCGGGTTGGTCGCGGTGTTGTCGAAAATGCCGATTTCCAGCTGGCCGCCGATGCGGCGATGGATGTCGTCGACCCCCGAGAGGAAGTCGTCCACGGCACCAAAGAGGTGCACGGCCTGCAGGTACAGCCGCTGGCCCTCGGCGGTCAACGCGAATCCGGAACGACCCCTGCGGCACAACGCGAAGCCCAGGCGGGTCTCCAGGTCCTTGACCTGGCGGCTGATGGTGGAGATGCCGACGTTGAGCTCGAGCTCGGCCGCGGCCATGCCCCCGCAATCGGCGACGCTCTTGAACACCTTGAGCAAGCGCAGGTCGGAGTCGCCGAGCTGGCCGATCCGCGGCGCCGCGACGAACCCGGATTTTGGTTTCATGATATGGCAAGTAAGCCGTGCCATTCTGCCATGTATCGTGCGCGGCGATGCTTGCAGAATGGCCCACACAGATTGCAGCCCAGCGTTGCAGGAGGTCCCGCGATGAACGCCGCCGACAAGCTCGCCCCAGCCGATCCAGCCCTGCGCAAGGACGCGGCCTGGCTGGATGCCCATTGGATGCCCTTCACCGGCAACCGCCAGTTCAAGGCCGACCCGCGGCTGATCGTTCGCGGCGAGGGTGCCTACTACACCGACAGCGACGGGCGCAAGGTGTTCGACGGCCTTTCCGGGCTGTGGTGCTGCGGTCTCGGCCACGGCCGGAGGGAGATCGCCGAGGCGGTGAGCCGGCAGATCGCCAGCCTGGACTACTCCCCGGGCTTCCAGTTCGGCCACCCGGGCTCGTTCGAGCTCGCCAACCGGCTGAAGGAGCTGACTCCGCAGGGGCTGGACCACGTGTTTTTCACCAACTCCGGCTCGGAGGCGGTCGAGACCGCGCTGAAAATCGCCCGCGCCTACTGGCGGACCCGCGGGCAGGGGACGAAGACCCGGCTGATCGGCAGGGAAAAGGGCTACCACGGGGTGAACTTCGGCGGCATTTCGGTCGGGGGTATCGGCGGCAACCGCAAGCTGTTCGGGCAGGCGGTCGAGGCAGACCACCTGCCGCACACCCAACTGGCTTCGAACGCCTTTTCTCGCGGCGAGCCCGAAGCCGGCGCCGAACTCGCGGATCGCCTGCTCGACCTCATCGCGCTGCACGACGCCAGCAACATCGCCGCGGTGATCGTCGAGCCCTTCGCCGGATCGGGCGGGGTCGTCGTGCCGCCCAAGGGCTATCTGGCGCGATTGCGCAGGATCTGCGACGACCACTCGATCCTGCTGATCTTCGACGAGGTGATCACCGGCTTCGGCCGCGCCGGCGCGCTGACCGGCGCGCAGGCCTTCGGCGTGACCCCCGACATCATGACCGCGGCCAAGCAGGTGACCAACGGCACCCAGCCGCTGGGCGCGGTGCTGGTGAACCACGCGATCTACCAGACCTTCATGGACGCCGGCGGACCGCAATACATGGTCGAGTTCCCGCACGGCTACACCTATTCGGCGCACCCGGTCGCCTGCGCGGCGGGCAACGCCGCGCTGGACCTGCTGGTGCGCGAGAACATGGTCGGCCGGGTGCGCGAACTGGCGCCGCATTTCGAGGCGGCGGTGCATTCGCTCAGGGGCAGGCCGCATGTGGCGGACATCCGCAATTACGGGCTCGCCGCCGGGCTGACCATCGCGTCGCTGCCAGGGGAGCCGGCGCGCCGGCCCTTCGAGATCGCGATGGCCTGCTGGCGCAAGGGCTTCTACGTGCGCTACGGCGGCGACACCATCCAGCTGGCGCCGCCGTTCATCGTCGAGCGCGCCGAGATCGACCGCCTGGTCGACGCGCTGGGCGAAGCGCTGGGCGAAGTGGCCTGACGCAGGGCCTGGGCCGTCGCCGGTTCAGTCCGGCTGCAGCAGCAGCACCTGCTGCGACGCCTCGCCGGCCAGCGCCGCCAGCGCCTCGCGCTGCGGCAACGAGCGGCTGGCGACCAGATCGTGCACCACGCCGCCGCCGGCCAGCGCGAGCCGCGAACGCGCCTGCTCGGCCGCGCAGCACCACAGCTCGAAGGACCGGCCCTCGGCGAGCACGCGCAACTCGCCGCTGGCGCCGCGTTGCACCTGCAGCCGCGGCGCGGCCAGCAGCGCGTTCAAGCTGGCCCAGGCGCGCGCCGCCGGACGCGGATCGAAGCGACGGTCGATGAAGCCGTGGCGCGGGTAGTAGCCGCGGTCGACGTCCATGAAGGTGTCGAACACCAGCCGCAGCCGGCTGCCGGTTTTCGACAGCACCATGGCCTGCGCCAGCCTGCCCGCCAGCCAGCGATCATCGGCGCGCTCGGTGGCCAGGTTGGGCCCGCTGGTCTTCAGCGAAACCAGCACCTGCGAGCGCACGGCCTCGGCGAAGGACGCGATGCGCTCGCAAGCCTGCGGCAGATCCTCGTCGGGTTCCACCCGCACCGTCACGCCGTCGATCGCGCCGGACTGCAGCGCCTGTCGCACCCCGTCGAGCGCGCCGTCGAGGTCGGACAACTGCAGGCCGGCCTTGACGAAATGGTTGAAATGCCGGCCGTCGTAGTGCGAGTCGTCGTAGCCGTGGATCATCGAGAACAACACCTCGGTGCCGGTGGCCTCGCGCCACTCGCGCAGCCGCTGGTGCTGGGCGGCCAGGGTGTCGAGCTTGGCGTTGACCTCGAAGCCGATCACCCCGGCTTGCCGCGCCTGCTCGCGCGTCAGTTCGACGCGCGGCCGCCCGAGCACGGTGACCAGGTAGCGATGGCCCAGCCGGGCCATCAGCTCCATGCGGCGGCGGGTCGCCGGATCGGCGAGGTCCATCTCCGGCACCTTGGACAGTCGCGCCCCCATCTCCCAGAGCGCGAGCAGGGGATAGTCGTTGCGCGCCCACTTGCGGCCGAATTCCTGCACCCCTCCGGTGGCCGGGATCTGGGTGCTCTCGGCCCAGGGATGGCGCAGTTCCACCCCCACCCGATCGAAAGTGGAGGTGCGGGGATGCGCCAGGTGCACCGGTTCGGGGCGAGCCGGCGCAGACCCGGCGACGGCCTGCTGGCCGTGGGTGCGCATCGAATACGCCACATGTCCGTCGTCGTAGACGTCGACCACGAAGTAGCCGAATTTCTCGGCATCGCCGCGGCCGAATTCGGTGGCGGGTGCGATGCGGTAGAACTCGGAAAAATCGTGGCGCAGGAAAGCCGTCGAAGGCAGGGTGTAGACATCGGCGCTGCCGACCCGGTCGTACCAGAAGTTGTGCACATGGCCGGCGAACACCGCCTCGACCTCGGGGCGAGCCATCAGCCCGAGCAGCCAGCTGCGCGCGGGCTCGTCGACGTTGTCGTAGCTGCCGGCCTCGCCGGCGCTGTGCACGTAGGCCGGGTAGTGCATGAACAGGAACACCCGGCGGCCCCCCGCGCCGTCGATCTGCCGCTCCAGCCATTCGCGCTGGCGCGGCTCGTCGGGCAGGCCGGAATTGAGCAGCAGGGAGTTGATGGCCACCAGCCGCAGCGGCCCTTCGTCGAAGCTGTAGTAGTCGCTGCCGAAGGCCTGGCGGTAGATCTGCAGGTAGCGCTCGCAGACCTGGTCGGCCGGCATCCAGTCGATGCGCTTGTCGCCGACGTCGTGGTTGCCGGGAACCACATGCAGCGGCACCGTCAGCACCGAGGCCATGTCCTGGAAGCGCGCGACCGCGTCCTCGAAGGTCGGCAGCGACGGCACCGGGTGCACGATGTCGCCCAGGTGGACGACAAAGCGCGGCTGCGGCTGCATCGCGGCGATGTCGCGGAACACATGGCGCGCGCGGTCGTTGGCCAGGCGGTTGGTGCGGTAGGGCGAGCTCGACATGTCGTCGCGCTCGTTGATGTGGGTGTCGGCGACGACGACGAAGGACCACAGCGGCCGCTGGCCCCCTTCGGCCAGCGCGGTGGGCCTGATAGGATGGTCGTTGTTCATGATAGTGGAATTACGCATTGCATAATGGAACAACATGATAGGCCCCCGCGAGGCCGGCGCCGAATCGGGGGATCCCCCGACGCGGCCTGCGACGACCCCCGCGACCCTGCCGCGCTGGCGGCGGACGCGCTGCTCGATCACCCCTCGTTCGCCTCCACGCTGGCCAACGGGCTGGCCGTCCTGGGGTGCTTCAGCGCGACCGAGGCCCTGCTGGGCAACAAGGACTTCGCCCAGCGCCTGGGCCTGAGCAAGCCGACCATCTCGCGACTGAGCTTCACGCTGGTCGCGCTGGGCTACCTGCGGCGCGACGCTGCCACCGGCAAGTACCGGCTCGGCCCGGCCGTGCTGTCGCTGGGTTATCCGCTGCTGACGCAGCTGGCCATCCGGCAGGCGGCCGCCGCCGAGATGCTCGAGCTGGCGCGCCACGCCCGCGGGCCGGTGTCGGTGGGAGTGCGCGACCGACTGCAGGTGGTGTACGTGGAGACCACGGTGGCCAGACAGAGCAATGCGACGCGACCGGGCATCGGCTCGGCGCGACCCTTGCTGCGCACCGCCATCGGTCGCGCGCTGCTGCACGCCTGCGCACCTGCCGAACGCGCCGCGCTGGAGCGCCGGCTGCAGCAGGCGCAGCCCGAGGAGTGGCAGCTCTACGGCGCGCGGCTGCCCCAGGCCTACGAGGAAATCGAGCGCCTGGGGTTTTGCGCGGTGACCGCCGACTGGCGCCCCACGCTGGCCGGGGTGGCGGTGCCGATGCGGATCCGGCTGGAGGGACTGCCGGCCGCCTTCAACCTGACGGTCCCCACCTACACCGCCGATTCCGCCAGGCTGAGCCACGACCTCGGCCCGCGACTGGTCGAGCTGGTGCGCACCGTCGAGTCGCGACTCGGCGCCTGATGCCGGCCCGCGCCGCGCGCCGGCACCGCATCAGGGCGCAGGGCGCGCCTCCAGCAGTTCCCGGAAGGCGCGCGGCGAGCGCCCCTCGACCCGGCTGAAGACCCGGCTGAACAACGCCGGGTCGACATAGCCCAGGGTGTAGGCGATCGAGGTCACGCTCAGGTTGGTGAAGGCCAGCTGGCGGCGCGCCTCGCGGATCAGCCGGGCGTCGATCAGCCGCGACGCCGGCTCGCCGGTGGCCTCGCGCAGCACCCGGCTCAGGTGGGTGGGGGTCACGGCCAGCGCGCGGGCGTATTCGGCCACGCCCCAGTGCGCGCGGAAATGCCTCTCCAGCAGGGCCTCGAAGCGCTGCAGCAACTGGGGCGCGCTGGGCTGGCGCGCCGCCGCATCGAGATGCGCGCCGATGCGCGCGGCGCGCGCCAGCAACGCGCAGCCCAGGCCGCGCAGCACCAGCGAGCGCGCCGCAGCGGGCCCGCGGTACTCCTGCGCCAGGTGCAGCGCGAGCGCGTCGACCCCGTCATCGGCCGGCGCGACCCAGGGACGGCCGAGCAGCCGCTGCACCTCGGGGTCGCGCTGCAGCAGCTCGTCGAGCATCGCATCGGTCCAGGTGACCACCAGGCCGTCGCTGCCGGGGGCGAAGCGAAAGCCATGCACGGTGCCGCGCGGCACGTTGACCAGCCACCCCGGCTGCAGCGCCAGCCGCGACTCGTCGAGCGCGGCCTCGCCGGCGCCGCTGCGCAGCAGCAGCAACTGGTGCAGCCTGTCGTGGCGATGGGCCTGCAGCTCCCAGCCGTGCAGCGACGAGCGCGAGGCGATGGTCTCGCAGTGCATCACGTCGGGCAGCTGCTCGAACTCGCCGTACAGGCTGTAGTGACGAATCGTGTCGCCGGAGCGGGTCATCGGGGGTAGAGGCGTACGGCTGGAGGGTATTGTCGCCGAATCATGTTCGAAACATCCAAGTTTCTGCAGGAATCGACGCTTCCGCCGGACGGCCCTCGGGGACTACCCTGCGAGCCTCGAGGGTCGGCTTCGCGCCAGGCCACCCGGGCATCGAGGAGACATCCATGAAAACCCAAGTCTGCATCATCGGCGGCGGCCCCTCCGGGTTGCTGCTGTCGCAACTGCTGCATCTGCAGGGGATCGACAACGTGGTGCTCGAGCGCCACAGCCGGGAATACGTGCTCAGCCGCATCCGCGCCGGGGTGCTCGAGCACGGCTTCGCCGAACTGATGCGCGAGGCCCGATGCGGCGAGCGCATGGACCGCGAGGGCGAGATCCACGAGGGCTTTTTCATCGCCCACGACGCGCGCCTCGATCGCGTCGACCTGCACAGGTACAGCGGCGGCAGCTCGGTGGTGGTGTACGGCCAGACCGAGCTCACGCGCGACCTGTACGACGCCCGCGACCGCATGCACGGCAAGGTGGTGCACCACGCCGAGGACGTCAAGCCGCACGACCTGACCAGCGCCGCGCCCCATGTCACCTATCGCGACGGCGACGAGGTGGTGCGCATCGACTGCGACTTCGTGATCGGAGCCGACGGCTTCCACGGCGTCAGCCGCAAGTCGATCCCCAAGGGAGTGCTGCGCGAATACGAAAAGGTCTACCCCTTCGGCTGGCTGGGGGTCCTGTCGCGCACCAGGCCGGTGTCGCCCGAACTGATCTACGCCAAGCACGAGCGGGGATTCGCGCTGTGCTCGCTGCGCTCGCAGGTGCTCAGCCGCTACTACATCCAGGTCCCGCTCAGCGACAAGGTCGAGGACTGGGCCGACGACGCCTTCTGGGCCGAACTGCAGCGGCGGCTCCCGGCCGAAGTCGCGCAACGCATGATCACCGGGCCATCGATCGAAAAGTCCATCGCCCCGCTGCGCTCCTACGTCGCCGAGCCGATGCGCTACGGCAACCTGTTCCTGGCCGGCGACGCGGCGCATATCGTCCCCCCCACCGGGGCGCGCGGCCTGAACAGCGCGGCCTCCGACATCTACTACCTGTACCACGCGATGCTGGCCCACTACCGGGACGGCGACGACAGCGGGCTGGACAGCTATTCGGCCAAGGCGCTGGCGCGGGTCTGGAAGGCCCAGCGCTTTTCGTGGTGGATGACCATGATGCTGCATACCTTTCCCGACAGCATCGACTACGACAAGAGGCTCCAGGACACCGACCTGGCCTATCTGTTCTCGTCCGAGGCGGCGCTGCGCTCGCTGGCGGAGAACTATGTCGGCTTGCCGTTCTGACCCCCTGCGCAGGAGACCGCGATGCAGCCACAGCGCCCGATCGAGGGCACGACGATGTTCGACGGCAGCCAGGCGCGCAAAGGCTACGCGTTGAACAAGATGTGCTTTTCCTTCAACGAGGCAGCCAACCGCGCCGCCTTCCTCGCCGACGAACCGGGGTACTGCGAGCGCTTCGGTCTCAGCGACGAGCAGCGGGCCGCGGTGCGCAGCCGCAATGTGCTGCGACTCCTGGCGGCCGGCGGCAACGTGTACTACCTGGCCAAGCTCGCCGGACTGCTCGGCCTCGACGTGCAGGACCTCGGCGCCCAGCAGACCGGGATGAGCAAGGAGGCCTTCCAGGCCAAGCTGCGCGCGGCGGGAGACTGAGACCATGGCCAGGCTCGTCGGTTGCATCAACACCTCGCATGTCCCGGCGATCGGCAAGGCGATCGCCGCCGGGCTGCAGAACGAACCCTACTGGAAGCCCTTTTTCGACGGTTTTCCGCCGATCCGTGCCTGGCTCGACGAGGTGCGTCCGGACGTCGCGGTGGTGGTCTACAACGACCACGGGCTGAACTTCTTCCTGGACAAGATGCCGACCTTCGCGCTCGGCGCCGCGCCGCAGTACCGCAACGCCGACGAAGGCTGGGGCATCCCCACGCTGGCGCCGTTCGCCGGCGAGCCCGAGCTGTCCTGGCACCTCATCGACTGCCTGGTCGACTGCGAATTCGACCTCACCACCTGCCAGGAGATGCTGGTCGACCACGCCTTCACGCTGCCGATGAAGCTGCTGTGGCCCGACGGGCAGGCACCGGCGACGGTCCCGCTGTGCATCAACACGGTGCAGTTCCCGCTGCCCGGCGCGAGGCGGGTCTGGGCGCTGGGCGAGGCGCTGGGGCGGGCCATCCGCAGCTGGGACAGCGAGCAGCGCGTGGTGGTGATCGGCAGCGGCGGGCTGTCGCACCAGCTCGACGGCCAACGCGCCGGGTTCATCAACAAGGACTTCGACCAGCGCTTCCTGCGCAGCCTGGTCGACGACCCGACCTGGGCCACGCGCTACTCCATCCGCGACCTGGTCGAGCTCACCGGAAGCCAGGGCGTGGAGCTGCTGATGTGGCTGGCCGCGCGCGCCACGCTGGGCGAACGCGTCCGCCTGGTGCACCGGAACTACCACATCCCGATTTCCAACACCGCTGCCGCGACGCTGGCGCTGGCGGTCGACTGAAGGCGCGGCTCACAGCGCCTTCGTGGAAAAGTACCAGTCGGTCACGTCCATTCCCTGCTGCGCGCCGCCGCTGACCCGCTCCTCGGCCGCGGCGGCGGTCTTCGGCGGCGGCACGATGACCTTGTCGCCCGGGCACCAGGCCTCGGGGGTGGCCACCGCGTGCTTGTCGCTGGTCTGCAGCGCCTGCAGCAGGCGCAGGAATTCATCGATCGAGCGGCCGTTGCTCATCGGGTAGTAGACCATCGCCCGCAGCACGCCTTGCGGATCGATGAAAAAGGTCGCTCGCACCGCCTGGGTGTCGGCCGCGCCGGGATGGATCATCCCGTAGGCACGGGCGACCTCCATCTTCAGGTCCTCGATGATGGGGAAGGGGATGTCGACGCCGAAGTTCTGCCGGATCGACCGGATCCACGCCAGGTGCGAGAACAGCGAGTCGATCGACAAACCGAGGAGTTCGCAGTTCAGCGCCCGGAAGGCCTGGTGGTGGCGCGCGAAGCCGATGAACTCGGTCGTGCACACCGGGGTGAAGTCGGCCGGGTGGGAGAACAGGATCAGCCACTTGCCGCGGTAGTCGGCCAGCGTGCGCTCGCCCTGGGTGGTGGCCGCGCGAAACGCCGGCGCGGGTTCGTTGATGCGGGGAAGGCTGGGGGCTGCGCTGTGTTCCATGATGGTTCCTCGAGTCCGATGGGGGCCGGCGGACGGCTGCCGCTGCCGCCGAGGTTCCCAGGCTATCGGTGCGGGCCGCGGCGCGTCCATGCGCAGCATCAAGGCCGCGGCGACGGCCGCCGCCCCGCGGCTCGATGCGATCCGCACCAGCCGCAGGCCCTGTACGCCGCCCGTCCCGCCGGGCGACGCAGCGGTGCCGAGCCGCCGAGGAGCGCCCGCGCGCGGCGCGCCGCGGCTTGCTCGCCGGCGGCAGCGCCTGAACCTTGGGGTTGCGCGAACTAAACCAAAGTGCAATGGCGCCCGCCTGCCGCCACGCCTAAGTTACGTGTCACGCGGATCGCACCCGGCCTCGTGCGGGTACGACATGGCGCGCTGCACCCGCTCGCGCCGCACGCAGCCACCGCTGCGACGCGGCGCCCGGGGACGTTCTACATCCTGAGGAGATACGCATCATGGCACTCATCGAGCGGCACGAGTGGTACGACATCGCTCGTGACACCAATTGGACGCCGACCTATGCAAGCGAGTCCGAGATCTTCCCCGACCTGATGACCGGCGCGATGGGCGTGCCGATGGAGCAGTGGGAGCACTACGACGAGCCGTACAAGACGAGCTATCCCGAGTACGTGAAGAACCAGCGCGAGAAGGACTCGGGCGCCTATTCGGTCAAGGCCGCGCTCGAGCGCAGCCGCATCCTCGAATCGTCCGACCCCGGCTGGCTGGGCATACTCAAGTCCCACTATGGCGCGATCGCGCTGGGAGAGTACGCCGCGATGAGCGCCGAGGCTCGCATGGCGCGCTTCGGCCGCGCACCCGGCATGCGCAACATGGCCACCTTCGGCATGATGGACGAAAACCGGCATGCGCAGCTCCAGCTCTATTTCCCGCACAGCTACTGCGCGAAGGACCGCCAGTTCGACTGGGCGCACAAGGCGTACCACACCAATGAATGGGGCGCGATCGCCGCCCGCCACGCCTTCGACGACCTGTTCCTGTCGCGCAGCGCGACCGACATCGCGGTCATGCTGACCTTCGCCTTCGAGACGGGCTTCACCAACATGCAGTTCCTGGGTCTGGCCGCCGATGCCGCGGAAGCCGGCGATTACACCTTCAGCAGCCTGATCTCCAGCATCCAGACCGACGAGTCGCGCCATGCCCAGATCGGCGGGCCGGCGCTGCAGATTCTCATTGCCAACGGGCGCAAGGAACAGGCGCAGAAGCTGGTCGACATCGCGATCGCCCGTGCCTGGAGGCTGTTCTGCCTGCTCACAGGCACGGCGATGGACTACGCCACGCCGCTGCAGCACCGCAAGCAGTCGTTCAAGGAATTCATGCGCGAGTGGATCGTCGGGCAGTTCGAGCGCACGCTGCTCGATCTCGGCCTCGATCTCCCCTGGTTCTGGGACCAGATGATCCACGAATTCGACTACCAGCACCACGCCTACCAGATGGGAATCTGGTACTGGCGCCCGACGGTGTGGTGGAACGTAGCGGCCGGGGTCACGCCCGATTGCCGCGACTGGCTCGAGGAAAAGTATCCCGGTTGGAACGACACCTTCGGCAAGGCGTGGGACGTGATCATCGACAACCTGCTCGCTGGCCGCACCGAGTTGACCCTTCCGGAAACCCTGCCGATCGTGTGCAACATGAGCCAGATCCCCATCTGCGCGATCCCGGGCAAGGGCTGGAACGTGAAGGACTACCCGCTGGACTACCACGGCCGCACCTACCACTTCAATTCCGAGATCGACCGCTGGGTGTTCCAGCAGGATCCGCTGCGCTATCGCGACCACCTGACACTGGTCGACCGCTTCCTGGCCGGTCACATCCAGCCGCCGAACCTCATGGGAGCGCTGCAGTACATGAACCTGGCACCAGGAGAAATCGGCGACGACGCCCACCAGTACGCCTGGGTCGCCAGCTACCGCGACAAGCGCTACCAGAAAAGGGCCGCCTGACAGCGGACCCGGCCACACAACGAGCGAGGAGATGCACCAATGGCCCTTTTCCCTGTGATTTCCAATTTCCAGTACGACTTCGTGCTGCAGCTGGTCGCGGTCGACAGCGAGAACACCATGGACGAGGTCGCGGCAGCGGCCGCCTACCACTCGGTCGGCCGGCGCGTGGCAGCGCAGCCGGGCAAGGTGGTGCGAGTGCGGCGCCAGGGCGGTGAGGCGTTCTATCCGCGCCATGCCAAGCTCTGCGAAACCGACATCCGCGCGATGGAATCGCTGGAGTTCATTTTCTGCGACGCGTGAGGTATCGCATGACATTCCGAAAAGCCTGCAGTGAAGACGATATCTGGGAAGGCGAGATGGTGGAAGTGGACATCGGCGATCACCACCTGCTGCTGATGCGCATCGAGGGCGGCGAACTGCGCGCCTACCAGGGCATGTGCCCGCACCAGGACATCCCGCTGTGCGAAGGCCGCTTCGATGGCAGGGTGTTGATGTGCCGCGCCCACCAATGGACCTTCGACGCCCGCAGCGGAAACGGCATCAACCCGGGGGACTGCCGGCTTGCCCGCTACCCGGTACAGCTGCACGACGGGGATGTGCTGGTCGAGGTCGACGGCGTCGTTCCGGTCTTCGCCCACAGCTGACTGCAAGAAAGGAGACGACACCGTGGAAACCACCACAACAGCCAATGCGTACCGGAACAATCGCGTCGGTCCGGTTCTGCGCGCCAGCAGCATCACCGCAGCGGTCATCGAGGCCGCACAGGAAGACAACCCCGGCAAGGAGATCCGCGTCGACGACAAGGTCGCCTATGTGCGCATCGATGCCGAAGACGAACTCATCCTGCGCCGCAGCACCCTCGAAAGCGCACTCGGAAGGCCATTCAGGATGGCCGAGCTGGAGGTCGAACTCGGCTCGTTCGCCGGCCGCATCGAGACCGCCGACGACTACGTGCGCTTTTACTTCGAGCGCAGATTCTGACCGGAGCCCGACATGACGCAAGCCGAAGTCCTCAAGCCGCTGAAGACCTGGAGTCACCTCGCCGCACGCAAGCGCAAGCCCAGCGAGTACGAGATCGTCTCGACCAACCTGCATTTCCACACCGACAACCCCGACGCGCCCTTCGAACTCGACCCGGATTTCGCGATGGCGCGGTGGTTCAAGACCCATCGCAACGCCTCGCCGCTCGCGCACCCCGACTGGAACGCCTTTCGCGACCCGGACGAGATGGTCTATCGCACCTACAACATCCTGCAGGACGGCCAGGAGAACTATGTCTTCGGGCTGTTCGAGGAGTTCTCGGCCCGCGGTCACGACACCATGCTCGACGCGGCCTGGGCCGGGACCCTGGTGCGCGCCTACACCCCGCTACGCTACCTGGTACACATCCTTCAGATGGCGTCGGCGTACCTGTCGCAGATGGCACCCGCCTCGACCATTTCCAACTGCGCAACCTACCAGGCTGCCGATTCGCTGCGCTGGCTCACCCACACCGCCTACCGCACCAGGGAATTGTCCAGGACCTTCGCCGACCTCGGCTTCGCCACCGACGAGCGCCGCTACTGGGAGAACGACAGCGCCTGGCAGGGCTGGCGCCGGCTGGTGGAGACGGCCCTTGTCGCCTGGGACTGGGGCGAGAGCTTCGTGGCGTTCAACCTGGTGATCCGCCCGGCGATCGAGGATGCGGTACTGCGCGGCCTGGGCGACGCCGGTCGCCACAACGGCGACACCCTGCTGGGCCTGCTCACCGACGCTCAACTCGCCGATGCGCAACGCCACCGTCGCTGGTGCTCGGCGCTGGTCAAGCTGATGCTCGAACACCCCGGGAACCTCGACGTGCTGCGCGCCTGGGTCGCCAAGTGGGAGCCCCTGGCCGACGCGGCGATCGGCGCGTACGCGGCGGCACTGCCCGACGCCGCGCGGCTGCAGGAGCATGCGATGGCGGCCACGCGCGACTACCGCAAGGGCCTGGGCTTGTGAGCGCCGATGCACCGGCCGGCTTGCGCATCGAGCTTGCGGACGCCACGGCATTCGACTTTCCGCTCCACGAGGACAGCTTGCTGCGTGCAGCGTTGCGCGCGGGCCTGCCGTGGCCTTACGAATGCAGCGTGGGCGGCTGCGGCAGCTGCCGTTTCGATCTGATCGAGGGCGAAGTGGAAGACCTGTGGCCCGGGGCTCCGGGCCTGGGACAGCGCGAGAGGGCGCGCGGCCGCCGACTGGCCTGCCAGTCGCGGCCGCTCACGGCGTTGCGCATCAAGGCGCGACTCGACGAAGCCGACCCTGCGTTGCAGCCCGCGCGCCGTGTGAGCGTGCGTTTGCTGCAGCGGCGCGCGCTGAGTGCCGACATGGCCGAATTCACCTTCGAGTCCCCCGGTCCGGCGCAATTCCTTGCTGGGCAATACGCGCTGTTCCACTGGCCGGGCGTACCCGGCCCGCGGGCGTATTCGATGAGCAATCTGGCGAACCCCTCGGGCCTATGGTCCTTCATCGTGCGTCGAGTGCCGCATGGCGCCGGAAGCCGTGCCCTGTTCGACGGGCTCCTCGCAGGCGCGCAGTACGACATGGACGGCCCCTACGGGCATGCCTACTACCGGCAGGAGGCACCGCGCGATATCGTCTGTGTCGCGGGCGGATCCGGCCTCGCCCCGATGTTGTCCATCGTGCGCGCCTTCGTCGCCCGTCCTGCCGGGCGGCGCTTGCACATCTACTACGGCGTGCGCAATCAGCATGAGCTGGCGAGCGCCGACGACCTGCAGGCACTCGCGGACGCCAGGCTGGTGGACCTCACCGTGGTGCTCTCCCAACCCGCGGCATCCCCCGCCTGGAGTGGCGCCACCGGGTTCGTCCATGAACAGGTCGAGCGCGACCTGGGTGGACGGGCGCGGGTCATGGAGCATTACCTCGCCGGGCCTCCTCCGATGCTCGACGCGATGCAGGACTACCTGTTGCTGCGCGCCGGCGTGCCCCACCGGCAGATTCATTTCGACCGCTTCGTCTGAGGACCGGGCAAGGCCGTTTCAACGGCCGTGCTGCCCCAGCATGGCCAGCAGCGCCGGCACGCTGCCGGCGCGCATCTTCTCCATGATGTTGTGGCGGTGCACCTTCACGGTGACTTCGGAGATGCCCAGTCGGTCCGCGGCCTGCTTGTTGCGCAGACCCTGGATCATCAGCGCCAGCACCTCGCGCTCGCGCTGCGTCAAGGTATCGAGCCGCGCCCGCACCAGCGCCCGGTCCGCGGCTTCGCGCAGCGCGTCGCGGTCGATGCGAAGGGCTTGCGCAATGGCGTCCAGCAGATCCTGGTCGCGAAACGGCTTGGGCAGGAACTCCACCGCGCCTGCCTTGATCGCGCGCACGGTCATCGGGATATCCCCGTGCCCGGTGATGAAGATGATGGGCGGGCTGCGCGACCAGGCAGCCATCTCGTGCTGCAGGTCGAGGCCGCTGAGCCCGGGCATGCGCACGTCCAGCACGACGCAGGCCTCGCGCTCGATCGGGCGCCGGCAGCGCTCGCTGAATTCACTGGCCGACGCGTAGGTCTCGACGTTCAGGCCCACGGAGCGGATGAGGCTGCTCAGAGCCTCGCGCACCGACAGGTCGTCGTCGACCACGAACACCGTGGCGCCGTCGCGAGATCCGTGCATGGCCTGCCTACATCCGCAAGGGCTCTCCGGGCAGCACGAAGGAGAACGTGGCGCCCGACCCCTGCCCGGGAGCCACCCACAGGCGCCCGCCGTGGGATTCGACGATCGAACGGCTGATGGCCAGGCCCATGCCCATGCCACCGGCTTTGGTCGTATGGAAGGCCTCGAAGATGGTCTCGCTGCGCGCCGGATCGATGCCTCCCGCGCTGTCCCGCACGTCCATGCGCACGGCGCCGTCGGGCAGCGCCCGCAGGCCCAGATCGATCACGCGCCTGCCCGAGGCTTGCCCGCTGACGGCCTCGATCGCATTGATCACCAGGTTGAGCACGACTTGCTGGATCTGCACCCGGTCCCCCACGACTTGCGGCAAGTCCGCCCCGGCCTCCAAGCGCAGCAGCGCCGCGGCACTCTCCGCCTCCTTGCGCACCAGGCCCAGAACCTCGGCGATGACCTCGGCGAGATGCATCGGCTCGCGCTGCAGCTGGCCCGGCTTGAGGAAATTGCGGATGCGGGCGATCACCTGGCTGGCGCGATTGGCGTCACGGATGATGCGTTGCGCCGCCGAGCGGGCCTCGCCATCGTCCGCCGGCTCCGCGTCCAGCCAGCGCAGGCAGGCATGGCCGTTGGCGACGATGGCAGCCAACGGCTGGTTGACCTCGTGCGCGATCGACGCAGCCAGCTCGCCCAGCGTGGAAGCCCGTGTCACTCGCGCCAATTCGCTCTGTACCCGGTGCAGCGCCTCCTCGGCGCGGCGCCGCTCGCTGATATCGTCGGCCACGACGATGAGAAAGCGCTCGCCATCGCCTTGATCGCTCACGTACGCCACGCTGGTGTTGGCCCACACCAGCACCTGGTCCTTGCGCTGAAAGCGCCGCTGCAGGTGGTACTGACCGCGCGTACCCTGGAGCAGCGCGCCGATGCGGGCGCGCGCGGCGGCGCGCTCCTCGACGGGGGTGATGCGCTCGAGCGTCAGGCTGCACAGCTCGTCCTCGCCATACTGGAGCATGCCGCAGAACGCCGGGTTGGCCGCGCGTATGCGCCCTCCCTCCTCGGCCAGCACGATGCCCACCGGCGAGTGCTGGAACATCGTCGCCCAGCGATGCTCGGACTCCTGCAGCGCCCTGCGGCTGCCGATGAGCTCACGGGCCAGCAGGCTGAGGTCGTTGGTCTGCGAGGCGAGCTCCCGGCGCAGCGCGTCACGTGCGCGCTTCATGGTGGTGAGATTGCGAACCCTGGCGCGCAGTTCGTGCGCCGAGAAGGGCTTGGTCACGTAGTCCTGCGCGAGGCCTGCGAGCAAGCGCGCGCGCAGTGCGTCGTCCTGCTTGGCCGACAGCACAAGGACCGGGGTATCGCGCAATCGCGGATGCTCGCGCAGCCGCTCGATGAGCCTGTCGCCACCAAGCCGCGGAAGCATCAGATCGGTCACCACCAGATCGGGCTGCAAGCGCAGCGCGGTCGCTTCCGCCTGTTCGCCATCGGCCACCTCGGCCACCTGGTGCTCGCTCGCCAGCGCGTGCGCGACGAAGCGCCGCATCTCGGCATTGTCCTCGACGACCAGCACCAGGGCGCGCTCATCATCGCGCCGCGGCGCTGCGTCCAGCGCGGCGCCTTCCTCGTGTCGTCGCCGGCCTGCCGCCGCCCCTTGCGCCCCTTGCGCCCCTTGCACCCCGACCGGCACGGCCAGTTCGGCCAGGGTGCCCGCCACGTTGGCCGGGCTGGCCAGCTCCTGCGGGCCCGGCAGGGCCACGGCGCCTTCGCCGCAGGCCTGTAGCGGGAGCTCCACCTGAAACAGCGATCCTCCCCCGGGAGCGTCGATCACGCCGATGGTGCCGGAATGCAATTCGACGAATTCCTTCGCGATCGCCAGGCCCAGGCCGGTTCCGGCGTGGTTGCGGGTCGTGCCAGCCTGCAGCTGCCGGAAACGCTCGAACACCGCACTGTGCATCGCCTTGTCGATCCCCGGGCCCGAGTCCTGCACGCTCACCAGCGCGCGGGCGCCCGGCAGTGCCTGCAGCGACAGCCGGATGCGTCCGCCATCGGGGGTGAACTTGAAGGCATTGGAAAGCAGGTTCAGGACCACGCGCTCGACCTTTTCCGAGTCGACCTGCGCGGGCATCGTCGGGGGAGTCTCGACCACATACGTGAGCCAGCGCTGCGGAGCCAGGGCATGGAACTGCTCGCCGACCAGACGCACGATCGCCGCCAGGTCGCAGCGCTCGCAACGCAAGGCCATCTTGCGTGCGTCGATCTTCGACAAATCGAGCAGATCGTTGACATGCTTGACCAGCACGACCGCGTTGCGCCGCACCACTTCGAGGTGACGCCTTTGCTCCTCGCCGAGGCAGTTGGCGTGCTCCAGCATCTCGTCCACCGGCCCGAGGATGAGCGTGAGCGGGGTGCGCAACTCGTGGCTGACATTGGCGAACAGGTCGCTCTTGAGCTGGTCGAGCTTGCGAATACGCTCGAGCAGACCTTGCAGTTCCGCCGTCTTGCGCGCAACCTCCGCCTCGGCCCGCTTCTTTTCGGTGATGTCGCGCCCCTCGGCGAGCAGGAAGACCACGTCGCCCCGCGCATCGCGCACCGGCAGCAGCGAGAAGTCGACGATGATCGTGGCCTCGCCCGCCGCGCGGCCGTACACCTCGAGGTCGCAGCGGATGAATTCTCCTGCGCGCGCGCGGTGCACGAAGTCGCGCAGCGTCTCGGTGACTTCGCGCGACACCTGGAACCAGCGTGCCTCCCAGAAGGGCTTGCCGCGAATGCTGTGCATGTCCACGCCGGCGCCATCCAGGGCGGCTCGGTTGATCTCCAGCGTCATGCCGTCCGCGCTCAGCAGGCCGACGAACTGGTACATGCCATCCAGCACGACCCGAGCCAGCTTCTCGCGATGCGACTGCAAGTCGTCGTCGAGCGACAGCACCACGTCGCCCACGCGCAACGCGGCATGGGATCCAAACAAGCGTCTGACGCGATCCAGCACGGGCCTACCCCTGGTGATTGCGCGATGCTACCGGGCCGTGCGCGGCGGCACATCCGGCGAATCCAGCACCCGCGCCCGGCCGTACCGTGGGGGGTGCCGGTGTGCCGCGACCCACGCCGCGGCGAGACGACCGCCGCTGAACGCGGCTCGCGGCCACGCGCCTGCGACGTGCCCGGCCGCTCGCTACCATGTGCCAGCGGCGCCGGGCGCGCCCGCCACGCCCGACCTGCCGCCGCCGGAGCCCGTCTTGACACCGACCCCGACCTCGAGCACCTTGCAGGACTTCCTCGGCTATGCCGTGCTGTGGCTGGTCGGCGCCTGCCTGCGGCTGAGCATCCTGGTCGTGCCGCCCCTGCTGCCGCAGTTGCACGCTGCGCTGGCGCTGAGCGAGGGCCAGGTCGGGCTGCTGTCGTCGCTGCCCTCGCTGATGTTCGCGCTGGCGGCGGTTCCGGGCGCCTTCCTGGTCGCGCGACTGGGCATCGGCGGTACGCTGCTGGCGGGGCTGGCGCTCAATGCGCTGGGTTGCGCAGCGCGCGGCGCGGTGCCCAGCGTGGGCTTGCTCTATGCGTCGACGATGGTCATGGCGGCCGGGGTGTCGATCAGCCAGCCGGCGCTGCCGCCGCTGGTGCGCATGCGCTTTCCCCGGCACGTGGGCTTTGCCACCGCGGTGTACACCAACGGCCTGCTGGTCGGCGAGTTGCTTGCCGCCTCGCTGACGGCCCCGCTGGTGCTGCCGCTGGTCGGCCACAGCTGGCAGGCGACCTTTGCCGTGTGGGCGCTGCCCGTCGTGCTGACCGCGCTGCTGGTGCTGTCCTTCGGTCGTCACCTGATTCCTCGCCAGCACCCGGCGACCCAGTCCAGGCTGTGGCTGCCGGACTGGAAGAACCCGTTGATCTGGCGCCTCGGTCTGCTGCTCGGCGGGGTCAACGCCCTGTACTTCGTCGCCAACGCCTTCCTGCCCGATTTCGCCACGGCCGCCGGTCACCCCGCCTTGATCGAAAGCGCCCTCACCGCGCTCAACCTGAGCCAGATCCCCGCCTCCTTCCTGATGCTGCTGCTGGCCGGACGGCTGGCCACCCGGCGCTGGGCCTACGTGGTCACCGCGTCGCTTTCGCTGCTCAGCGTGCTGGGCATCCTGCTTTCCAGGGACGGCGGGATCGTGTTCTGGTGCGCGGTGCTGGGCTTCAGCAACTCCATCACCCTGGTGCTGGCCTTCGCGCTGCCCTCGCTGCTGTGCGCCTCCGCCGACGTGCCGCGGACCTCGGCGGGCATGTTCACCATCAGCTACGGCTGGGCGATGCTGGTGTCGATCTTCAGCGGCCAGCTGTGGGACTGGACGCGTTCGCCGCTGAGCGGAATCGCCCCGCTGGCGGTGTGCGCCCTGATCACCGCAGGGCTGGCCTGCACGCTGGTG
>JAKBBQ010000027.1 GCA_021808405.1 Pseudomonadota bacterium | reverse complement strand
CACCGCCCCGGCAGCCGCCGCGGCGGCTGCGCCGCCGCCGGCCGCGGACACCGCCGGCAGCCCCGGGCTGCAGCAGCAGGCGCGCCAGTTCATCGCGGCGATCCTGCCCAGCGCCCGCTCCGCTGCCAAGGCGCTGGGGGTGAGCCCGCTGGGCATCCTGGCGCAAGCCGCGCTGGAAACCGGCTGGGGCCGCCATGCTCCGGGCCACAACCTGTTCGGCATCAAGGCGTCGGCGGGCTGGCAGGGCGCGTCGCTGCAGGCGCTGACCAGCGAGGTCGAGTCCGGCCTGAGCCGACTGGGCAGCGCCGCCTTCCGCGCCTATCGCAGCGCGGCGGCCAGCGTGCGGGACTATGCCTCGCTGCTGCAGTCGCCGCGCTACGCCCCGGTGCGCGGCCACGGCAGCAACCTGGCCGCCTTCGCCCAGGCGCTCCAGGGCAGCGGCTACGCCACCGACCCGCAGTACGCCAGCAAGCTGCTCGAAGTCGCCCACAGCCCGCTGATGCGCGACGCGCTGGCCTCGCTGGCCGACGCGGGCGCCTCAAGTGTGGCCGTTCCGTGACGTTAACCCATGCGTATGGTGCCTGCCGTGAAAACCCGCCCGATCGACCCGCCCCAGGCCGCCGCCGCCGGCGATGAAGCCGCGCTGCTGCAGGCCTTGTCGGCGATGCTGCGCGACAAGCGACAGGCACTGATGCAGGGGGACATGTCGGCGCAGGCGCTGGCCCCGCTGTGGCAACCGCTGCTCGACCGCCTGGCGCAGTTCGCCGCGCGCCGCACCGACGGCGGCGCCGCGCTCCCCGGCGCGGCTTTGCAGGCGCAGGCACAAGCCTTGCGCCAGGAATACGACGGCCTGCTGCATACCCTGACGGTGTGGAGCGATGCGATGCGCCAGGCGCGCGACCAGGCGGCGCGGCGCCCGCTCGACCCGGTGTACGGCCGAGCGGCCGCGCCGGCCGCTCGGCGCAGCCTGGGAAGGGGCTGAGCCATGTCGGGAGTCAGCGGATTGGTCGGCAATGCCCTCACGGGGCTGCAGGCGGCGCAGGACGCGCTGCAGGTCACGGGCAACAATATCGCCAATGTCAACACCCCGGGCTACTCGCGCGAGCAGGCGGTGCAGATCACCCAGCCGGTCAGTGCCTTCGGCGGGTTCTACCTGGGCAACGGCACCAACCTGAGCACCGTCACCCGCAGCTACAACAGCTTCCTGCAGACCCAGGTGTGGAGCACCACGGCCAGCGCCAGCGGCGCCAACACGCTGAACAACGAGTTGCAGCCGCTGGTCAGCCTGTTCGGCGGCAGCCAGTCCGGACTGAGCACCGCGGTCAACCAGTTTTTCGCCAGCGGGGTCGCGCAGGTCGCCGCCAACCCCTCCGACGTGCCCTCGCGCCAGGCGCTGATCAGCCAGGCGCAGACCCTGGCGCAGACCCTGAACAGCGCCGGCGAGCAACTGCAGGCCACCGCCAGCGGGATCAACCAGCAGATCGGCCAGAGCCTCGACACCATCAACACCCTGACCGGACAGATCGCCCAGCTCAACACCCAGATCAACTCGCTGACCACCAGCACCAGCCAGCCCAACACCCTGCTCGACCAGCGCAACCAGCTGGTCACCCAGCTTTCCGCGCAGCTCGGGGTCAGCGTGCTGCAGCAAGGCAACCAGCTCGACGTCTACACCGGCAACGGCCAGGTGCTGGTCGCCGGCTCCCAGTCCTACCAGCTGCAGACCGCGCCCAACCCCTACGACCCGTCGCAGCTCGAAGTCGCCTACTCCAGCAACGGCGCGATCCTGTCCCAGGGGCTGCAGGGCGGCACGCTGGGCGGGCTGCTGCAGTTTCGCAGCCAGGTGCTGCAGCCGGCGCAGGACGGCCTGGGGCAGATCGCCGACGCGCTCGCGCAGGCGGTGAACACCCAGCAGGCCCAGGGGATCGACCTGTACGGCCACCTCGGCTCGCCGATGTTCTCGGCCGGTCCGGTGCAGGTGCTGGCGAACTCGGGCAACACGGCGGGCGCGACCATCAGCGGCTCGATCGTCGATGTCTCCCAGCTCGCCGCGGCCGACTACCGGTTGCAATACAACGGCACCAGCTGGAGCGCGACCAACCTGTCCAATGGCCAGGCGGTGAGCGTCAGCCAGTCCACCTCGGGTTCGATCACCACGCTGAGTTTCGGCGGTGTGCAACTCAGCGTCAGCGGCGCCGCGTCGGGCAACAGCTTCGAAGTCCTGCCGACGCGGCTGGGAGCGCTGGACTTCCAGTCGGTGCTCAGCGACCCGCGTGCCATCGCCGCGGCCGCGCCGTATGTCGGCAGCGCCGGCCAGACCCTGTCCGGCAGCGTGGTGAACACCAACCTGGGCAACCTCGTCCTGTCGTCGGGGCAGTACGCCTCGGGCAGCGCGGGCGCGGTCGTGGTCAGCGGCGCCAACGTTCCGGCGCCGCTGCAGGTCACGCTGAGCAGCGGCGGCACCAGCGGCTCGACGGTGGGGTTCGTGGTCACCGCGCAGGGTTCGTCCACCGCGCTGGCCAGCGGCAGCCTGACCCTGGGCGGCAGCGGCACGACCCTCGCGATACCCTACGCATCCAACCCGCCGGGGGGCTACTGGAGCGTCACCCTCAGCGGCCAGGTCGCGGTCTCGGGCGACGCCTTCAGCCTCAGCCCGGCGGGCCCGGGCAACGGCGCCAACGCGCAGGCCCTGGCGGCGCTGCAAAGCGCCAAGCTGCTCGGCGGCGGCACGGTGTCGGTGCAAGGCGCCTACACCCAGCTGGTCGGCCAGGTGGCGTCGCAGGGCTCGCAGGCGCAGAGCACCCTGAGTGCCGCCAACGCGGTGGCACTGCAGGCCGGCAACGCCCAGCAGTCGGCCTCCGGAGTCAACCTGGACCAGGAAGCCGCGAAGCTCGTGCAGTACCAGCAGGCCTACCAGGCGGCCGCCACGGCGATCCAGATCGGCAGCAGCCTGTTCCAGTCGCTGATCAGCGCGGTACAGGCCGCATGACGGGGCAGCTTGCGCCCAGGAGACTTCGATGCAGATCATCAGCAGCAGCCAGTTCTACACCGCCGGCCTCAGCGGCATGCTGCAGCAGCAAAGCCTGCTGGGGACGCTCGGCCAGCAGCTGTCCACCGGCAGCAGCCTCGGCGACCCGTCGGCGCAGCCCGTCGCGGTGGCGCAGAACGTCGACCTGACGGCGCAGCTCGGACAGCTCGCCGGCTACACCCAGAACGGCGGCAACGCCCGGCAGTCGCTGCAGCTGGAGAGCGCGAGCCTGCAAAGCGTGGGCACGCTGATCGACCAGGTGCGCCAGCTGGCGCTGCAGATGAACAACGGCACGGTCAGTCCGCAGGACCTGAAGAACGCCGGCACGTCGATGCAGGCCTACCTGCAACAACTGGTGCAGTACGGCAACACCCAGGATGGCCAAGGCAACTACGTGTTCGCCGGCAGCCGCAGCCAGACCCAGCCCTTCGTGCTCCAGGCCAACGGCCAGGTGCTCTACCAGGGCGATGGCGGGCAGAACCAGCTGGCGCTGGGCGCCAGCCTGAACACCCCGATCGGCGACCCGGGCAACGCGGTGTTCATGAACATCCCGGGTGGCAACGGAACCTTCGGCGTGACGGCCGCAGCATCCAACACCGGCGGCGCCAGCCTGGGGCCGGGTAGCGTCGCCAACCCCTCGCTGGCGCAGCAGGTGCTGCTGGTGTCGGGGACGCAGTACCACGTCAGCTTCAGCGCCGGCGCGTCCGGCGGGCTCGACTACAGCGTCACCAGCGGAAGCGGCAGCGCCTTCGCCTCCTCCGGCGTGATCGGCAGCGGCGCCTTCACCGCGGGGCTGAGCATCGGCCTGCCGCCGGGCGCCAGCCCGGCGATCGAAGTCCCGGTGGTCGGCAACCCGGCCGCCGGCGACAGCTTCACCATCGCCGGCTCGCAGCCGCAGAGCCTGTTCGCGACCTTCCAGTCGCTGCAGCAGGCCTTCAGCTCCACCGCACAGACCAGCGGCACCGCGGCACAGCGCGCGCAGATCATCTCCAACACGCTGGCCAGCCTCGACCAGGCGCAGACCACGCTGCTGGGCACCCAATCGGCGATCGGCAGCCGGCTGCAGCAGGTGCAGGCGGTGCAGACCCAGAACGCCAGCCTGACGCTGCAGCTGCAGACCCAGCAAGCGACGCTGTCGGGAATCAACTATCCGCAGGTGATCAGCCAGTACCAGCAGAGCCTGACCGCGCTGCAGGCCTCGGAGGCGGCGTTCGCGCAGCTGCAGGGGTTGAGCCTGTTCAAGTACCTGTGAGGGGCCAGCGGCACGACCAGGCGGCGCGTGCCGATTATTCCCGTCACCGATCCACACGCTCGCGCCGGGTATTGGGACCGTCCAGCCGGCAACCCGAGGAAGCGATCAGCGCAGCCATTCCGGACTTTGCACGCGGCGGCGAAATCAGGTTACTCTGCGAGCAACCGGCGTGCCCGCCGGGCCGTTTCCGCGCAGACCCCGATCATCGGTCCGTTGCCCGGAAACGCCAGAGGAGGGCCGTGCCCGCACCAGCCGCATCGAGACGATTGCGCCGAACGACCCCACCGCCTGCCCAGCAATGTCCGGCCCGATATACATAACCAAGCCGTTTCTTCCGCCGCTGGAAGAATACACAGAGTATCTGCGCAAAATATGGGACAGCGGGATATTGACCAACGCGGGCCCTTACCACGAGGAATTCGAGGCACGGTTGGCCGAGCATCTGGGCGTTGAACACGTTTCCCTGGTCTGCAACGCAACCGTCGGCCTGATCATCGCGCTGCAGGCATTGCGTCTGCAGGGGGAGGTCATCACCACCCCCTACACATTCATCGCGACCGCCCATTCACTGCTGTGGACGAACAATATCCCGGTGTTCGTCGATATCGATCCGCTCACCTTGAACCTCGATCCGGCACAGATCGAGGCCGCGATCACCGACCATACACGGGCGATCCTGCCGGTGCACTGCTACGGCAAGCCCTGCGCGGTCGAGGCGATCCAGGAGATTGCCGACAACTACAACCTGCGCGTCATCTACGACGCTGCGCACGCCTTCGGCGTGCGCTACCGCGGCGACAGCGTGCTGAAGTGGGGCGACCTGTCCGTGCTGAGTTTCCACGCGACCAAGGTGTTCAACACCTTCGAGGGCGGAGCCATCGTCTGTGCCGACGCGAAGACCAAGCGGCGCATCGACAAGCTCCGCAATTTCGGTTTCGTCGGCGAGACGATGGTCGCGGCCTCCGGCATCAACGGCAAGATGAGCGAGGTCAACGCCGCGATGGGCCTGCTGCAACTGAAATACGCACGTGGCGTGCGCGACAGGCGTCAGGCGATCGACGCGCGTTACCGACAGGCATTCGCTGGACTGGATGGCGTGGAATGCCTGAGCCTGGACGAACACACCTGGCACAACCATGCCTACTTTCCGATCTTCGTAGGCGACGGCGCCGGTGAACAGCGCGATGTCCTGCACCGCGAACTCAAGCGCATCGATGTGCATGCACGGCGCTATTTCTATCCGATCATTCCCGATTTCCAGATCTACAAGAAATTCGGCGCCGCCGGCGGCCATCCGTTGCACATGGCGCGCCGGCGGGCGAATCAGGTCCTGTGTCTGCCGATCTACCCGGACCTCAGCGAGTCCGATCAGGATGCCATCATCGCGACCGTCCGCAAGGGCCGCTAGGGTGCTCACTCCCATCCACTCGTCGCCTGGTGTCGCCGACGCCGCCGACCCACGCAAGCCCGCGCACGCGGTGATCACCGGCACAGCCGGAGCGATCGGCGCAGCGATTGCAGCGCGTTTCCAGGCGGCCGGGTATCGCACCTGCGGCATAGACCGCGCCCAGTCGCCACCGGGGTCGGCCGTGGACATGTACATCCAGGCCGACTTGCATGCGTTCGTCAACGACGAGCAAGCGCGTGACGATACGCTGACCCGCATCCGGAACTGGCTTGCCGGCCAGCCGCTGCGCACGCTGATCAACAACGCGGCCTACCAGTACGTATCGCGCGTTCATCCGATCGCAGTGGCCGAACTGCAGAGGTCCTACGACGTGAACGTGCTGGCGCCGTACCTGCTGGTCAGCAACCTGGCCGCCGAGCTTGAGCGCGGTGGTGGCAGCGTGGTGAACGTCGGCAGCATCCACGCGCGTCTGACCAAGCCCGGCTTCCTCGCCTACGCGACGACCAAGGCCGCGCTGGCCGCGCTCACTCGCGGGCTTGCGCTCGATTTCGAGGATCGCTTCCGCGTCAACTGCGTCGAACCGGCATCGGTCAGCACGCCGATGCTGCAGGATGGCTTCCGCGCGGCTCCCGGCAAGCTGCAGGAACTCCGCGATCATCACCCGCAACGCCGGATCGCGAGCCCGGCCGAGGTGGCCGAACTCGTCTTCCAGATCAATTCCAATGAACTGCGCTTTCTGCATGGCTCGTGCATCGACATGAGCGGAGGGATCGGCGCCAGACTCCATGACCCGCTCTAGCTGATCGCCAGGAGCATTCACGCAGACCGCCACGCCGCCCACCGAAGAAATTCATGACACTGCCATCCGAATTCGACGAGACGCACTTCCCGCTGTCGCGGGCCTTCATCACCCACAAGCGCCGGCACTTCGTCGAGCGCTATCTCCGCCGCGACTTCCTCATCTGCGATATCGGAAACCAGGGCAAGGCGGTTCCCGAATTGCGGGAATTCAGGCTGATCACCCTGGACATCACGCCGTCGACAGCTCCCGACATAGTCGCCGACATCACCACGCACAACGCGAACATTCCCGATGCCCATTTCGACGCGGTGCTCTGCACCGAAGTGCTGGAACACGTCGTGGACCCCTTCGCCGCAGTCCGGGAGCTGCGCAGGATCACCAAGCCGGGTGGCTGGATGCTGTTCACCACACCACTCAACGCGAGAATCCACGGCCCCGTTCCCGACTGCTGGCGATTCACCGAATTCGGCCTGCAGATCCTGTTCCGCGACCTCCAGGTCGTCGAATTCGACAAGCTGCACACGCCGGGACGCAACCTGTTCCCGCTGCACTATTGCGCGATCGCGCGCAACGGTGACGACACCCGCGGCGAATCCGACCCGCGCGGAATGCGATTCGAGCGCGTCGACTGAGGCGTGTCCGCAGCATGATCGATGTCCTTCCCGGGGCCCCATGCCAGCTCGGCGAAGGCCTCTGCTGGGATGCCGCGAGCGAGCGACTCCTGATGGTCGACATCGTCGGCCGGTGCCTGCTGCAGGTGGACATCGCCAGCGGTGCCAGCCGCTCCTGGCCCATGCCCGAGGCCATCGGCTGGGTGCTGCCGACGCCCAGGGCCGGACAACATGCCGTCGGTCTGAAAACGGGTATCGCACTCGTGGACACCAGCGGACAGCGTGAACTCCGCTGGCTCGACAGGAGTTTTCCCGGTGACCCGTTCTGCCGGCTCAACGATGCCTGCGCCGACCGCGCTGGACGCATCTGGTACGGAAGCATGGCGGACGGCGGCGATGGCAACGCGCAGGGCCGTGTCGCGAGCTTTTCCCGGGAGCGCGGCGTGACCCTTCACGACCGTGGCTTCGGGGTCACCAACGGCCCGGCCATCGCTCCGGGCGATCGCCTCCTCTACGCCAACGATACCTTGCGAGGCATCGTGTACCGGTACGCCTTCTGCCTGGAAACCGGCACCATCGCCCAGCGCGAAGCCTTTGTCCGCTTCGGTGTCGACGACGGATTCCCCGATGGCATGTGCTTCGATGTCGACGGCAATCTCTGGCTCGCCATGTGGGGAAGCGGACGGGTCCTGCAGATGGCTCCCGACGGCCAGATCCTGCGCCGTTTCGACCTGCCGGCGCCGAACATCACCAAGGTGTGCTTCTGCGGGCCGAGGCTCGATCGCCTCGTCGTCTCCAGCGCCACGGTCGAGATGAGCGAGCACGCTCGCGTGCAGTACCCCCTCGCGGGCCATCTGTTCGAGATCCGCGGCCACGCCACGCGCGGCCTCCCGCCCGCGACCGCCCGCATCGACTGACCATGGACTGCATTTCCGTCATCGTTCCGATCTACGACCTGGCCGCCTATCTGTACCAATGCGTGCAAAGCCTCGTCGAACAGACATATCGGAACCTGGAGATCATCCTGGTCGACGACGGCTCGACCGACGCCGCCCTGGAGATCTGCGAGTTCTTTCGAAAGACCGATTCCAGGGTCCAGGTGATCGCGAAGCCCAACGGGGGCCTGGTCAGCGCCCGCAAGGCCGGCCTCGCCCACGCCACCGGTGAGTATGCGTTCTACCTGGATGGCGATGACTGGCTCGACGCGCGTTGCCTCGAGGCGTATCACGAACTCGCCCGGCGCCACGACGTGGACATGGTCATCGGCGGCCACAAGCGGGAGTTTCTCGGGAATTTTTCCTACGCCCACAACGCGCTGCCCACCGGCCTCTATGCGACGCGGCGAATGCAGGAGCAGGTGCTGCCCGCGATGATCCAGGCGGGCGAATTCTTCCAGCACGGCATCCGGACCTATTCCTGGGGCAAGCTGTACAAACGCCGCCTGATCGACGCATTGCAGCAGCGCGTGCCCGATGAGATCACCTTCGGCGAGGATGCCGCGCTGGTCTACCCGGCGATCCTCGCATCCCAGTCCATCTACCTCAGCGACCTCACGCTCTACAACTATCGCCACAGGCCGAACTCCATTCTCCAGGCCAAGGGGTTCACGCATGCCGAGGCCACGCGGATGTCCAACGGGTTCCGCTACATGGCGCAGGCGCTGGGCGCTCGCGAGGACACGCGCTACGCATTCCTGCGCCAGTTGCAGGCCTACCTCTGCGCGCTGCTCATCATTCGCCATGGCGCCTATCTGGGAGATCCGTTGCGCTACCGCGACTACCAGCCCTTCGGCCAGATCGAAGCCGGCGCCAGAGTCGCGCTGTACAACTCGGGATCGTTCGGCCAGCATGTCTACAGGCAGCTGCGAGACAACCCCGAACTGCGGTGCGTCGGCTGGTTCGACCGCGATTTCCGCGAGAACCGTCTGCTCAAGATGGACGTCGACGACCCTTCCGCGCTTGCCGGCGTGGACTTCGATTGGCTTGTGCTTGCCTCCTTCGATCCCGCCGTGCATGCCGAGGTTGCCGCGCTGTTTGTCCGCCACGGTCTTCCTCAGCACAGGATCCGCCGCGTGGTTCCGCCTCGCATGGGTTTCGCATCGTTCATCGAATCCCATGGCTTCGATCCGATCACCTTCCTGCCGCGGGAGGCGCAATCATGAGTCCACGGGGTCATGCGCAGGATGCAAGCATCCTGATCCTCGGCGGCAATCCGGAGACGGGCGCCATCGTCGACGTCGCCAATGCGATGGGGCTGCACACCGTCGTGGTCGACCCCTACCCGGGAGCGCCGGCCAAGCGTCGCGCGCGGCACGCATACGACATCGACGTCAAGGATTTTGCCGCGATCGATACCGTGATCGCCAACGAGCACATCACCGGCATCCTGGTAGGCGTTGCCGACCCGCTCGTCCCCTACTACCAGCAGTTGTGCGAGCGGCACGGCATGCCGTGCTACGCCAACCCGCGCAGCGTGGCCGCGCTGACCTCGAAATCGGGGTTCATCGCCGCCTGCCGAAAGCACGGCATCCCCACCACCCCGACCTTCGACGTCGACCCGACCGACGAGCGCTCGGTGGCGTCGTTGCCCTACCCGGTCGTGGTCAAGCCCACCGACTGCGGCGCGGGCGTCGGCGTCTCGGTTTGCCGCAATGCCGGGGAATTCGCCGCGGGTGTCGCGCTCGCGCTGGCCGCGTCGCCGCGCAGGCAGCTCGTGATCGAGCGCTTCATGCGCTGCGACGACATGTTCGCCTACTACACATTCGTCGACGGACATGCGTACCTCTCGGCCGCTGCCGATCGCCACAAGGCGGCGGACCAGGCGGGCAGCCCGGTGTGCATCGCGGCCGAGTACCCGAGCAAGCACCTCGACCGCTTCGTGCGGACAGTACACCCGGCACTGCTGCGCATGTTCGCGGATCTGCAGATCCGCAACGCGGTCCTGCTCATCCAGTTCTTCGTCGACACGGACGGCTTCTATGCCTACGACCCGGGATTCCGGCTGCAGGGCGAAGCCCCGCATCTGTATCTCAAGCAACTGCACGGGTTCGACCAGCGGGAAATGCTCCTCGATCTGGCGATGACGGGAATCATGTATCGAGGCGCCTTCGGCGAGGTCAACGATCCGCGTTTCAAGGGACACCGTGCGACCACGGTCTGGGCGCTGCTGCGCGCAGGCCGGATCGGCCGGATCAGCGGGCTCCAGCGCATCGCCGAACATCCCGGCACCTTGACCGTGCTGCAACGACTGCGCGAGGGCGACCTGATCACGCCGGAAATGACGGGCACCGAGCGCCAGGTTCTGGCTCGCATCTACACCCTATCCCCGGACCGCCAGGCCAGCGTCGAACAGGTCCGCTTCATCCGCGACCACCTGTCGGTCGTCGACGAACACGGCGACGATATGCTGCTCACCATGTACAACCCGGGCACGCAGCCATGACGCAGGAGCTTTTCACCTTCGGTCAGCGGGTGGCGATCGTCACCGGAGGCTCGGGCAGCATCGGGTTGGCGATCGGCTTGAAGTTCGCCCAGGCCGGCCTCGGGGTCGCCCTGCTGGCGTCGAACCCGGCCAGGTTGCGGCACGCCCAGCAACGTTTCCAGGACGCCGACCTCGCCGCCTCCATCTGGCCGTGCGATCTGTCGGATCTCGCGTCCATCGAGCCGGTCCTGCGTGCCGTCCATGCTCAGCATGGCTCGATCGACATCCTGGTGAACTGCGCCGGCGTACTCGACCTCGACCCGGTCGAGCAGACCGACGAGGCAACCTGGGATCGGGTGCTGGACGTGAATCTCAAGGCGTCGTTCTTCATGGCGCAAAAGTGCCTGCCCTATCTGCGCGAAGCCCGTGCCCCGCGCATCATCAACATCTCGTCGAATGCAGGCCGGATGGGCGGCTACGCCAACGGCATGCCCTACACGGCTTCGAAGGGCGGGATGATCGCCCTCACCTACGGACTGGCGCGCAAGCTGGCGCAGGACGGAATCACCGTCAATTGCGTGGCGCCCGGAACGATCGAGTCGGATATGTCCCGTTCGCGTGACCCGGAGACGCACAGCCAATTGCTGCGCCGATTTCCGCTCGGGCGTATCGGAACACCCGAGGAAGTCGCGCTGGCGGCCTGCTATTTCGCCAGCATGGAGTCGAGCTTCACCACCGGCGCGGTGCTCGACGTCAACGGCGGACTCTTCATGGGATGAACCACGACATGCATCTCTTCGATCTGGCGGGCAAGCGCGCCCTGGTCGTGGGTGGCGGAGGCGACCTCGGGCTGGCCATGCTCGAGGGCCTTCTCGAAGCGGGCGCGGCGGCTGTCGCCGTCGACATCGACCCGCGGGTCGATGAGCTGGCGGCCAGGCTGCGCGACGGCGGCGCCAACGCGCATGCGCTGCAGGTCGACGTGCGCGATCGCAGCGCCATCGACCGATCGGTCGAACAGTCCGAACGGCTGCTGCGGGGGCCCGTCGACATCCTGGTGAACGCGGCGGGGATCCAGCGGCGAGCGCCGAGCGAGGTGTTTTCGCAGGATGACTGGGACGACGTGCTGGCCATCAACCTCACCGCGACCTTCCTGTATTGCCGGCGGGTCGCTCCGACCATGCTCTCCATGGGCCAGGGCAAGATCATCAACGTCGCCTCCATCATGAGTTTCTTCGGCGGCATCACCATTCCTGCCTACGTCGCCTCCAAGGGGGGTGTCGCGCAATTGACCAAGGCGCTGTCGAACGATTGGGCGGCGAAGGGAATCTGCGTGAACGCCATCGCGCCCGGGTATTTCGATACCCGCCTGAATACCGCGCTGATCGGCGATGAGAGTCGCAGCGCCGAGGTCCTTCTGCGCACACCGGCCAAGCGCTGGGGAAAACCGGACGACCTCAAGGGCGCAACCATTTTCCTCGCCTCGCCCGCCAGCGACTTCATCACGGGAGCGATCCTTCCCGTCGATGGCGGCTACTCGGCTCGTTGACGTGGGCGCCGCGCACCTCGCTGGCGCCACCGGAGGCACCGCATGAGCATTCTGGTGATCGGAGGGCGCGGCTTCATCGGTCGCCACGTCGTCCGCGCTCTCGAGACCATGGGATCACGCGTCGTCGTCTACGACCGCCATGCCGATGCCAAGGACGCGACGCATCGGAGCGCCCAGGTACGGGGCGATTTCGCCGACGCCGCAGCGCTGGAGCGTGCGATCGTCCAGCACGAGGTGACCCAGGTGGTGCACCTCGTGTCGACGACCTTGCCCCAGTCGTCGAACGAGGACATGCGTTTCGACTATCACAGCAACGTCGTGCAGACACTCGCCTTGCTCGAACTCTGCGTCAGGCACCGCGTCGCGGGCATCCTGTTCATGTCGTCGGGCGGAACGGTATACGGCCAGCCCAGGGCGCCCACGATGAGCGAGTCCCATGCTACCGATCCGACGTGCGCCTATGGCGTGGCCAAGCTGAGCATCGAGAAGTACCTGGCGCTTTACGACCATCTCCATGGCCTGCGCCACGTCATCCTGCGCGCCGCCAACCCGTATGGCCCGGGACAGCTTGCCCTCAAGGGCCAGGGGGCCATCGCACACTTCGTCCATCAGGCGCTGGGCGGCCGGCCGATCGAGGTGTGGGGCGACGGAGGCATCGTGCGCGACTATTTCCATGTCGAGGACCTTGCGCTGCTGGCCACGCAGGCGCTGGCCTCGTCGCAGCGCGGGGTGTTCAACGCCGGGAGCGGCCAGGCAACCACGTTGAACACGCTGATCGACATGGTCGCCCGTGCCACCGGCACCAGGCCGAACGTGGTCTACAAGCCCGGCCGCAGATTCGATGTCCCGGCGGTCGTGCTGGATTGCGGCAAGGCCGATCGGTTGCTGGGATGGAAGGCCCGTATCGGACTGTCGGAGGGCATCGCACGCTATGTGGACTGGTACAAGAACACGCTGGCGAGCGCCTGAATCGGGGGTTCCCTCGAAGCGCTCGCCGCACCCCGGCATCGCCCCCGCCCGCGGCATCACCCGATTCGCACCCTGGTTCGACGATACCCACGCTCGGCGTGACGGAACAATCCCATGAAGCGCAAATTCATCATCTACGCCCCGTCCTACGATGAAACGAGCGGGGGCGCGATCGCGCTCCACAAGTTGTGCCATGTGCTCAACCAGATCGGCGAACAGGCGTTCCTGTATCCGCTGATCCCGAGCTTCGACCTCCATTTCGGCAATATCGAGGATGTCGGCGCGTACATACGCAACATGTACGACATCGCCAACCCGGCGACATACCGCGTGAACCCCGAGATCGCGTCGCCGGTCATCACCGCGAACCCGCGTTTCAAGGCGCCCGACGACGTGGTCGTGGTCTATCCCGAAATCGTCTTCGGCAACCCGTTGGGTGCCCGGCACGTGGTTCGCTGGTTCCTGCACAACCCGGGCTTCCATTCCGGCAAGGTGTTCTATGGGCCGGGCGAGCTGTATTTCCGATTCGGCAGTTACTTCGGCGATTTCCACTACCCGGGCTCGCGCACCGCGACCGAGTTCCTGCGCATCACCCACACGCCGTTCGCGCTCTACCACCTGCGCCCGGAGGACGAGCCGCGAGTCCGCTCGGGAGTCGCCTATTGCCTGCGCAAGGGGCGCGATCGGCTGGTCGCGCCGGAGCTGCGCGAAGCGACCCTGATCGACGGCAAGCCCCACGCCGAGGTCGCGCGGATCTTCCAATCGGTCAAGACCTTCGTCAGCTACGACACCCATACGCTGTACTCGCGGCTGGCGGCGATCGCGGGCTGCGACTCGGTGGTCGTCCCGCTCGACGGCGTCGGCAAGGAGCAATGGCTGCCCGACCCGGTCGACCGCTATGGCATCGCCTACGGCTTCGACGACCTCGACTATGCCCGGCGCACGCGCCAGCAGCTGGTCGACACGATGCGTGCCGACGAAGAGCGCACGCGCCAGTCGGCACAGTCCTTCGTCCGGGAAGTGCACTCCCACTTCGGCGGCCACGCCGCGCAGGCCGCCGGCCCGGGCACCCCGGCGACCGCGGTCGTGCTGCATCTGCACTACCCCGATCTGTGGCCGGAGTTCGCGCTCGCGCTGCGGGGCCTGCCGACGGCGGTCGACCTGTACGTGTCGCTCACGGCCCAGGCGCTGGCCGCGCGCGACGCCATCCTCGCGCAATTCCCCGACGCGACCATCGTCGAAGTCGAGAATCGCGGGCGCGACATCGCGCCACGCCTGGCGCTGATGCGCCGGGTCGTGCAGAGGTCGGCCTATGCGCAGGTGCTGCTGGTGCACGGCAAGAAGTCGCCCCATTTGCGCGAGCTCAAGGGACGCATCGCCATCCCGTTCATCGCCCACGGCGATGGAGACCGCTGGCGGCGTGAACTGCTCGACGATCTGTTCGGCCATGCGCAGCAGGTCATCGAGCTGTTCGCGCGCCAGCCCCAGCTGGGCCTGGTCGGCCCCAAGGGCTTCGTGCTGCGCGGCGACGATGCCAACCTGCAACGCGTCGACGAACTGCGCAACCGCATGGGCGTCGTCAGCGACGCGGAGCGCGACCTCTATTTCGCCGGATCGATGTTCTGGTGTCGGCCGCAGGCCTTGGCGCCGCTGCTGGGGCTGGATCTGGACGCCGCGTTCGAGGTCGAGGCCGGGCAGACCGACGGCACCCTGGCACACGCGATCGAGCGGCTTTTCGTCGCCAGCACGCTCAAGGCCGGGCTGGACATCGCCGACACGTCCGGCACGATCCTCGCCCACGCGCAGCGTGCCCGCACGCCATGGATGCCGTCGGAGCGTTGGCTGCCGCGCGAGCGCGAGTGGGCGCAGGAAGCGATCGAGGCGCACGATGGCCTGGCGAGCTGCCGCATCACGGTCGGCATACTCGACAGCGCCACCGTGGATGCGACGCCGACCCGCCGCAGCGTCGAAGCCCAGTGGTGCCCGGGCACGCCGCTGGCGATCGACGCGGGTGGCGAGGATCCGCTCGCCGCGGCCAACGCCGCCTTGCTGCAGGCGCAGGCCGACTGGGTGGCCATGATCGACGCCGGGGATCGGCTGGCGCCCGACGCGCTGTTCCGCCTGGCGCAGGCGATTTCCCGCAACCCGCATTGGCAGGTCGTCTACACCGACGAAGACGCCCTCACGCCCGACGCTCAGCACGTCAACCCGCACTGCAAACCTGATTTCAACCTCGACTACCTGCGCAGCCTGCCCTACGTCGGCGGCCTGCTGCTGATCCGCCGCGAGCTGTTCGAAGCCCTCGGCGGCTTCGATCCGGCGCTCGAGGGCGCCGAGGACTACGACCTGCTGCTGCGCGCCTGGGAGCACCTCGAGCACACCGGCGCGGGCGAAGCCGCGATCGGGCACGTCGCCGAAGTGCTGTATCACCGGGCGCAGGGCTCGGGGCACACTCGCAAGGACGTGGCCGGGATCCTCGCCGCCGGTCAGTCGGCGCTGCAGGCGCACTTGCGGCGACTGGGCGTCGCCGCCGAGGCGCAGCCCGGGCCCTTCCCGCCCGCGTTCCGCGTGCGCTGGCCGCTGCCCGAGGTCCGGCCACTGGTTTCGATCCTGGTGCCGACCCGCAACCAGCTCGCGTTGCTGCAGCGCTGCATCGAATCGGTGATCGAGAAGACCCGGTACCCGGCGTACGAGATCATGGTCATCGACAACGACAGCGACGACGCCGACACCTGCCGCTATCTCGACGCGATCGAGTCGCGCGAGACCGAGCTGGGCGGCAGGCTGCGCGTGCTGCGCCAACCGGGGGCGTTCAATTTCTCGGCGATGAACAACGCCGCGGCGCGCGCGGCGCGCGGCGAGTACCTGCTGCTGCTGAACAACGACACCGCGGCCTTGCACGAAGACTGGCTCGACGAAATGATGAGCCATGCCGTGCGGCCCGATGTCGGCATCGTCGGCGCCAAATTGCTGTTCCCGGACGGCAAGATCCAGCACGCCGGGGTCATCCTCGGGATCCGGGGGCCTGCCGAGCATCCGTTCATCGGCCGCCCGCCCGAGGACCGGGGCTATTTCGGGCGCGCGCAACTGGTGCAGGACCTGTCGGCGGTCACCGGTGCCTGCCTGCTCGTGCGCAGGAGCGTGTACGAACGGGTGGCGGGCCTCGACGAACAGGCCCTGAAGGTGTCGTACAGCGACATCGACCTGTGCCTGAAGGTGCGCCAGGCCGGGCTGCGCGTGGTGTTCACGCCGTATGCGCTGCTGCTGCACGAGGGCTCGGCCAGCCAGCGCGGGCAGGTCGAGGCCCAACCCGACGAGGCGAAGCAGAAGCGCTTCGCGGCCGAGCGCGCGGTGATGTACGACCGCTGGCTGCCGCTGCTGGCGCGCGACCCGGCCTACAACCGCCAACTCAGCCTGCTCACCACGGACTTCCTGTTCGACGACCAGCCCTGCCTGGCCTGGGATCCGGACTGGCGGCCGCGGCCGCGCATCCTCGTCCATCCGGCCGATCGCGAGGGCTGCGGGGAATACCGCATCATCGCCCCGCTGCGGGCGCTCAACCGCGGCGGCGCGGCGCAGGGCTGGGAGACCATGCGGCTGTTCGAGCCGGCCGAGATGCAGCGCATCGACGCCGACAGCCTGGTCGTGCAACGACAGATGGAATGGCCGCAGATCGAGGCGCTGGAGCGCCATGCGCGGCACTGCAGGGCCTTCCGGGTGTTCGAGATCGACGACCTGATCACCAACCTGCCGCTCAAGAGCGTGCACAAGGCGCAGATCCACAAGGACATCGCCAAGCGCTTCCGCAAGGCAGCCGGGCTGTGCAACCGCCTGGTGGTCGCCACCGAGCCGCTGGCGCGCGCCTATGCCGGCTTCAGCGACGAGGTGGTGGTGTGCCCCAACCGCCTCGAAGGCGCGCGCTGGAAGTCGCTGCAGCCGGCACGCGCCGAGCGCAAGCGCCTGCGCGTGGGCTGGGCCGGCGGCATCGGCCACAGCGGGGACCTCGAGCTCATCGTCGACGTGGTGCGCGAAACGGCCGCCGAGGTGGACTGGGTGTTCTTCGGGCTGTGCCCCGATGCGCTCAAGCCGCTGGTCAAGGAATTCCACCCCGGCGTCCCCCTGGACCAGTACGCGCCCAGGCTGGCCAGCCTGGACCTCGACCTGGCGGTGGCTCCGCTGGAGAGCAATGCCTTCAACGAGGCCAAGAGCCACCTGCGGCTGCTCGAATACGGGGTGCTGGGCTACCCGGTGATCTGCTCCGACATCACGCCCTACCAGGGCGATTTCCCGGTGGTGCGGGTGGCCAACCGCTTCCGCGACTGGGTGCGGGCGATCCGGGAGGCCGTGGGCGAGCCGCGCGCGCTGCGCGCCCAGGGCGACGCGCTGCGCGCCAAGGTGCTCGCCGAGTGGATCATGGAGGACCACCTCGACTCCTGGCTGCGCGCCTGGACTCGCTGATGCGCGAACCCGCACGCCGCCCATGCCCCGGCCTGCTAGCATCTCCCGCCTGAGCGCACGGTCTTGTCACCCAGCCACTGCCCCGCCGATCCGATGCCACCGTCCCCGACGCCAGATCCCGTGATCGCTGCCGAAACCGGCGACGGCTACACCTACGCGCACATCGCGCGCCAGCCGATCCTCGATCGCCAGCAGCGCATCATCGGCTACGAGCTGCTGGCGCGCGAAAGCGCCAGCAGCACCCAGGCGCCCAGCCAGCACAGCCGGGCGTCGGACTCGGCGCTGCTGTTCCACGCGCTGTCGAGCATCTCCGCGGAAAACCTGTTCGGCGACAAGCTCGCCTTCCTCAACGTGCGACTCGAGGACCTGGGCGCCGAGCACCTGGAGATCGTCTTCCCGCAGCGCATCGTGCTCGAGCTGCCGCGCGTGGCCGGCGACGATCCGCAAGGCATCGCGTCCGCCGTGGTGGCGATGCAGGCGCTGCGGGACAAGGGCTTCTCGCTGGCCGCGGGCGTGCATGCCATCACCGCACCCTACGCGGCGTGGTTGCCGTTGCTGGGCTACATCCAGGCCGACGTGCAGGGGTTGCCGGCCGGCGTGCTGCCGGTGCTGCTGCGCCGCGCCGCGATGCATCCCGGACTGCGACTGATCGCCGAGAAGGTCGAGACCCAGCAGGCGTTCGACGAATACTTCGCGGCCGGGCTGCACCTGTTCCAGGGCTACTACTTCGCTCGCCCCCAGACGGTCAGCGCGAAGGTCGCCAACCCCGCCTACGCGACCGTGCTGCAACTCATCGACCTGGTGAACAAGCAGGCCGAGATCCCGCGCATCGAGGAAGTGCTCAAGCACGACCCGACTCTGTCGTTCAAGCTGCTGCGCTACATCAATTCCTCGGGCTTCGGGCTGATGACCGAGGTCACGTCGTTTCGTCATGCCGTCGTGATCCTGGGCTACCACAAGCTGCTGCGCTGGCTGGTGCTGCTGCTGGCGACCACCCCGGGCAGCAGCGTGGCCGGCAGCCAGGCGCGCGTGGCCATCACCCGTGGCCGCATGATGGAACTGCTGAGCCACGGCATGCTGCCTGCCGAGGACGGGGACAACGCCTTCATCGCCGGCGTGTTCTCGCTGCTCGACGCCATGCTCGGGGTTCCTCTGGACAAGGCGCTGGAGGAAATCTCCCTGCCCGAACAGGTGGTGCTGGCGCTGCGCGAGCGCCGCGGAGCCTTCGGCCCCTACCTGCAGATCGTGCTGGCCTGTGAACGCGAGGACTGGGACGAAATCGACCAGCACGCCGGCCTGCTCGGGCTGAACCAGCGCGCCGTCGCGATGGCCCACCTGGAAGCGCTGGCCTGGGCCGAAAACCTGGGAATCTGATACGGCGGTCGAGTCATGTCCGGCATCCTGCGCACCCTGTTCCAGGAGAGCTTCAGGGTGCATTCACGCTCCTTCCAGACCCTCGAGCGCATGCAGCGCGGCCGCGAGTGGCTGACCCTGTACCTGCCCGGCGATGAGACCGAGCGCACGTCCAGGTTGCTCTACCTGGACTCGGGACGCACCTACATCCTGCTCGAGGAGCCGAGTCCGCGCCCCGAGCAGCCGCCACAGGCCGGCGGGGAAGCCTTTTTCCTCGGCCTGGCAGCCGGGGTCCAGGCCGGGCTGCGCTGCGTGGTCGAGGGCCAGCACAAATGGGACGGCACGCAGGCGCTGCAACTGCGCTGGCCGCACGCCGTCTACCATCTGCAGCGCCGCTCGCATTTCAGGGTCCCGGTGGGCACGAGCGAGGTCGTCGCGCTGGAACTGCAGCGACGCGGCGGGCGCAGCGTGCGGGCCGAATGCCTGGACCTGAGCATCAGCGGCATGCGGCTGCAGATCGCGGCCGGCGAGGCCACGCCCTTCGCGGTCAACGACTGGATCGAGCGCGTGTCGTTCCGGGTCTCGGGCCAGGCCGTGACCTGCTCGGCGCTGGTGCGCTTCGTGCAGCCGCTGCGCGCCCGCACGCAACAGCCGCCGGCACGGGTGCTGGGGCTGCAGTTCCAGCAACTGCAGCCGCGGCAGGAAGTGCACCTGCAGCGCTACGTGCACCAGCGCGACCGCGACCTGGTGCTCGACAGCCGCCTCTGATCAGTCCCCCGCGCGCAGCGGCTGCACGCTGATGATGCGCTCGGCCCAGGCAGGGTCGACCGCGGCACAGGCGGACGGCCCGACCCAGTTGCCGTCGCCCTGCACCTGCTCGGCCTCGAACACCTGTTGGCGCAGGCACGAGCGCTGCACATCGAAGAGCAACGGGGCCTGCGAATGCACGCGCAGGCCTTCGCCGGGAGCGCGCGGCAGGATCACCATCACGCACGGCGGCGCCAGCAACGCGCCGGGATCGAAGTCCTCGCCCGCCAGGTAGTGCAGCCCGAAGCAGCCCGCATCGCACACCACGAAGGCCAGTTCGGCCACCTCCAGCGACTGCAGCCACAGGAACGGCCCCTGCGACGCGACATGCAGCAGCACGAAGTCGCGCAAGTCCTCCAGGCCGGCCAGCGGCTGCGAGCAGGTCCAGCGCTGCTGCGGCAGCACCTCGACCAGCCCCAGGCGGGTGGCATGCACGGTCATCCAAGGCCCTCCGGGAGAGTGCGCGCCGAAGGCGCGGAGTCGACCGCCCGGCAGCGCATCAGGACGAGCCCTCCGGCTCGGCCGGCGGCGGCTGCTGCAGCCACTGCTCCAGCGCACCGGGGTCGGCGGCCTGCGCACGCTGGTTCAGACCCGCCACCATTTCGTAGAGCTCCTCGCGCAGGATGCGCAGGTCGCGCGGGCCGTCGATTCCCAGCCGCACCTTGCCGCCGCCGAGCTGGACCACCACGATGCGGATGTCCTTGCCGATGCGGATCGCCTCCCCGCTGCGTCGGCTGAGGATCAGCATGGCGTGGCAGGGGCGTGGCGCATGCCGGAGATCAGGCGCTGCCCAGCGGCTTGGCCGCGGTGTCGTCCAGCGTGCGGCCCTGCGGGCCGTAGACAGCGCCGGACTTGTCGGTACCGCGCAGCACTTCCAGCGCGCCCCGGGTGTTGCGGATCAGCGCAGCGAGCATCGCGCCGTTGCGCTGATTGGCCTGCGCGACGGCTTGCGCCAGCTCGCGCACGCGCTGCAAGCGCGCCGCATCGTCGGCGGCTTGGGGCTGCAAGGCCTCGATCTGCGCGCACAGGCCGCTCTTGCGCGCTGCCAGCTGCTCGATGCGCCGGGCGTCGTGGGCCCGCAGCAGGGTGTCGAATTCCTCCTCCAGCAGTTGCGCCAGCTGCTCGAGCAACTCGATGGCGCGCGTGGCCGCGGTCGGGGTTTCGCTCGACCCTGCTTCAGGCATCGCGCAACGCCACGGTGGGCTCAGGACCCGGCGCCGCCGCCAGCGGCGGCGCCCAGCGCCCGGCTGTCGCGCAACAGCCCCTGGGCGATCTGCCGGGTGTTCACCGTGTAGGTCCCCGAGGCGATCGCCTGGCGCAAGGCGCCCAGGCGTTGCGGCGAAGCCGGCGCCCCGGCCTGCAGCGCCGAACCCTGCAGCAGCTGGCGCGCAGATTGGGAGATCGACACCGTCTCGGCGCCTGCCGTGCCGGCAGCGCCGCCCGCCGCCGGTCCGCCCGGCGCGCGCGACGGCCCGGCATCCAGGCGCTGCGCGCTGCCGCTGGAAGCCTGGCTGGCCGCCTGGCTGAGGCTGGGCTGGATGGGATGCATGATGGCCGGATCAGGTTGCTGTGGTGCTCAACGACACAGGGGCCGCGGACTTGAGGGCAGATTTCACGCCTTGGGCGCGATTTTGACAAGCGGCGGGACCAGCGGCTTGGCCGGCTGCGGCGCAACCGGCAGCTGGGCGGGCCGCGGCGCGGCAGCGCGTGGCGCCGATGCCGCGCCCGGCTGGCTGGCCGTCAAGCGCGCATTGGCCTGGGCCGCGCTCGCCGCCGTCTGCTCGGCGCCCTGCTCCTTCAGGATGCGCGCGGCGGCCCTGCGAGTCAACACCAGCACGCTGACCCGGCGGTTGAGCGGGGAATTCGGGTTGCTGGGGTCGAACGGCGCCACCGAGGCCATGCCCACGACCCGCAGCACCTTGGATTCGTCGAGCCCCGAGCGCACCAGGACCTGGCGCACGGCATTGGCCCGGTCGGCCGACAGGTTGTAGTTGCTGTAGCCCTTGCCCTGGTTCTGGTAGTTCAGCGCATCGGTATGCCCGGTGATGCTGATGGCGTTCGGCAGGCTGTTCAGCGTGGGCGCGATGTCCCGGAAAATGGTCTGGGCGTAGCTCTGCAGTTCGGCGCCGCCGAGCGCGAACATCGGCCGCTTGTCGCTGTCGACCACCTGGATGCGCAAGCCGTCGCGGGTGATGTCGATCAGCAGCTGGTTGCGGAACGCGCTGAGCTGCGGGTTGATCTTGATCTGGTGCTCGAGGGTCTTTTTCAGCGCCTCGAGGTTGGCGCGATCGATCTGCTCCTCGCGCACCACCACCGTGGTCGTCGCGTTGGGCCTGACCGTCTGGCCGGGAGTGGCGCCGTTGCGCACCTGGCCGACGGTGCGTGTCAGGTCGGTGCCTCCGCCCGGCAGCACCGAAGTCGCCGAGCCGCTGCCCGGCCCGCCTTCCAGCGCCACCTTCAGCGGCTGCTGGAAATACTTCGCGATGCCTTGCAGCTGCGCCTTGGTCGAAGAACCGAGCAGCCACATCAGCAGGAAGAAGGCCATCATCGCCGTGACGAAATCGGCGTAGGCGATCTTCCAGGCGGCGCCATGGCCGCCGGCCACCACCTTCTTGACCTTCTTGATGACAATGGGCTGCGGCTTGGGCTCGGCCATGGCCTACTTTCCCTTGGCTTCGCGCAGATGGCTTTCCAGTTCGGTGAAACTGGGGCGCTCGTTGCTGAACAGCACCTTGCGCGCGAATTCCACAGCGACCTGCGGCGGATAGGCGTTCATCGTCGCCAGCAACGCGACCTTGATGCATTCGAGCATTTTCGTGCCCTCGTGCGCCCGGTCTTCCATGCGCGCGGCCACAGGCGCCAGGATCGCGTAGCCGATCAGGATGCCCAGGAAGGTGCCGACCAGGGCCGCGCCGACCAGTTCGCCGAGCACCGCCGGCGGCTTGTCCACCGAGGCCATGGTATGCACCACCCCCATCACCGCGGCGACGATGCCGAACGCCGGCATGCTGTCGGCGGTACGGGTCATCGCGTGCACCGGGATCTCCGCCTCGCGGTGATGGGTCTCGATATTGACATCCATCAGGTTTTCCATTTCCATCACGCCGAGGTTGCCCCCGATCATCAGCCGCAGATAATCGGTGATGAATTCCAGCACATGATGATCGGACGAAATATGCGGGTATTTCTTGAAGATTTCACTGTTTCCCGGCTCTTCGACATCGCCTTCGATGGCCATCAACCCGTTCTGCCGCATGCGGGTGAACAGCTCGTTGAGCAGCGACAGCAACTCCATGTAGGCATCCTTGGAGTAGGTCGAACCCTTCATCGCCGTCGGCAGCGCCTTGATCGTCGCCTTGAACGATTTCGGAAAGGTCGATGCGAAGAAGGCGCCGAACGCGCCCCCGGCGATCATCAGCAGTTCGAAGGGCTGCACCAGCGCGCCGATATGCCCGCCCTCGGCCATGTAGCCGCCGAAAATGGCAGCCAACGACAACACGTAACCGATCAGGAGAAACATGGGAAATTGCTTTCAGGATGCGTGCCCGGCTTGCGCGAAGCCCGCAGCGATCGAACTCAGCCTGCGATGGTACCTCCGCGAGGCGCTTGGCTCGCGCTTCGCGCGCCAGCCGCGGCGCGCGCGCGGCGCTTGCGGCATTCCTGCGACACGCGCCGCCGCCCGATTCCCTCCCCCGGCTTGCCCAGCGCACAATGGCGGCGCCGTCCGTGATGCGTCGTCCACCGCGCGCGCAAGCCGCAGGCCATGCCCTGCCACCTCAAGTCGGCGCCCGCTGTGCCGTCATTCCAGTCGGGACCCTCGCGGTTCCGTCATGCCGGAGCATCCCTTGAAGTTTCTCGTTGTTGACGATTTTCCGACCATGCGTCGCATCGTGCGCGGCCTGCTCATGCAGACCGGCCACGTCACGGGCGCCATCGATGAGGCCGAGGACGGCGTGCAGGCGCTCAAGCGCATCCAGGCCGGCGGCATCGAATTCGTGGTCACCGACTGGAACATGCCCAATATGCAGGGCATCGACCTGCTGCGCGAAATCCGCGCCAGTTCCGACCCGCAGATTCGCAGCCTGCCGGTATTGATGGTCACCGCCGAGGCGAAGAAGGAAAACATCCTGGCCGCCGCCCAGGCCGGGGTCAACGGCTACATCGTCAAGCCCTTCCCCGCCGACGTGCTCAAGGCCAAGATCGACGGCATCCTGCAGCGCCTTCACGCCGCGCAGGGCGTGCAGGCCCAGGGGGGGCAAGGATCATGACCCTTGCTCCCGAAGACGACGCGCAGGCCTGCGCG
>JAKBBQ010000271.1 GCA_021808405.1 Pseudomonadota bacterium | reverse complement strand
TGCCGCGCCAGGCCTACGCCGGGCGGATCTGAAGGCGCCGCGCCCCCGCCGGCGGGGGCTCAGACCGACACGCGGGTGGCGAACAGGTATCCGGCCAGCCGCGAGCGTACCCGTTCGGCGGCCTCGGCGTGGCCCGGGCCCAGCGCGATCGCCACCTCGATGCCGCGCGCGCCGTCGGCGGCCCGTACCTGCGCGCCGCGCAGGCCGAGTTCGTCCTCGAGCACCGACTCGACCAGCCGCCGCGCCGCGTCGACCCGCAATTCCGGCTTGAAGACCTTGCCGACGCTGGTCAAGGGGATCTGGTCGACCACGTAGATGCGACGCGGCCAGGCCGGGCGCTCGGCGATGCAGGCCTGGGCGTGCTCCCGCAGCTCCTGCTCGCTGGCCGTGGCGCCCGGGCGCAGCGCGACGTAGACCACCGGCAGTTCGCCGGCATAGGCATCGGGCTGGCCTACCGCCGCGGCCAGCGCGACCGCGGGATGGTCGGTCATCGCCTGTTCGATCATCGCCGGATCGATGTTGTGCCCGCTGCGGATGATCAGGTCCTTGCTGCGCCCGCAGACGTACAGCCGACCGTCTTCGTCGCGGTAGGCCAGGTCCCCGCTGACCAGCCCCTGCTCGACGAACACCCCCTGGTCGTGGGCGGGATCGTGGTAGCCGGGCGAGACATGGGGGCCGCGGATCACCAGCACTCCCGTCCGGCCGGTGGGCAGCACCTCGCCGACCGCGCCGTCGGGCAGCACTCGGCGCACCTCGGCGCGGGTGTAGGGCAGCGGGAAACCCACCGACCCGGCGCGATGCTCGCCGTGCCTGAGGGCCACGCTGACCACTCCGGAGGTCTCGGTCATCCCGAGCACTTCGTACAACCGCGTGCCGGTGACCTGCTCCCAGCGCTGCACCACCGCATGCGGCGCAGGCGCTCCGCCGGTCAACCCGAACTGCAGGCTGGACAGGTCTGCGCCGTCCAGCGGCACATCCAGCACCGCCCCGACCGCGGTGGGCACTCCGCCGGCGATGCTGACCCGGTAGCGTTCGACCACCTTCCAGAAGTTGCGCACCATCGCCGGGTCGCGGAAACCCGACGGCGACATCAGCAGCAGGTGCGAGCCCCGCATGAACGGGCCCAGCCCGCAGGGCATCGCGGCGGCGACGTGGAACAGCGGGAAACCCTGGGTGATGACCGCCTGCTCGTCGAGATCGAGCAGCACTGCGCTGCAATAGGCCGCGCAGATCTGGTTGGCGTGGGTGTGCCGCACCAGTTTCGGCGACCCCGTGGTGCCTCCGGTGTGGAAATACGCGGCGATGTCGTCGCCCGAGCCCGCTGGGCTGTCCAGCGCGTCGCCGCGCGCCGCGCGCATCATCGCGCCGAGTTCGGGCACGTCCTCGTCGCCGGGGCCGACCCGCAGCAGCCGCAGCCCGGGCACCTGGCCGCGCACCTCGAGCGCCTTGGGCCAGATGTCCAGCCGCGGATGGCGACCCAGCGCCACCAGCACCGTGGCACCCACGGCTCGCAGCAGCTGGGCGATGGCCGCGGGCTGCAGCAGGAAGTTGATCGGCAGCGAACTGCCCACGCACTCGGCCCCCCACAGCACGGCGTAGGTCTCGACCAGGTTGGGAAGCATGTAGGCGACGACCGGCCGCCTGCCGCCGACCTCGACGAAGACATTCGCCGCGCGCTGGATCATCTCCAGCAACTGCGAGTAGTTCACGACACGCGGCTGCTCGTCGGGATCCCCGGTCATCAGCATGCTCAACGCCGGTCGCTCGCCGTGGCGCCGCGCGGAACCCGCGAACACCTCGTGCACGCTGGCTGCCGGAGCGCGCTGCTCCCAGGGGATCTGCTGCTCGAAGCGAGCGATGTCCGCTGCATCGCGCGGCACTTCTTCCAGCGCTTCCTGCATGGTCTGCTCCAAAGTCATTCGGGGACCCGGCATGCGACAGACTCGCGGCCGACCTCGCCCTTGCCGGATGGGCTCAAGCGTAGATGCCAACGCAGGCGGGCGGCCTCGAGGAAAACCCCGCTCCGCCGCAAGTCGATCGCAGCGGATCCGTCCCGGCCGATCGCCAGGCCGCATGGCGGCGCGGGGCTGGCGCAGCCCGGTCGCGCGGTTCAGAACGCCTGGATGGCCGCCGGGATGCGCTGCCGGCCGAGAGCGGCGATCACTCGCTGCAGGCGCCGGCGCTCGCGGGTCTGGTTGGCCGGGATCATCCCGCTTGCCGCAACCCGCGCCAGCAGGTCGCGCTCGGTGCCCGCCGCGGCGCCCCAGCGCCCCAGGCTCGCATCGGCGTGGGCGCGCAGGTTGGCGGCGACCCGCAGATCCGTGTAGGGGGTGGTGGCGGGAAGGCTGCGCCACCATGCGTCGGCGATGCGCGAGGCACTCGCGGCGGCGCCGGCCTGCAGCAGGTCGTGGAGCATCCAGCGCAAGTCCAGGCCATCGGTCTCGGCCGCCGCGCGCCGCTCGAGATCGCGCAGCGCGGCCGCATCGGGACCGCGCCGCAGTTGCCAGCGATCGCGCAACACCCAGTAGCGTTGCCGTTGCCGCGCCGGAATGCGGTCGACCAGCCCTGCGCACAAGCGCAGCGCATGCGCGGTCGGCGCGCCGACCCTGCCCAGGAAGAAGGCCGTGTCGACGCTGTCGACGCAGGCGCCGCTCGCGGCCTGCCGCCGCTCGCCGGGCAGGTCGGCGCCGACGACCAGCACGGCCAGGCCCAGCAGCGCCAGCATCAGAGCGGACGGCCAGCCTCGGCGCAGCGCGCGCGCGGCCGGCGCAGGCTGCGCCGCATTCGCGGCGCCGGCCGCCGCACCGCGCACGGCCAGGCGCTGCACCTCGATGCGAGCGCCCCGTCCGGGCCAGCGCAACAGCCACCACGCGGCGACCAGGCCGCACAGCTGGGCCCACACCAGGTACTGCAGCAGCGCGCGATGGGGAACCGAGCCGCGATACGGATCGAACAGCAGGTCGGCGAAGCCTGCGAACACCGGCAGCGACAAGGCCAGCCAGCGCCACAGCCAGCCCCCGAGCAGCGCGAAGGACTCGCGCCAGGGCAGCCCGGCGCCGGCGTGCACGGCCTGGCCGCGCCGCACCCGCAGGCACCAGGTCGCGCCATCGAAGGCGAAGGGCCTGGCGAGCAGCACGTGGCGCAGCAGCCACGGCAGGCCCGCCAGTCCCAGCAGCAGCGACAGGACGCCGCATTCCAGCATCGCCTGTCCGAGCACCGCGTAGCCCGGGCGGAACTCCAGGCCGATTCCGAACGTGACCAGCGCGCCGCCGAGAACCACCCACAGCGCCATGCGCCAGCTCAGGCGCCACCACAGGTGCAGCGCCGCCAAGACGATCTGTTGCATGGACCAGGCTCCGTGTGCAGGCCGTTCCCGCTGCCGACTCGGGGCGAGCGTAGCAGCCCGCCGGGCGTGCGGCGGGCGCGGCCGCGCGGCCACCTTGAAGCCCGGTTCGCGCTACCGTAAGCTGCATGCCATCGCCCGACGCCACGAGGAGCCAGCGATGCTGATCGTCACCACCGAGAACATCCCGGGCTATCGCATCCGCGAGGTCAAGGGGCAGGTGTTCGGCCTCACGGTGCGCAGCCGGGGCCTCGGCGGCAACGTGGTCGCCGGGCTGCGCACCATCGTCGGCGGGGAGATCCCCGAATACACCCAGATGCTCGAGGAGGCACGCCGCCACGCGATCGACCGCATGGTGGAGAACGCGCTGCTGCGCCACGCCAACGCCATCGTGATGATGCGCTTCGACTCCTCGGAGCTCGGCCAGTCGATGAGCGAGATCGTCGCCTACGGAACCGCGGTGATCGCCGATCCGCTCGGGGGCGTCGCCTGATGCTGCGCGCCCTGGTGCTGCTGCTGGGCGCCGCGCTGGTGCTGGGCGGGCTGTGGACCGCGCTGGTGGGCAAGGCGACCGGCGCCGGAATCGAGGCGATGGGGGTGGGCGGACTGCTGGTCGCCGGCACGCTGTTCGAAAGGCTGCGCTATGGCGAAACGCGCGAAATCCCCCGCGGACCCGATTGGTCGCGCAGCGACGAAACCTTCGTCGATCCGGCCAGCGGCAGGCGCATGACCGTCTACGAGAACGGCCGTACCGGCCAGCGCCGCTACGTTCCTCTGGAGCGCGAGTAGCCTGCCTGCGGCCCGACGCTGCCGTCAGGGCTGGCGGGAGCGGGAGCGCGGCGGATCGACGGCCACCGCGGTGCCGGGTTTGCGCACTGTCGGCCTGGCCTTGCCGGCCCCGCCGGCCGGCAGGCCGATGCCGAGGATGCTCGCCACCACCGAAGGCGCGGCGGCCGCATCGGCCAGCGTCGCCTTGTCGAGTTCGTACATGAAGGCGTCCACGGCGCGCCGCAGCACGCGCCTCAGGTTGCAGACCTGGGCGATCGCGCAATCGGACTCGACCGCGGCTTCGTGGCATTCGACCACCGCGAAGTCCTTTTCCACCAGGCGGACGATCTCGCCGATCGAAATCCGGCTGGGGTCGTTGGCCAGCCGCACGCCGCCCGCGCGTCCGCGGGCCGTCTCCAGCACACCGTTTTGCGCCAGTTCGTTGACCACCTTCTTCAGGTGGCTGCGGGAAATGCGGTAGGCGTCGGCGATGTCGTCGATCGTGCCGATGCCCTCGCCTTCGCGCTGCAGGCTCAGGTAGATCAGCACCCGCAATGCATAGTCGGTGCGCACGGTCAGCCGCATGCGATGACTCCCATATCGTTCCTCATCGATTGATCTTATCCGCGAATCATCCCGCAGTGCCCGCGGCGGGACGCGCTCTGTGCGAGCGGGCCCGCCGATGCTTGGCCAGACGCGCCCGGCCTTCTATAATAGTCATTTTACATGAATGTTT
>JAKBBQ010000270.1 GCA_021808405.1 Pseudomonadota bacterium | reverse complement strand
TGCCGCTCCCCGCAGGCTCCAGCCCCTGGCGACGAGCCCCTGGGGCCTGCCTCGGGATGCCCCATCGGCGGCGCCGCAGGCGCCGCCGCGCGACCGAGGCGTGCCGGCCTCAGGTCGAGGATTCTGTCGGGACGACAGCCTCCACCCTGCTGGCGGGAAAGGCGCGCAAGGCGCCCGCGTTGGCACAGAAGCCTTCCAGGCCCTCGGTGCCAGGGGAATCCAGCCAGCGGGCGCAGATCGGCTTGGCGTCGCATCCGCCGCAGCGGCCTGCAAGCACGGCCAGATCCAGTTCGGTTCCCGCAGATGGACGAGGCTGCAGGCCGAGCCGTGTCATGACCCTTGCAAAGGGGTAGGCGCCTGCCTCGAAGGGGAATTCCCGCCACGCTCGCAGCCCGGTCGAGCCGACAAGCACCGCGGCACACGAGACCATCCCGAGTGCCACCCCCATCGCCAACGATATCCCGTTCATGAAAGCCTCTCCGTGCACATTGGACCAGCACGGGGATCCGCGTTCGGGCTTGCGGACACCCTGCTACGGGCCTGGAGCACGCGAGGCACGCGCAACCCCGACCCATCATCACATTAGGATGGAACCACGTGTGCCGGTTTGATCCAGGTCATGAAACCCGGGGATGGTCCGGGCGGACCATCGCACGGGCGCCAGCGCCCGGGCGCGGAACATCCGCCGGCGCCAGCGCCGCATCGCCAGACATCGCGGGCGCGGCTGGCCGGCGCGAAGGCTCGGGCCGACGGCTGCCGCAGGCATCGGCGCGGCGCCCTCGGTGCCCGCATCGTCGATGCCGCGGCGGCTGCGGACCCGCCGATCCGCCGATCCGCCTGACGACACCGCAGCGCGCCGGAACTCACACCGGCCCGGTGGTCCCGCGACCGCGCGCCCGCCGGACGCGCCAGCCAACACCGTTCACACCGCAGCCCCCGTCGCCGAAGGCTCGAGGGCCCTGCCCACTCACCTGTTGGGCCCGATGTACTTGGACAAGGCGTGATACGCGTGGTACTGCTCCTTGACGAAGGCATAGGTCTTCGCCGGTCCATAGAATTTCGGGCTGGTTCCTCTCCTCTTGCACTGCTCGGCCCACGCGGGGGTCCCCTTGAGCCTGGACAGGACCTTCGTCCAGTACCGGATGACCTTCTTGGGAAGCCCCGGCGGGCCATAGAGCGCATTCCAGCCCGAGACCATTTCCAGATTCTTCATGCCCAGCTGGGCGACCGTGGGCGTGTCGGGGAACTCGGCCAGCCTGTGCGGCGTCGAGACCACGAGGGCTCGCAAGGTTCCGGCTCGCAAGCCCCCCAGGTACGGCGCGAGGGCATTGCAGGTGAAGTCCACGGTGCCTGCCATCACCGCGGTGATCGTCGCGCCGGCGCCCTTGTACGGCACCATGGTCGCGGCCTTTGCGCTCAGACCAGCGTCGAGGAACGCCTTGACGGGAAACACGACGCTGGCGTCCATGCTGCTGGTCGTCGCGTAGCTCAGCTTGCCCGGGCTCGCCTTGATTTCGGCCAGCAGTTGCCGGAAGGTCTTGAGGGGAGAGTTCGCCCGGACCACGCAGACATAGGGGTCGGTCTCCAGCAGGGAGATCGGCGTGAGCGCGCTCCATTTGTAGGGCGTGACGGGGTTGAGCGCGGGTGCGACCACCTGCGATCCCACGCGCGCCATCAGCAGGGTGTACCCGTCCGGCTTGCTTCGCTGGACGTACTGCGTCCCGATGATGCCTCCCGCTCCGGCGCGGTTGACCACCACGACCGACTGGGGAAGCAGCTTTTCGGTTTGCAGGGTCGCACTCAAGGCGCGCGCTGCCAGGTCCGCATTGCCGCCGGGACCGTAGGGGACCACGAGGGTGATGGGCTTGTCGGGGTAGGTCCCGCCGAAAGCAGCCCCGGAAACCGCCAACCCGGCGATCATCGCCACCCAACGCAGCGGACGTGTCGATCTACGCAGTTCCATCTTGCCTCCTCCTAGGGAAACGCTGGTCAATTGGCGCTGGCAGCCGACCGGGCTGACCGAGCGGGCCACGAACCGGAAGACGGCTCGGCGCAAGGGCGCGCTGGCCACCCGCGCCGAGGCCGGGAATTTCCTCAGTCCGTCGCTGGAGCGTTCGGCCGACGTCGGACGCCACCCCCGCGCGAAAGCCTGGGCGATGCCATCTCTTCGTGGCCATGCGAGCAGACGTCTGGCCGCGCGGCGCGGTGTCGGCCCGAGCGGTCAGCGTGTGCATTCATTGTGGATTCATGATATAAGTCGGCCTGGGTCGTGTCAACGCAGGGACTTACCCGATGAGCGATGTCCATTCGTAAAAAGGGCCCGCACCACGCTACGCCTGCCCGGCAGCACCGGGGTGCCGCCGCCATCGCGGATCCGGCCGCGTTCGCCAGGGGCGACCTGCGGAGCGCGAGCGCCTCGGAATGCACCGGCCCCCGTCGACAGGAAGGAGAACCGTCAGCATGATTTCCCCGATGAGCTCGCGCACGCCCGCGCCCGACAGGTCCCCCGCGTTCCTGGACAAGGTCTGCGAGGTCGAGGTGCAGACCGACGTGTGCTACGCGCGCGCCGGCATCGACCACGACCGGGAAAGCGGGACATCCCGGCGGCAGAGGGACCTCAAGCTCGACGTCTACCGCCCCGCCAGCGCCGGCGACACGCTGCGGCCGGCCCTCATCCTGGCCTTCGGCGGCGCGTTCCACCGCGGCAGCAAAAGCGGGGAAGTCTTCGATGGACAGGCCGTGTCGACGACCGTCGCGGAATACTGCCGCGAATTCGCTCGCCGCGGTTATGTCTGTCTTTCCATCGACTATCGGCTGATGCCGGAAGCTCCCGATCCCGGGCTCACCCGGTTCCTGCCCGCCGACCTGGCCTACAACACCGATCGCATCGATCAGGTGCGCGCGCTCCTCGGGTTGCCGCCGTGCACGCCGCGCATGATCGCCGACACCCTGGAAGCCGCCACCGACGACATGTGCAGCGCGGTGGCCTTCGTGCGCAGTCGCTGCCAGGAATGGGGCGTGGACCTGTCGCGCATCGCCATCGGCGGCTTCTCGTCCGGCGCGGCCATCGCGTTGAACGCGGCGCTCGCCGAGCACGTTGCGGTGGCTGCCGTGGTGGCGCTTTCGGGCCGGGTCACGCAGCCGGTGCTCGAAGCCTTTGCCCGCGGCTGCAGCGCCGGCCAACCGGCGCCGGCGCTGCTCGCGTTCTACGGCGAGAACGATCTGCCGGAGCTGCGGCCCTTCCGCATGGCCTTGGCCGAACAGCTCGCGGCGGCGGGGGTCGACCATCAGATCGCCATCGTCCCGGGAGCGACGCATTTCTACACCCGAACGGCAGCCGCGCAACTCGCCGGCCAGCCGGCGGGAGATGTCGAAACCGTGATGGCCGGATTCCTCCACGGCCGCTTGCGCCTGGCGCAGATCGGACGGCACTAGCAGGGCCCGGCGGCCCGGCTCAGGCCGCTCGCTGGCTGGCGGGTCGCAGCGCGTACGCGCCATCTCCGAGCAGGCTCAGCGCGAACAGCGAAACGGACCAGAACGCCGGATATTCCCATCCCCCGCCCTTGTTGGTGAACAGCCATCCGTTGGCGCCGTGCACGATCACGATGGTGCCGAGCATTTCCAGCGCGAGCGGAATGGCCACCCACGGTGCGTAGATCCCGAGCACCAGCGCGATGCCCCCCAGCGCCTCCAGCGCGATGGTGCCGTAGGCGAGGATGGCCGGCAGGTGCAGCGACGCGAAGTACGCGACAAAGCCGGGGATGGTGAACACGAACACCTTCAGGGCGACGTGGGCCAGGAACAGGATGCCCAGGCTCACACGCAGCAGCGTGACGCCGTAAGGGGCGGTCGATGAACGAATCATGATGGACTCCGACGGAGGTTGAGGGGGCTCAGGCCTGGCGCAGCCAGGTCGGCGCGATCGAGGTGCCCAGGCCGGCTGCGTAGCCCAGGTAGATGTTCAGCCCGGCCAGCGGTTCGAGGTAGCGGGCATTGCGCAGCGGCCCGGCGTCGATCGCATCGAAGCCCATGGACCGCGCCAGGTCCGACACACGCTGCCTGGCCTGCGCGTCGTCGGCGGCCACGAATACCGGGACGACCTGCGTATGCGTGACCCGCGGGCCCGCCGCCAGGCGCTGTGCGAACACCGTGTTGAAGGCCTTGACCACGCGCAACCGGGGCAGCGCGCCGGCGATCTGCTCGGCCGCCGAGGTCGAGTGCCCCAGCGTCAGACCCATGTAGTCGGGCGTCAGCGGGTTCGTGATGTCGACCACCACCGTGCCCTCGGGCAGCGCCGCCTGGCGCAGCGCGCCGACCGCGTCGTCGTAGCCGGTGGCGAGGATCACGATGTCGCTGGAGGCAGCGCGCGAGGGTTCGCAACTGCCGCCGAAGCGCTCGGCCAGCGCGCGGGCCTTCGCGGGGTCGCGACCCAGGATGTTGAGCCGGTGGCCGGCGGCGTGGAGTTGCTGGGCGAACGACGTGGCCATGTTGCCGGCGCCGAGGATGGTGATGTTCATGGTCGATCTCCTGGGAGGTTGCTGCGAGCGCCCATCCGCCATCGCGAAGTCGCGAAGACCGGTTGGGCCATGAACAGCACTGTAGGTACGCCACGGCGTCAAAAAAAGCCGATGCGAGACAATGCACTATTGCGATTTGCGCAATAAACTGGTCGCATCATGGATCTGCTCGCAGCAACCAGGGTGTTCGTGCAGGTGGTCGACTCGGGCAGCTTCGCCCGCGCCGCGGCCGCGCTGGACCTGTCCAACGCGGTGGTCACCCGGCAGGTCGCCGCGCTGGAGTCCCATCTCGGCGCGCGGCTGCTCAATCGCACCACCCGGCGCATGTCCCTGACC
>JAKBBQ010000269.1 GCA_021808405.1 Pseudomonadota bacterium | reverse complement strand
ACAGGTAGCTGCTGCCGGCCGCGTACTGGCTGGCATCGATCAGGTAGAAGCCGATTCCGTCGGCGCCCGGGTTGACCCCGCCGTCGCTGCTGGTGTAGTAGGAATTCCCACCGTAGGTGTAGGTGGTGAAGGTGACCTGGATGCCCTGGTTGGCCGAAAAGGGCACGGTGGAAATGATCGCCCCGCTTTCATTCGTGCTCTGGCCTCCTCCGTTGGTCAGCCGCAGCGCCCCGCTACCCACTGCGTCCGGCTGGGTTCCGCTTGAAGGCAGACCGACCAGCGGCAACTGGGAATTCTGGTTGGTCGGGTTGTAGCCCGCCGGCTTGTTCGTGCCCGAGGGCCAGGCCTTGTAGTAATCGTGGCCCACACACGCCGGAATGCCGATCCCGGCGCTGCTGACCGTGGTGTTCGAGTCTCCCGCGGTCAGGCAGGCGCCGCCGATCGCCACCCACGGGTTGGTGGCCAGGTCGCCGGTGAAATTGTCCTGCACGATATTGGCCACCTGCGCCTGGCTGGCGGCCATCGGCGCCAGCAGCGCAGACAGCAGCGCGGCCGCGCGCAGCCAGGCGAAGGGGTGAGACGGCTGTCGATCCATGGACGTGCCTCGCTTGCTGCCGGGTCGCGGTGGCGCGCTCAGCGCACGCACAGCTTGTAGACCGCCTCGGTGTCGGTCGTCACCTGCTGGCGCGCGTCCAGCGTATGCACCCAGATGTCGTAGTAGACCGCGGTCAGCCCCTGGGTGTTGCAGGCCTGACTGTCGGTGCGCCCGGTGGGCTGCACGAACACCCAGGCGGTCTGGGTGATGTTCGAAGGCGAAGCGGTGGTCAACGTGGCCTGCGCGCAGGTGTCGCTGCTGGTCGACCCGCTGATGCAGGTCGACCAGTAGGCGGCGGTCGGCGGCTTGGCATTGGCGGCGCTGATGTCGAGGAACCAGGCCTTGCCCTGGGCGGAGATTTCCAGCGGGGCGCTGACCGCGGTGGTGCCGATCTGCGAGACGATCCACTGCAGCGCCAGGTCGCTGGCCTGGGTGTTCTTCTGGCGTTCGCTGAAGCGGTCGGTCAGCGTGGTGTCGGTGACCCCCGCGCGCAGCGCGAACAGCGCGCCCAGGAAGATCAGCAACAGCGCGATCAGGGTGTAGATCAGGATCGCCCCGCGCTGGGCGAGCGGGCGGCGGGACCGGCTCAGTTCCATGTCGTGTCCCTCAACTGCACGATCACCGTGCTGACCTGGAAATGACGGTGCGCCTCGGCCGCCGACACCGCGTAGTCGCTGAAGGGGTCGATCAGTTTCGATCCGCTGGCCGGCTCGGGAATGCCGATGCTGGCCGGTGCGGTGTAGCCGCGATCGTCGTACAGGCTGCGGGTGACCACCGCCAGCGCGACCGAGACCACCTGGTCGGTCGCCGGATTGACGTTCGCCCATTTTTTGAAGCTCGGCGCGGTGCCCGCCGCGGCTCCCTGCGGCACGGTGCCGAACAGCGCCTGCAGGCTCACCACACCCGGGGCGATCGCGTCGCTTTCGATCAACTGGTCGGTCAGTCCGTTGTACTCGCTGCGCATCAGCACCGGGTACCCGCTGCTGTTGTCGATCCAGTATTCGTCGATGTGCATCGCGTCCTGCGAGGCGCCGAGGTCGATGACCCGCGCATGCTGCAGTTGACCGACCCCCAGGGTGCCGTAGCTGCTGGGGATCTCGGCGCCGAAGCCGTTGTAGCCGCCGCTGGGCATGTAGGTCGCCCCCGGAGTGCTGGTCATCGAGCCGGTTCCGACCGAGGAAACCGGCACCCGCATGCACACCAGGCCGCCTTGCATCGGCACCTGCAGCAGCGCCATGTCGCCTGCCGTCAGCCCGCTGACGGTACTCAACTGCAGCACTCCGTCGGCCATGGTCGCGTTCGACCAGCTGCCGTAGGCCGCGGTGGCGATCGGCGCCGGCAGCAAGGTGCCGCTGGTATCGCCGACGACATACTGGGGCACCGAGGGCGCGGCGGCGGTGAGCAGCACGTCGGTGGCGATGCCCGAACTCGCCGGAGGATAGGTCGGGGAGTCCGCCGCGGGCTGCGACGCGGTCGCGAAAGGCAGCGCGGTGCCGTTGGTCTGGGTCTGTGCCCACACCGGGTAGACGGTGGGCCCCTGGCCGCCGAGACCGGAGTCCTGGGTCAGGGTCAGCGCGCACTGCGACTGCGCGGCGCCGAGCATGAAGCCGGCGCTGCCGACGTCGCGGGTCAGCAGGGTCAGCATCGCCCGCACGTTGTTGTTGAGCGCGCCGAGGGTCGCGGCATTCTGGTTGCTGCTGGTGGAGAACTCCAGCACCCCGAGCACCGAAAGCGACAGGATCAGCGCCACCGCGATCGCCACCATCAGCTCGACCAGGGTCACCCCGGCCTGCCGCAGCGCGCCGGGCTCAACTGTGGATACCGATCTGGCCATGGAAGGTCTGCGAACGTTGGACCGAGCCGTCGGTCCAGGACAGGACCGCGGTGATGCCGCAACTCTGCGACGAACAGGCGTTGCCCAGCGCGTCGTTGCCGGGGGTGACGCTCACCGACAGGCTGGGCACCGCGGTCTGCGCCTGGGTCAACCAATCCTGCAGCGCAGTGGTGGGCATCTTGCTGGGGACGCTGATCGAGGAGACGCTGAGGGTGGACAAGCTGCCCGGATCCTCCGCCAGCACCGCCATCAGGCTGTCGGCCGCCGACTGCACCGCGATCACCGTCTGGTTTTCGTAGGGCGCCGGCGCGGCGCGCACGTACAGCGCTGCCAGCCCGAGCAGGCCGAAGGAAAAGATCAGCAGCGACACCAGCACCTCGATCAGGCTGGCGCCGCGCTGGCGGGTGTGGGGCAAGGGTTCAGGAGGCATGGCTCGGGTTGGCCACGATGCTGCCGGAGGCGAAGACCTGGAAGGTCGACACCGAGCGGCCGTTGCTGTATTGCACGATTCCCACCGGAGCGCCGGTGACGATGCCGATGGAGTCGAAGCTCAGCGTCGACTTGCAGGTGAGGCTCTTGCCGCCGGTGGCGGTCACGCTGCAGGCCACTCCGGGGTCGTCGGCCTGCAACTGGCTGGCCGACAGCGAATGCGCGGCCACCGTGCTGCCGTTCACGCTGGTCGTCCACGAGCCGTCGGCGGCCAGGCTGATGCTCACCGGCGACTGGCCGGACAGCGCCTGTCCCTGCGCCCAGGCCATGTCCTGGGCGAACTGGTTGGTGACGTCGCTGCCATGCTGGCCTTGCAGCAGGCTCACGAACGAGGGCACCGCGACCGCCAGCAGCACCGCCATCACCACCAGGGTGAGCAGCAGTTCGATCAGCGTGAAACCGGCCTGACGCCCCGGCCGGAACCGCCTCGGCAGCCGTTCACTGCACCGCACAATCGCCCTCCTGGTCGCGGGTCCAGCAAGCGGAGTTGCCGGCCCAGCCGCTGCGCGTGCTGGTGGTCGCCTCGCTGCCCGCGCTGCTCAGCGTGAAACTCAGTCCGAGCGCCGGGCCGATTCCGGTCGCGGTGATCTGGTAGCTGGGCGGCGGCCCGCTGGCCGATGTGCAGGTGATCGGGAAGAACGGGGCAGACACCGGATTGGCGCAAGCCGGCGGGTAGGCCTCGTTGTCCTGGGCATATTTGCGCAATTCCTGCGCCTGCTGCATCAACGCGTCCTGCGCAGCGTGCATATACCCTCGCAGCACGTAGTTGTTGTAGGCCGGTATTCCGATCGCAGCGAGAATGACAATGATCGCGACGACGATCATCAATTCGATCAATGTGAAGCCGCGCTGACCGGTGGGTTCCGCCATCTGGAAAGTCCTGCGTGGCCGGACGAGATGTCCGGCAAAACGCCCCCATCGGGCCGATGCGGCCCGTTACATCCAGGACATTAGCTGTTTTCCGGCCGTCAATCCAGCAACAAACCGGCATTCCTTCCGCAAAGCTGCCGGGCCATGGTGTTTTGGAGACACCCGGCGGGGGCCGCGCAGCGGCCGTTCAGGCACGCGCGACGATCACCACCTCGGTGCCCTGGGCAAACCAATGCACCTGCGCCGGCATCCCGACCGACTCGAATGCCTGCACGATTTCCTGCGGGCGCAGGAAGTGGTTGCCCTGCACGTGCTCGGTCAGGTTCTGGAAGGCCATGCGCTGGTACCCCGGCTCGCGCAGCGCGGCGCGCTCGTCGGGCCATGCCGGTTCCCACACCATCGCGTAGCCGCCGGGCTTGAGGTTGGCGCGCAGCCAGCCGAACAGCGCGTCCGGGTCCTTCTCCCAGACATGGTGCAGCGCGCGGTTCATCGCGATCAGGTCGGCCGGCTCGGGCAGCCGCAACTCGTGGATGTCGCCCTGCAGGAAGCGCAGCCGCGCGCCCAGCCCCTCGGCCTCGCCGAGACGGCGCGCCTGCTCGACGCTCTGCGCGAAGCCGTCGATCCCCAGCCCGCGCAGCCCGGCGCAGCGCCGCGCCAGCGCCCGCAGGTACCAGCCGTTGCCGCAACCCAGGTCGACCGCCAGTCCGCCGCGCGAGTCGACCTCGCGGAAGGCCTCGATCGCCGGGCAGATGGTGTTCTCGAACATCGAGCCGAAATTGGCTTCGAGCATCGGGCCGAACCACGGCAGCACGGTTTCGCGTTCGGCCAGCACCTGCTCGCCCGGGCGCGCGCCGCTGCGCATCAGCGCCGCGGCGCGCTCGGCCATGTGCGCCGACAGCACCGACTGCACCGCGATGGGCATCAGGGTGCCGGGCTGGCTGGGGCACATCGCCTGGCCGGCGGCTGCCAGGCGGAACTCCCCGGCCTGCTCGTCCAGGTACCCGAAGGCGTACGCGGCGTCGCACCAGCGAACGACATAGCCGCAGTCCATGCGCGCCGCCGCCGCCAGGCGGGGCG
>JAKBBQ010000268.1 GCA_021808405.1 Pseudomonadota bacterium | reverse complement strand
CCGACAGCAGCGCCAGCAGCCCGACCACCCCCTGTTCGGCCGCCACCAGCAGGTAGCTGTCGTGGGGATTGTCGGTGGGCGCGCCATAGCCCCCGCCGGCAGCCGCGCGGTAGTCGAAGGCATAGCTTCCGGTCCCGCTGCCCAGCAGCGGGTGGCGCAGGAAGAAACGCAGCCCCGAGCGGTCGAAGTTCAGCCTCTCGCCCACCGAGGTCTGGTCGCTGCCATGGGCGTAGGCGACCAGGTTCTGCACCGATTCGCGCACGCGCAGGCGGGTGACCCCGGACAACGCGAATGCCAGCCCGCCCAGCAGGCTCAGCACGACGCCGGCGACCAGCAGGCCGCGCCAGCCGCGGCGTTGCCACCACAGCAACGCCAGCAGCGCGAACAACACCACCCATCCGGTGCGCCCGGTGTTGACCATCAGCACGTCGACCGCGGCCAGCGCCGCGCCCAGGCCCCAGCCCCAGCCCCAGCCGTCCCCGCGCTGGCGCCAGGCACGCGCGGCCATGACAAAGGCGGCGAAGGCCTCGATGACCCCGAAGCCGATGCGGTCGTGGAAGGCGCTGTACTCCTCGCCGATGAAATAGGGTTTGAGCACGCCGAACAGCCGCAGGTACGACACCGCCAGCGCGAGAAGCGCCCCCAGCAGCACCGCGTCGAGCGCGCGGCGCTGGTCGACGGTGTCGTCGACCATGGTGACCAGCATCGGCACGAGCAGCAGCTTGGAGTACTTCTGCAGTCGCTCCAGCGCCGAAGCCCAGTCGGCGCTGCCGTGCGCGACGCCGAGCAGGCACACCGCGAGGAACAGCAGCGCCGCCAGCGAGGTCCGGCTGCCGCGGATGCGCAGCCACTTGCCGCGGTAATCCCCGCCGAGCACGAACCACCCGCCCACCGCCACCAGCGCCACCGAGGATATCGCCACCGGCAGCGCCAGGCTGGCCGCGGCGGCCAGCGGCAGCCCGCGGCGCAGGCGCTGGATCCATGGCTCAACGGATATCGACATGCGCAGTGGACGGCGAGCCACCCGGCGCAGGCAGGGTGATGGGGCTCATCCGCATCGTAGCCGCAAGCGCCGGCCGGCGTCGGCCCTGCGCCAGCGGATGCGGGCCGTCGCGGGTTAGCATCGGGCCCAGCCTTCCGGCCAGCGCCACGCCATGCCCCGCCCCGCCCGCGTCCCCGACCAGGTGCTCGATCTCCTCAGGCAGGGGACTCGACACGCCTGGACCATGGAACAGATCGCCGCCGGGCTGCAGCAGGCCGGCAGGCAGGCCGATTTTTCCTCGGTGTACCGCGCGGTCGAGCGGCTGCTGCGCGACCACTGCCTCGAGCGGGTCGCGCTGGGCGACGGCACCACCCAGTACGAACTGGCCGGCCAGCACCACGACCACGTGCGCTGCGTGCGCTGCCAGGCGCTGGCCGCGCTGGACTGCCTGGTGCACGAGCCCGACCTGCGCGCCGCCGAACGCGCCAGCGGCTGGTCGATCCTGGCCCACCGGGTGGTGCTGGACGGCCTGTGCCCGGCATGCCGGCAGCACGGCGGCGAAGACTGAGCCGGCGGCGAAGACTGAGCCGGCGGCGCCGCGCGCCCCGGCAGGCGACCGTCAGTCGGCGCCGTGCGCGCTGCCCGGCTGCGCCAGCCGCCACCAGCGCAAGCGCTGGTTCTTGCGTGCCTTGACCTCGTACATCGCCACGTCGGCATGGCGCAGCAGCGTTCCCGCGTCGTCGCCATGCCCGGGGTGCAGCGCCAGCCCCAGCGACAGGCCGATGCGCCCGATGCGCTGCTGGCCGAGGTCGAAGTCGCCGTCCACCGCCTGGTGCAGCCGGCGCAACGCGATGTCGAGTTGCAGCGCAACTTGCTGCGCGTCCAGGTCCTCGATGACCACGACGAACTCGTCGCCGCCCAGGCGGGCGATGAAGTCGCTGGCGCGCAGCAGCCGCCGCAGGCGCTGCGCGAGCTGCTGCAGCAGCAGATCGCCCGCGGCATGGCCGAAGCGGTCGTTCACGGGCTTGAAGTCGTCCAGGTCCATCAAGCCCACCGCGATCATCGTCTTGCGGCGTGCCGCGCGTGCCATGGCCTGCGGCAGGTGCTGCTCGAGCGCGAAGCGGTTGGGCAGCCCGGTGAGCGCGTCGTGGCGCGCGCGGTGGGCCTCTTCCGACTGCAGGCTGCGCAGGCGCAACTTGAGGTCGAACTCGTCGAGGCCGTGGCCGAGCAGCTGGCAGACCTGCTCGCAGGTCTGCAGGGTCTGGGCATGGAAGGCATCGCGCTGCGGGGCGATGAACACCAGCACGGCCCACACCTGGCCGGCCCGCCGCACCGGCACCGCCAGCACCGACTCCCAGGCGCCGCGGCGCATGGCCTGCAGCCACGGCGTGCCCTCGTGGGCCTGCAGGTTGTCGTTGCTCACCACCACGCGGGCTTCGCGCCAGGCCGCGGCGGCCAGCGAACGCTCGTCGTCGACATGGGCGCGCAAGCGGTCGACCAGCTCGCTGGCCTGGCCTGCTCGCGCCAGGGTCTGCAGCCAGCCCTGGGCGTCGGGTCGGCGCAGCAGCACGGCGTGGAACGGCGTGTCCTGCACCAGCCCTTCGCAGGTCTGCTGCAGCATCTGGCGCTCGTCGCGCGCGCGCAGCACCACGTCGCCCTGGGTCAGCAGCGCTCGATACAAGCGCTGCAGCTGCGCCGATTCGCGGCGCTGGGCCTCCTGCGCGGTGACGTCGTAGACCGTCCACACCGAGCGCCGGGCGTCCAGCCGCACGCCGATGAGGTCGCAGCACACCGGCGTGCCGTCGCGCCGGCGCAGCGCCACCGCCGGCAGGCGCAGCTCGCCGCCGCGCTCCAGGTCGGGGTAGCGCCGGGCGAGCAGCTCCCAGGCACTGTCGTCGGCGAAGATCTCGCGGGTGTGCAGGCCGACCAGCTCGCCCGCATCGGCAAAGCCGAAGAGTTGCGCCATGCGCGAGTTGGCGTACACGCAGCGGCGCTCGCCGACCACGGCGACCCCGGCATCGCTGTGATCGACCAGCGCCTTGTTCAGCTGCCGCAGCTGCAGGTGGTCCAGCCCCTGCTCGATGTCGCTGGCCAGCTCCAGCAGCAGTTCCTGCAGCAGGGAGTCGAAAAAGCCGCTGTCGTCGCTGTACAAGGTCAGCACGCCCAGCATCGCCTGGCCGCGCCGGATCGGCAGCACCGCGCTGGCCTGCAGGCCGTGTCGCTCGGCGCTTTCGCGCCAGGCTGCGAGCAACGGGCTGGACGCGAAGCTGTCGTGGAAAAACGCCCGCCCCTCGCGCCAGCAACGCCCGAGCGTACCCTGGCCCGCCGGCAATGCCGGATCGACCGAGACTTCGATGCCGTCCAGGTAGCCGCGCGCCGGCCCGGCCTGGGCCACCACCTGAACGCGCAGCGCCTCGTCGGGGCTGCCGACCCAGGCCAGGCGCACCCCGGCATGGCGCACCGCGAGCTCGCACACCCGCTGCAGCAAGTCGATCTCGGAGCCGGCGCGCGCCATCGCCATCCCGGCTTGGGCCAGGAAAGCCCGGTAGCTGGCCAGGCGGGCGTTGCGGCGCGCCAGTTCGCCCTGTTCGGTGATGTCGGTGCCGACGGCGATCAGATACGCCGGACGGCCCTGGGCGTCATCGAGGATGGCGTTGCTCCAGCGCAGCAGCCGCTTGCGGCCACCGGAGCCGACCCAGAAATTGGTCGCCGCGGCCGGGATGCTGCGGCTGTGCATGGCCTCGAACCAGCCGCGCACCTTGGACACGTCCTCGGGCAACAGGAAGCGTTCCCAGAAGTAGGGCTCGGCACGTGCCTCGGCGCTGGTGTATCCGGTGAATTCCTCGGCCGCCCGGTTCATGCGCACGATGCGCCCGGCCGCGTCGATGACCAGCGCCACCGCGCCTAGGGCATCGAACAGCGCGTCGGCCAGCGCCGGCGGCTGGATCGCGCGGGTGGAATCGGGTTCGCGGCAAAGGTCTTGCATGGGCCCGGATTGTCATACAAGCGCGCGCCCGCGCGGCCTGCCCGGGAGCCGCCGCGATCCGGACAAACCCTGAGGCACGGCAGCGCCCGCGGCCCGATTGTCGCGGCGCTCCGGGCCCCGCCGTCGTTTGCACTTCCCCCGCGCCACACTAGCATCTTGCCGATCCTCGCAGCCCGGTCGTGCCGCGCTGCGCTGTCCGAAGCCCTCACCAGACGGCCCGCCAGCCGATTCCACCTTGAGCAGTCCCGTCGAGCCGCTGAATCACCTACAGCTTGCAAAGCACGTCGCCGAACAGGATCTCCCCGCTTTCGGCCTCAGCCTGCGCCAGTTGCTGCAAGCCACTTCCAGCGACAGCAGTTCGGGGCAGCAGGTCGCCGACATCGTGCTGCGCGACCCCGCGCTGACCTCGCGGGTGCTGCGCGCCGCCAACGCCGCCCATTTCGGGTTGTCGGGGGGCGCACGCGTGGTCACCGTCAGCCGCGCGGTGGTGGTGCTCGGGCTCAACCCCATCCGTTCGCTGTGCGTGTCGGCACTGGCGGTGGAAAGTCTGGGGGCCGGCGAGCGGCTGAACCGCCGCGTGCAGCAGACGCTGGGGCGGGCGCTGCACGCCGCGGTGCAGGCGCGCGACATCGGGCTGCGGCTGGGCCTGGGCAAGGCGGCGGCCGAGCAGTGTTTTGTCGAGGCTCTGCTGGGCCATGTGGGCGAACTGGCCTTCTGGTGCTTCGGCGGAGTGCACGCGCAGGCCCTCGACGAGGCGCTGCGCGCCGGCGAGGACGCGCTGCAGGCGCAGCAGCGCATCCTCGGCATTTCCCTGCAGTCCTTCGGGCGCGAACTGCTGCGGGCCTGGAACCTGGACACCGTGCTTCGCGAAGGCCGCGAGGTCACGCTGGCCGGCCGCCTG
>JAKBBQ010000026.1 GCA_021808405.1 Pseudomonadota bacterium | reverse complement strand
CAAGCTGGCCGCCGACGCGCTGCGCGAGACGGCCTGGCCGAATGCGGCGCAGCCGGCGACCGCGGCGCCGGCCGCCCAGGCGGCCCCCGCCCGGGCGGGGGCCGCCGCGCGCAAGCGCGGCGGCGCAGCCGCGACACGCAAGCCGGCCGCCAAGGCGGCACGCAAGCGCTCGCCCGCGGCCGGTTGAGCCGGCGTCGCCGCGGGCGCATCGGGTCTTTCGACACCCTGCTAGCATCGGTCGGACCGCGCCAGCCTGGCGCGGCGACCCTGGATCCACGACCTGCCACGCCTCGCCTCTCACCGGGCCGCTCGACCCGACCAGGCGGCCTGGCCCCACCTTCGATGCGTTTCGTCACTGCCCATTCCTCGGCTCCCGACTGGCCGCTGGCGCTGGAGGCGCTGGTACGCCAGGTGGCGGCCGCGCGCGCGCGTGCCGACACGGTCACCCGCCCCAGCCTGGGGCTGGTGTACGCCGATTCGCGCTATGCCGGTCACGTATCCACGCTGATCGAGGATCTGCGCGACCGCTTGGGGGTGGCCCACTGGGCCGGCGCGATCGTGCCGCAGGCCTTCGCCGATGCCGGCACGTCGATCGAACCCTGCGCGGTCGCGGTGATGCTGCTGCAGGTGGCGCAGCGCGACTTCAAGGTGTTCTCGGGGCGCCAGCCGCTGCCGGCAGCGTCGCGCGCCTGGCGTGGCGCGCATTCGGTGCTGGCGCATGGCGATCCCGGCGACGACGATCTGGACGAGTTGCTGGCCGAGCTCGCCGAGCGCACCCAGTCGGGCGACGTGTGGGGCGGCGTGGTGGCCGCGGGCCACGGAGCGCAGCTGGCCGACGCGGTGCTCCACGGCGGCTTGTCGGGGGTGGCCTGGGGGCCGCGTGTCGGGCTGCTCGGCGGGCTCAGCCAGGGGTTGCAGCCGGTCGGACCGGCACGCACCGTGACGCGTTGCGCCGACAACGTCGTCTATGCCCTCGATGGCCAGCCGGCGCTGGGTGCGCTGCTCGAGGACCTGGGCGAGCCGTCCCGTGCGCGCCAGCACGATCAGTGGCGGGAGTTGGTGCCCAGCCTGCGCGAGGTGGTCGTCGGGCTGTCGTGGCCGCAGCGCGAGCCGCCGGCCGGCGGCGGCGCGGTGCTGCGCGGGCTGATCGGAATCGACCCGGGCGCGCAGGGGGTCGCGCTGGCGGCCGACTTGCAGCCGGGCATGCAGCTGCGCTTCTGCCGGCGGCAGCAGCACGAATCGATGCGTGACCTGCTGCGCGTGTGCACCGAAGTCCGCGACGAGCTCGAGCAGCGCCGCGAGGCCTGTCTGGCCGGCGGGCGGCGGCGCGCCGCGGACCGCGGCGATCCGGTGCGCGGCGCCGTGTACATCAGCTGCGCGTCGCGCAGCGACGCCGCGCTGCACGCCGAGCTGCGGCTGCTGCGCAGCCAGCTCGGCGTAGCGCCGCTGATCGGCTTCAGCTCGGCGGGCGAGTTCTGCGCCGGCCGCCTGCACGCCTACAGCGCGGTACTCAGGGTGTTTGCCAACGACCCTGCGATGTGAGTGCTCGCTTCGCCCACGAGGTCGGGGTTGCGCCGGTTTGCGCTCAGGGGTTCTTGCGCAGGTAGTCGATCAGGCCGTTGAGTTCGTCGAGGGAGTGGAAGCCCACGACAATGCGGCCGCGCAGCCCGCTGCCGCTGCCGGTCGCGCGGATCTGCACCGGCGCCGCCAGTTGCTCGCTGAGTTCGCTTTCCAGGCGCGCCAGCTCACCGCGGTCGGCGGCGGCAGCGCGCGGTGTCGCCTGCGGGCGCTGGGCGCGGCTGCATAGGCGCTCGGTTTCCCGCACCGAAAGGCGCTTGCCCTGCACCTGGTGCGCGGCCTGCACCTGCGCCGCCCCCTCCAGCCCCAGCAGCGCGCGGGCATGGCCCATCTCCAGATCCCCGGCCAGCAGCATGTCCTGCACCGGCGGCGCCAGGCGCAGCAGTCGCAACAGGTTGCTGACCGCCGCGCGCGAGCGCCCGACGGCTTGCGCGGCCTGTTCGTGGGTGAAGGAGAACTCCTCGATCAGGCGCTGGATTCCCTGCGCCTCCTCGAGGGGGTTGAGGTCCTCGCGCTGGATGTTCTCGATCAGGGCCATCGCCAGCGCAGCCTGGTCGGTGACTTCGCGCACCAGCACCGGGACCTTGTCCAGCCCGGCCAGCCGGGCGGCGCGGCTGCGGCGTTCGCCGGCGATGATTTCGAACTGGCCCGAGGGCAGCGGACGCACCAGGATCGGCTGCATGACCCCCTGCGCCTTGATGCTCTCGGCGAGTTCGAACAAGGCCCCCTCGTCCATGCGGGTGCGCGGCTGGTAGCGCCCGGGCACCAGCGCATCGAGCGCGAGCGAGGATGGGGCCGTCGCGGGGGCGATCTCGGCCCCCTGGGAGCCGAGCAGGGCCTCCAGCCCCAGGCCGAGGCCCTTGCGCTTTTTCGATGGCGGAGTGGCGGGAGGGTTCGTTTGGGAGTTCATCATGCAGGCACGGTGGAGCCGCGGGAGCCGGAGCCGGTTGTGCTGACGCGGCGCACCATTTCCTCGGCGAATTCGACGTAGGCCAGCGCGCCTCGGCTGGCGCGGTCGAAGACCACTCCGGGCATGCCGTAGCTGGGGGCTTCGGCCAGGCGCACGTTGCGGGGGATCACGGTTTCGAAGACCTTGTTCCCAAAGTGGGTCTTGAGCTGGTCGCTGACTTGCTGTTGCAGGGTGATGCGGGGATCGAACATCACCCGCAACAGCCCGATGAGCACGAGTTCGGGGTTGAGCTTGGCGTGCACCTGGCGCACGGTGTTGACCAGGTCGGTCAGTCCCTCGAGGGCGAAGTATTCGCATTGCATCGGCACGATCACCCCGCGCGCCGCGCACAGTGCGTTCAAGGTGAGGAGTCCGAGCGCCGGGGGGGTGTCGATGAGCACGAAGTCGTAGTCCGCATCGACTTCGCGCAGCAGGGCCTTCAATCGATGCTCGCGCATGGGCTGGTCGACCAGCTCGACTTCGGCGCCGGCCAGCTCGCGGTTGGCCCCCAGCACGTCGTAGCCGCCGTGGGGGCTGCGCTTGCGCGCCTGCTGCAACGGGGCGATACCCAGCAGCGCCTGGTAGACACTGGGGCTGAGCTGGCGCTTGTCGACGCCCGAGCCCATCGTGGCGTTGCCCTGCGGGTCGAGGTCGACCAGCAGCACCCGCTGGCCGATGCGCGCCAGGCCGGCGGCCAGGTTCACGCTGGTCGTGGTCTTGCCGACCCCGCCCTTCTGGTTGGCGACACAGAAAACCGATGCCATCACGTCGTCCTGGGAGGGGGGTGAACGGCCGCCGCGGGGGACGCGGCCGGCCACATCCAGACCACGCAGCGCCGGGCATCGAGGCCGGGCACGCGCAGCGGCTCGACCTGGTGCGCCAGCGTGGCGGGCAGCGCGCGCAGCTCGGCTTGCGGCAGATGGCCCTTCATCGCCGCCCAGGTGCCGCCGGGGAGCAGCAAATGCTCGCTGATGCGCGCCAGTTCGGCCAGTTCGCCGAGCGCGCGGCTGACAATGCAGTCGGCCTGCGGCAGGCGCAGTTGCTCGACGCGGCCGTGCACGACCTCGACATTGCGCAGGTGCAGCGTGGCCACGGCCTGGCGCAGGAAGGCGCACTTCTTTTGCACCGCCTCGACCAGCACCAGTTGCCACTGCGGGCGCATGACCGCCAGCACCAGCCCCGGCAAGCCGGCTCCCGAGCCGACATCGAGCACGCGGCGTGGGGCGCGACGGTCCAGCGGCGAGAGCAGCGCCAGGCAGTCGGCCAGATGCAGGCTGAGCATGCGTTCGGGGTCGCGCACCGAGGTCAGGTTGTGGATCCGGTTCCAGCGCTGCAGCAGCTGCAGGTACTGCAGCAGTTGCTGCCGGCACGACGGATCGGCGGGCAACTGCAGCGCCTGCAGCACCTGCTCGAGCTGCTCGCCTGCGGCCGGCGAGCCGGGCGGCGTGGGAGCCAGCATGACGGGCGCGGTGCGCTGCGCAGTCATGTGCCGCGCGATTCCGGCTGGGGCGCCGGCGGGCGGGGGGCGCCGCCGCGCGGCGGGTCGCCCGCGGCCGGGGCACGCAGCCGGCGCTTGCGCAGATGCACCAGCAGCAGGGAGATCGCCGCAGGCGTGACTCCGGACACGCGCGAGGCCTGGCCCAGGGTGTGGGGGCGCACGCGATCGAGCTTTTGCCGCACCTCGAAGGACAGTCCGAGCACCGTGGCGTAGTCCAGGTCCTCGGGCAGCGCAAGGTGCTCGTAATCGGCAGCGCGCTGCACGTCGACCTGCTGGCGTTCGATGTAGCCCGAGTACTTGATCGAAATCTCCACCTGCTCGGCCTCCGCGGGCTGCAGCGGCTGCGGCGGCGCGAAACGCCCGCCGAGCGCAGCGGTCAGGCGCGCATGGTCGACGCCGGGGCGGCGCAGCAGGTCCTCCAGGCGATATTCGCGCTCGATCGGCTGGCCGATCAGCTGCAGTGCCTGGTCGGCCGGCAGCGACTGGGGCTGCACCCAGGTGTCGCGCAGCCGCTGGCGCTCGGCCTCGATGGCGTCGCGTTTGCGGCAGAAGGCGTCCCAGCGCGCATCGTCGACCAGCCCCAGGCGGCGCCCGGCCTCGGTCAGGCGCAGGTCGGCGTTGTCCTCGCGCAGGCTCAGGCGGTATTCGGCGCGGCTGGTGAACATGCGGTAGGGCTCGCTGACTCCCTTGGTGATGAGGTCGTCGACGAGCACCCCGAGGTAGGCCTGCTCGCGCCCCGGACACCAAGGCGGCTCGCCGCGCACCAGCAGCGCGGCGTTGGCGCCGGCGAGCAGGCCCTGGGCCGCGGCTTCCTCGTAGCCGGTGGTGCCGTTGATCTGGCCGGCGAAAAACAGCCCGGAGATGGACTTGGTCTCCAGCGAGGACCTGAGGGCTCGCGGGTCGTAGTAGTCGTATTCGATGGCGTAGCCTGGGCGCAGCAGATGGGCCTGCTGCAGGCCGTCGATGCTGTGCACCAGCTCGAGCTGCACGTCGAACGGAAGGCTGGTGGAAATCCCGTTGGGGTAGAACTCGTGGGTATGCAGGCCCTCGGGCTCGAGGAACACCTGGTGCGAATCCTTGGCGGCGAAGCGATGGATCTTGTCCTCGATGCTCGGGCAATAGCGCGGCCCCACGCCTTCGATCACCCCGGTGTACAGCGGGCTGCGGTCGAGCCCCGAGCGGATGATGGAATGGGTCAGCGCGTTGGTGTGGGTGATCCAGCACGGAAGCTGCCGGGGGTGTTGCGAAGCCTGGCCCAGGAAGCTGAACACCGGAACGGGGTCGAGGTCGCCGGGCTGCTCCTGCATGCGCGAGAAGTCGATGCTGCGGCCGTCGATTCGCGGAGGGGTGCCGGTCTTCAGGCGTCCGCGCGGCAGCCCGATGTCCCGCAGCCTGTGGGCCAGCGAGATCGCCGGCGGGTCGCCCGAACGCCCGGCGGCATAGTTTTCCAGCCCGATGTGGATCTTGCCGTCGAGGAAGGTGCCGGCGGTCAGCACCACGCTGCGCGAGCGAAAGCGTACGCCGCCCTGGGTCAGCGCACCGCATACCCTGTCGCCGCGGCCGTCGGACTCCAGCAGCAGGTCGTCGACCGCTTGCTGGAACAACCACAGCCCCGGCTGGTTCTCCAGGCGCGAGCGGATCGCCGCCTTGTAGAGCAGCCTGTCGGCCTGCGCGCGGGTGGCCCGCACCGCCGGCCCCTTGCTGCCGTTGAGGATCCGGAACTGGATCCCGGCTTCGTCGGTGGCCAGCGCCATGGCTCCGCCCAGCGCGTCGATTTCCTTGACCAGGTGGCCCTTTCCGATGCCCCCGATCGACGGGTTGCAGGACATCTGGCCCAGGGTTTCGATATTGTGGGTCAGCAGCAGCGTGGCGGCCCCCATGCGGGCAGCCGCGAGCGCGGCCTCGGTTCCGGCGTGGCCGCCGCCGACCACGATCACGTCGAAAATCTCGGGGTAGTCCATGGTGTTCGCCTGCTGCAAGGGCGCGATTGTAGGCTGCCCGCCCGGCGACCGGACGGGTCGTCGATGTTCCACGTGGAACAAATAGGCGCACGAGTCCTGACGCGCGTCATGCTTTCGTGCTTGAATACTCGTTAGAGTTCGTTGTCTCGAGCTTCCATTGCTAGGAGAAGGCGATGAAAATCAACGAAGGCGGGTTGGACCGCACCATACGCATCGTGGCCGGAGTCGCGCTGGTCGCGTTGTCCGCCACCGGAACCATCGGCATCTGGGGCTATATCGGCGTCGTGCCGCTGCTCACCGGGATCGCCGGAGTGTGTCCCGCGTATTCGCTGCTGGGGATCAACACCTGCCCGATGAAAAAGGACGCCTGAAGGCGGTTCCTTGCGCGGGATGTTCCACGTGGAACATCCCGGGTTGCCGGTCAATGGGGCGCGAAGGCCTGCCAGGCAGTGCGGGCGATCAGCGCGATCGCGATCACCATGAACATGTTGCGCACGAACTGGGTTCCCTTGCGCACCGCCAGCCGGCTCCCCAGCACGCTGCCGCCGACATTGCATACCGCGATCATCGCCGAATAGCGCCACAACACGTGGCCGCTGAAGGCGAACAGCAGCAGGGCGGCCAGGTTGCACGCCGTGTTGACCACCTTGGCGCTCGCCGCGGCGTGGACGAAATCGAAGCCATAGGCGCGTACGAACAGGAACACCAGCAGGTTGCCTGTGCCGGGCCCGAAAAAGCCGTCGTAGATCCCGATCAATCCGCCGCCCAGCAACGCGACCCAACGCCCGCGCGCACGCGGCGCATGGTGCCGCCCCAGGTCCCTTCGGAACACCGTGTAGCCCAGGACTCCAGCCAGCACGAAGGGCAGCGCCTTGCGCAGCGCATGGGGAGCCACCCGGGTCACCGCGAAGGCCCCGCCCAGGCCGCCGGCGAACGCGGCCAGCGCGGCCGGCAGCACGACCGTCCAGGGGATGCGCACCCGACGGGCAAAGGACCACGCCGCCGCCGAGGTGCCCCAGACGGCCCCGCCCTTGTTGGTGCCGAACAACGTGGCTGGCGGCACCGTCGGGAAGGCCGAGAACAGGCTGGGTACCAGGATCAGCCCGCCTCCCCCGACGATCGAATCGATGAATCCGGCGGCCATCGCGGCGATGGCCAGGGTGAGCAGGCTGAGGTCCAGGTGCATCGGCAAGATCGGCGCGACTGCCGCCGAACGCGGCGCAGAGCGAGAGACAAGAAAAAACGCCAGATCCCCTGGGGGATCTGGCGCGCGGTATGTTCAGCGTCTGGGCGCCGATATGCGCCGGGGTTCGACGACAAAGCGCTGCCCCGGTCGGGTTGTCTCCTCGCTACTCGCTCCTGAATCCGAGTCGCGGCACCTTCATGCGACTCCGCCATTATTCGCTCGCAAGTCCAGCCTGCACACAGGGGAAACCCCATCTCCGAAGGCCTGCCGAATGAAGTGTGGCGTAATCCCGCGACAACCCAACGCAATCTTGCGCCAGGGGTCAATGGCCGAGGCCCGGGAAAAGCTTGATCAGGCCGTCGCTCATCAGTTCCACCGACAGCGCGGCGATCAGCAGGCCCATCAGTCGGGTCATGATGTTGATCCCCGTCTTGCCGACCAGGCTGGCGATGCTTTCGGCGGCGCGAAAGCACAGTGCGATGACCAGCGCGGCGACGACGCCATAGAACACCAGCACCAGAAGGCCGGGCCAGTGGCGGTTGCGGTCCGCGTACACGATGACCGTGGAAATGGTCGCCGGACCGGTCAGCAGCGGCACGGTCAGCGGGACCACCGCGACGCTCTGGCTGGCGCTGGCTTCGTCCATTTCCTCGGGCGTGGAGCGCAGTGTGGCGGGCGCCGCGTTGAGCATGCCGATCGCGGTGATCAGCAGCAGCAGCCCCGCGCCGACCTGGAACGAGGCCAGGGAAATGCTGAAGAACTGCAGGATGCGCGTTCCCAGCAGCGCACTGATCGCGATCACCAGGAACGACGACGTCGCGCAGGTGATGATGGTGCGCCTGCGCTGCGCAGGGCTGAAGCCCTCGGTCAGCGCCAGGTAGAAGGGAACGATCCCCAGGGGATTGATGATGGCCAGCAGCGCAACCAGCGGCTTGACCCACTGCACTGCGTGCGGCGCGCCGCCGATCAGGCTCACTGGATGAATCCGATGCGGTTGGCGCGTCGTCCCAGGTTGCAGTGGAAATCCTGCTGCCGCAGTTCGCCGCGGCCGGCCAGCCGGGCCGCGCCGAAGGCGGTCGCGAGCATGCGCCGCATTTGCCTCGGGCTGGCCTCGCCCAGCGCCTGCAGTGCCGACTCCGACAGCTCGGCGGGGAAGCGGTGGCCCCAGTCGTGGCTTTGCCGCAGTTCGTCGTACAGGCGCGCCGCGATCGCCCGCCTGCCGGCTTCGTCGGGTGCGTCGACCTCGAACACCGCCAGGCGGTCGAGGATGGGGTCGGGGATGCCCGACGGGTCGTTGGCGGTGGCCACCCAGACGACGGCGCTGCAGTCGATCGGCACTTCGGCGAATTCGTCGGTGAAGTGCCTTGCGGTGTCGTGCTCGAGCAGGCTGTACAGCGCGCCCAGCGGGTCGTATTGCGCACCGCAGGCCGCCTTGTCGACTTCGTCGATCACCACCACCGGGTTGGCGAACTCCCCCTGCACCAGGGTTTCGAACACCTTGCCCGGTCGCGCGCCTTTCCATTGCGACGACGAGCCCGACAGGATCCAGCCGGCTGTCAGCGCATTCATCGGCGCCAGCGCCCAGTTGGTGCCGAGCATGTCGGCGATGCGCCGCGCGAAATGGGTCTTGCCGATTCCCGGCTCGCCCAGCAGGAGCATCGGCATGACCTCGACCGGGTCGCGGCTATCGGCGGCCAGCGCGACCGCGCGCAGGATATGCTCCAGCGGCTCGCCGAAATTGGGCAGCTCGGCCTGCAGCGCGTCGCGGTCGGGCAGCGAGGCTGGCTTGATCGCCAGGCGCTGGCCACCGGCTTCGATCATGCGGGTGTAGGTGCTGCGCAGCGCCTCCTGGCCCTCTGCGGGCAGGGCGTGCAGCTTGCGTTCGACGTCCTCGACCGCGTAGACGGATCTGTAGGCAGCCATCGCCAGAGTCATGGATCGCTCCCGTGCCGAGCGTTGCTCGCCGGCCTGTCTGCATGATGCCAGACGCCGGGCCGCGGCTGCCATCGGCACGTCGCTGCGCTGCGCCGCGGGTGTTGGATTTTGGCAGCGCCGGCGGCGAATCCGCGGCCTCCTGCAACACCCTGTCAGATCTCGATCTGGGTGCCGAGCTCGACCACGCGGTTCGGCGGGATGCGGAAGTAGTCGGAGGCTTCCTGGGCGTTGCGGCTCATCCAGGAGAACAGCACCTCGCGCCACAAGGCCATTCCCGGGATCTTCGACGGAATGATGGTCTGGCGGGCGAGAAAGAACGACGTTTCCATCAAGTGGAACTCGAGCCCCGAAAGCCGCTCGCAGTCCTTCAGCAACTGCCGGATGTCCGGCTCGTCCTTGAAGCCGAAGCGCACGTGCAGCAGGTAGATGCCTTCTTCCATCGGCTGCATCTCGATGCCCTGCTCCGCGCTGACATGCGGCACGTCGGCGGTCTGCGCCGACAGGAACACCACCCGTTCGTGCAGCACCTTGTTGTGCTTGAGGTTGTGCAGCAGGGCATGCGGCACGGTCTCGGCGTTGGGAGTCAGGTAGATCGCCGTGCCCTCGACCCGGGTCGGCGGATACGTGGACAGGCTGTGGACGAAATCCTGCAGGTTCAGCGCATGTTCCTGCAACTGGCGCTTGAGCAGGCTGCGTCCCCGCTTCCAGGTCGACAACATGGTGTAGACCGCCGACACGAACACCAGCGGGAACCAGCCGCCGTGGTCGACCTTCAGCGCGTTCGACGAAACGAACAGCAACTCGACGAGGATCAGCGGGATGAACACCAGGTTGGCGCGCCGGGTCCGCCACTGCCAGCGCTGGGGAGCGACCAGCCAGAGGAAGATGGTGGTGGTGACCATGGTGATGTTGACGGCGATTCCATAGGCCGCCGCCAGGTTGTCCGAGCTGCGGAACGCCAGCACCAGCGCCAGCACGAACATCAGCATGGTCCAGTTGATGAAGGGCACGTAGATCTGGCCCTGGTTGCGCTCGTTGGTGAACAGCACCCGCATGCGAGGCAGGTAGCCCAGCTTGATGGCCTGGGTGGTCATCGAGTAGGCGCCGGAGATCACCGCCTGCGACGCGATCACCGTGGCCAGCGTGGCCAGCACCACCAGCGGCCACAGCGCCCAGCTCGGCGCGAGGTAGAAAAAGGGGTTCTTGCCGGCGGCCGGGTGGGCCAGCACCAGCGCACCCTGGCCGAAATAGTTCAGCAGCAGCCCCGGCATGACCACCGCCAACCAGGCGCGGCGGATCGGCGCGCGGCCGAAGTGCCCCATGTCGGCGTACAGCGCCTCCCCCCCGGTCAGGGTCAGGAAAACCGCGCCCAGCAGGAACAGCGCCAGCCCGGGCTCGCGCACGAACATTTCGATTCCCCACCACGGGTTCAGCGCGCGCAGCACCAGTGGGTGGGCGGCCACGTGAAACAGCCCGAGCAGCCCCAGGGCGATGAACCACAGCATCATCACCGGGCCGAAATACGCTCCGACCAGCGCGGTGCCGCGCTTTTGCACCAGGAACAGCCCGATCAGGACCGCTACCGTCAGCGGGATCACGGCATCTTGCAGCAGCGGCGTCGCGACCGCGGTGCCCTCGATCGCCGACAGCACCGAAATCGCCGGGGTGATGATGCTGTCGCCGTAGAACATCGCCGCGCCGACCAGCCCCAGCACCACCACCAGCACCCTGCCGCGCGACGGCGCGGCATAGCGGCGCATCACCAGCGCCATCAGCGCCAGGATCCCGCCTTCGCCGTCGTTGTCGGCGCGCAGCGCCAGCCCGACGTACTTGACCGTGACGATGATGGTCAGCGCCCAGAAGATCAGCGACAGCACGCCGTAGACATTGGCCGGGTCGACGCCCAGGCTGTGGCCGGGACTGAAGGCCTCCTTGAACGCGTACAGCGGGCTGGTGCCGATGTCTCCGTAGACCACTCCGAGCGCGCCCAGGCTGAGCGCGGTCATCGAGGCCTTGTCCTGCGTGGGGTCGTCGTGCATGGGTCTGCCGCCTTGCCACGCCGCCGGGCGCCGGGCAGGCTGTCCTGTCACTGGGGCTGCCATCTTAGTTTGCTGCAAAGCAACAGGGCGACTTTTTCGTTGCCCAGGGGCAACAACGAGACGTTTTGTTCTATATCAAAACCATGAACAGGTCACAGGCCGATGATCGACCCATGATCCAGATCCCCTCCATGTCGCTGGACTTCCAGCCCGAGTTGATCCAGCGTTTCGACGTTTCGGGTCCCCGCTACACCTCTTATCCGACCGCCGACCGCTTCGGCCCCGGCTACGGCGCTGCCGAGCATGCGCGGGCGTTGCGAGACGCGTCGCCGGCCGCGGTGTCGCTGTACGTGCACATTCCGTTCTGCGAAACCCTTTGCTATTACTGCGGCTGCAACAAGATCCCCACCCGCAACCATTCGCGCAGCGCCCCTTACCTCGACCAGCTCGAGGAGGAAATGCGCCTGGTCGCGGGCACGCTGCGGCAACGCGCCGCGGTGCCCCAGTTGCACTGGGGCGGCGGGACGCCGACCTTCCTCGACGACGCCGAGACCTCGCGCCTGATGGATTTCACGCGTCGCCACTTCGATTTGCAGGACGGCGGCGAGTTCTCCATCGAAATCGACCCGCGCAAGGTCGGTGCGCGCAGGGTCGAGCACCTGGCGAGCCTGGGCTTCAACCGCATGAGCGTGGGCGTGCAGGACTTCGACCCGGCGGTGCAGCAGGCGGTCAACCGCATCCAGAGCTTCGAAGAGACGCGCGAGGTCATCGATGCCGCCAGGGCCAGCGGCTTCGCCTCGGTCAGCGTCGACCTGATCTACGGCCTGCCGCGGCAGAACGCCTTCAATTTCGCGACCACGCTCGAAAAGGTGCTGGACCTGCGTCCGCAGCGGATCGCGCTGTACAGCTACGCCCACCTGCCGTCGCGCTTCACCCCCCAGCGGCGCATCCGCGAGGATGAACTGCCGACGCCGCAGGCCAAGCTGCTGCTGCTCGGGCTGGCGATCCGGCGCCTGGCCCATGCCGGCTATGTGTATATCGGCATGGACCATTTCTCGCTGCCCGACGACGAACTCGCGAGGGCGCAGGGCGAGGGCCGGCTGCACCGCAACTTCCAGGGCTACTCGACCCAGGCCGAACTCGACCTGCTGGCCTTCGGGGTGTCGGGCATCTCCAAGCTCGGGCCGCATTACGCCCAGAACTACAAGACCCTGGATGCCTACGGTGCGGCGCTGGCCGAGGGCCGGCTGCCGGTGGAGCGCGGCATCACCCTCGACGCCGACGATCGGTTGCGCCGCGAGGCCATCCAGCGCCTGATGTGCGACTTTTCGCTGGACCTGGGGCAACTCGCCGCGCGCCACGGCGTGGCCGACGCGCAGCAGTACTTCGACGCCGACCTGCGTCGCCTGCAGCCGCTGGCGCAGGCCGGATTGGTGCAGGTCGACGACCTGGTGCTGCGGGTCACTCCGCAGGGACGGCTGCTGGTGCGGGTGCTGGCCATGCAGTTCGACCGCCGGCTGCACGACGCCAGCGCGCAGCTGCAGCGCCCGCGCTACTCCAAGGTGATCTGAGGGTCGAAGCGCTGTTGCAGCGCCTGGCGCAGCCGCTGGTCGATGTCGGGCAGGCGCTGCGCCAGCGCCTGCAGCCGCGCCGCGTCGGCCTCGCGCTGCTGCGTCGCCCACACCGCTTGCGGCCAGTGGGCGTCCCACTCCCAGCGGGCGATCAGGTGCCAATGCAGGTGGGGGACCAGGTTGCCCAGCGCGGCCAGGTTGAGCTTGCGCGGCCGCAGCTGCTCGCGCAGCTGCTCCTCGACCAGCGCCAGCGCGTCGCAGCAGGCCACGCGCTCGAGCCTGGACAGATCGGAGAACTCGGCGACGTGGCGGCTCCACACCAGGCGCCAGGTCGCCGGATGCAGCGCCTCGTCGGCGCGGATCAGGCGCATCCATGGCGAGTCCCAGACCAGGATGCCCCCCGGTCGCTCGCATAGCGCACAGCCCGGGCTCGCCTGCGGGCCTTGCGCCGGCAAGCCGGCGGCCAGGCCGGCAGCGCCGCGGCTCATACCAGCACGCGCTCGATGCCGCCGGCGTTGGCCGCGCGCACGTAGGCGGGCATCCAGTCCTCGCCGAGGATCTTGCGCGCCATCTCGATGACGATGTAGTCGGCCTCCAGCAGCCCGTGCTGCAGGTCGTTGCGGTAGCGGGACAGGCCCTGCAGGCAGCTCGGGCAGGAGGTCAGGATCTTGATGTCGCCCTGGTGGCCCTGCGCCCGCAGCGCCTGCTCGTCCTGCCGCAGTTCCTCGGTCTTGCGAAAGCGCACCTGGGTGGAGATGTCCGGCCGGTGGATTCCCAGCAGGCCGCTTTCGCCGCAGCAGCGGTCGGCCTTGCGCACCTGCTCGCCCAGCAGCCCGCGCACCGTCTTCATCGCCTCGCGCTGCTTCAGCGGGCTGTGGCAGGGGTCGTGGTAGAGGTAGGCGCCCGCTGCGTCCTGGGGCAGCCGCAGCCCCTTCTCGAGGAGGAACTCGTGGATGTCGACAATGCGGCAACCGGGGAAGATCTTGTCGAATTCGTAGCCTTGCAGCTGGTCATAGCAGGTTCCGCAGCTGACGATGACTGTCTTGATGTCCAGGTAGTTCAGGGTGTTGGCCACGCGGTGGAACAACACCCGGTTGTCGGTGATGATCTTCTCGGCGCGCTCGTACATCCCGCTGCCGCGCTGCGGATAGCCGCAGCACAGGTAGCCGGGCGGCAGCACGGTCTGCACCCCGACGTGCCAGAGCATCGCCTGGGTCGCCAGCCCGACCTGGGAGAACAGGCGCTCGGAGCCGCAGCCGGGGAAGTAGAACACCGCCTCGGAGTCGACCGAAGTGGCCTGCGGGTTGCGGATCACCGGGACGAAATCCGGATTCTCGATGTCCAGCAGGGCGCGCGCGGTCTTTTTCGGCAGGCCGCCGGGCATCGGCTTGTTGACGAAGTGGATCACCTGCTCGCGCAGCGCGATGCGCCCGGTGCTCGACGGCGGCGCCGCGGTCTGGCGCCTGCCCAGCGCGCGCAGCATGCGGTAGCCCAGGTTCTGCGCCTTGAAGCCCCAGCCGATCATCGCGGTGCGCGCGGCCTTGATGGTGCGCGGATCGGTGGCGTTGAGGAACAGCATGCCGGCGGCGCTGGCCGGGTTGAAGCTCTTCTTGCCCATCTTGCGCAACAGGTTGCGCATGTTCATCGACACATCGCCGAAGTCGATGTCCACCGGGCAGGGCGCCTCGCACTTGTGGCAGACCGTGCAATGGTCGGCCACGTCCTCGAATTCCTCCCAATGGTGCACGCTGATGCCGCGGCGGGTCTGCTCCTCGTACAGGAAGGCCTCGACCAGCAGCGAGGTGGCGAGGATCTTGTTGCGAGGCGAGTAGAGCAGGTTCGCGCGGGGCACGTGGGTCGCGCAGACCGGCTTGCACTTGCCACAGCGCAAGCAGTCCTTCACCGAATTGGCGATCGCACCGATGTCGCTTTGCTGCATGATCAGCGACTCGTGGCCCATCAGGCCGAAGCTCGGCGTGTAGGCGTTGGTGAGGTCGGCCGGCAGTGCGGCATCGCGCAGCAGCTTGCCGCGGTTGAACCGCCCCTCGGGGTCGACGGCCTGCTTGTAGTCGCGGAACGGCGCCAGCTCGCCTTCGTCCAGGAACTCCAGCTTGGTGATGCCGATGCCGTGTTCGCCGGAAATGACCCCGTCCAGCGAACGCGCCAGGCGCATGATGCGCGCCACCGCCTGGTGCGCCGACTGCAGCATCGCGTAGTCGTCGGAGTTGACCGGGATGTTGGTGTGCACATTGCCGTCGCCCGCGTGCATGTGCAGCGCCACCCAGACGCGGCCCTTGAGGATGCGCTTGTGCAGCGAGTCGATCTCGGCGCGCAACGGCGCGAACGCGGCGCCCGCGAGCAGGGTATGCAGGGGCTTGCGCAGCTCCTGCTTCCACGACACCCGCAGGGTGTGTTCCTGCAGCAGGTGGAACAGGGTCGCGCGCGGGCTGCGGTGCAGCATCTGCATCGCGGCCGTCTGGCCACCGGCGCCGCCGAGCAGCGGATCGGCCAGGTGGGGCAGCAGCTGCGATAGCGGGGTGTCGATCTGCTCGAGCAGGAAAGCCCAGCGCGCGTGGACCAGCTCGAGCAATTCCAGCGCCGGCTGGCGCAGTTGCTCCAGGTCCTCCTCGGCGACGATGGCTTCGCCTTCGCCCAGCTCCTCGTTGCGCGCCAGCGACCAGCGCCCGCGCAGCATGCGGTCGAGCTCAGCGGCCAGCTGCAGCTTGTTGCGCAGCGACAGCTCGATGTTGATGCGCTCGATGCCGTCGACGTATTCCCCCATGCGCGGCAGGGGGATGACCACGTCCTCGTTGATCTTGAAGGCGTTGGTGTGGCGGGCGATCGCCGCGGTGCGCTTGCGGTCGAGCCAGAATTTCTTGCGCGCCTCGGCGCTGACCGCGACGAAGCCCTCGCCGACGCGGGCGTTGGCCATGCGCACCACCTCGGCGGTGGCGCGCGCCACCGCGTCGTCGTCCTCGCCGACGATGTCGCCGAACAGCGCCATCTTCGGGAAGGCGCCGCGCTTGCTCTTGGGCGCATAGCCCACCGCGCGCAGGTAGCGCTCGTCCAGGTGTTCCAGCCCCGCCAGGATGGCTCCGCCGGGGAGCTGGTCGAGGTACTGCTTGATGTCGACGATCGACGGGATCGCGTCGCGCGCCTGGCCGAAGAATTCCAGGCAGAAGGTCCGGATGCGCGGCGGCATGCGGTGCAGCACCCAGCGTGCGCTGGTGATGATGCCGTCGCAGCCTTCCTTCTGCACCCCGGGCAGCCCGGCGAGGAACTTGTCGGTGACGTCCTTGCCGAGCCCGGCCTTGCGAAAGCGCGCACCGGGGACTTCGAGCACCCGCGTGTCGAGCAGCGTGGTGCCGTCGCTGGCGAAGGTGCGGCACTCGAAGCGCGCGACTTCGACCTCGTGGATCTTGCCCAGGTTGTGCTCCAGGCGGGTGACCTCGATCCAGCGCCCCTGCGCGTCGACCATGCGCCACCAGGCCAGGTTGTCGATCGCGGTGCCCCACAGCACGGCCTTCTTGCCGCCGGCGTTCATCGCGATGTTGCCGCCGATGCACGAGGCCTCGGCCGAGGTCGGGTCGACCGCGAACACCAGCCCAGCCTGTTCCGCGCGGTCGGCCACGCGCTGGGTGACCACCCCGGCGCCGGTGCGGATGGTCGGCACCGGGTGTCCCACCCCGGGCAGCTCGACGGACTCGACCTCGCCGAGGTCCTCGAGTTTCTCGGTGTTGATCACCGCGCTGTTCCACACCAGCGGCACCGCGCCGCCGGTGTAGCCGGTGCCGCCTCCGCGCGGGACGATGGTCAGCCCGAGGTCGACGCAGGCGCGCACCAGCTCGGCCATCTCGGCCTCGCTGTCCGGGCACAGCACCACGAAGGGCACCTCGACCCGCCAGTCGGTGGCGTCGGTCATGTGGGCGGCGCGCGCCAGGCCGTCGAAGCGGATGTTGTCGCGCCGGGTGTGGCGCGCCAGTTCGCGCTGGGCGCGCCGGCGCAGCGCGGCCACGCTGTCGAACCAGGCGGCGAATTCGGTCACCGCGTCGCGCGCGCGCTCGAGCAGGCTGCCCACCAGGCGGTCGCGCGCCTGTGCCTGGGCATCGGCCTCCAGGCTGCGGCGCTTGTCGATTTCCCGCAGCCGGTGCCACAGCGCGTCGATCAGCGCCCGACGACGCTTGCTCGACGCCAGCAGGTCGTCCTGCAGGTAGGGGTTGCGCTTGACCACCCAGATGTCGCCCAGCACCTCGTAGAGCATGCGCGCGCTGCGGCCGGTGCGCCGCTGCTGGCGCAACTGGTCGAGCCACTCCCAGGCTCCGGAGCCGAGCAGCCGGATGACGATTTCACGATCCGAGAACGAGGTGTAGTTGTAGGGGATCTCGCGCAGGCGTGCCGGCGCGTCGTCGCTGGCGGCCTGCTGCGCGGCGGGCTCGCGCGCTTCGGCCGGGCGGGTGGGGGCGGTGGGGGCGTTCATGGCGTCGATGCAAAAGGCCATTGTAGGAAGCGCCCGCGATTCTCGCGGCGCTGCTCGCGCCGCCGCGCCGCCCGGTCGGCGCGGGCGAGCGCTTCAACCGGCGTACGGCGTGTCGGTGCGCGGGCGCGACGGGGCGTGCCGCTGCGGGCCGTCGCCGGCCTTGCGCACCAGGAAGCGCGCGGTGACGCGGCTGCCGTCGGCGAAGCGCAGGGTGATCGGCACCTGCTGGCCGGGCTCGATCGGGTGCTTGGCGTTGAGCAGCATGATGTGGTAGCCGCCGGGGGCCAGGCGCAGATGGCCGTGGGCGGGGATCACCACGCGATCGACCGCCTTCATCGTGCGGATGGCGCCCCTCTTGACGGTGCGGTGCAGCGCCACGCTGCTGTAGTGCTCGGGGCTGTCGGCATTGACCAGCGCCATCGGCCTGGACGAATGGTTGTCCAGACGCATGTAGGCGCTGGCCGGCAGCCCGGCGGGCAGCAGCCGGATCCAGGGGTCGCGCACGCTGATCGCCGGCTGCTCGGCCGGCACGTGGGGGGCGTACGCGGTGGCCAGCAGCGCCGCGCCGAGCAGCGCGCGCCGTAGCGACGGGCGCCGCTGCGCGGCGCCCGTGGGATGGTGCTGGGGATGCATTGCCAGGTCCTCCTGGGGTGGGGAGTGACCGGCCGGCAGCGGCGCGGGCAGCTGCGGCCGCGGGGTCTTCCGCGGCTTGGCCGGGCCTGCCGCGTCGCCGTCGCGGGCCCGGTGGGGCGCGCGACGGCGACGTCGGCGGGACCATGCTATCGGGACGCGCAAGCCCGGGCCGGCAGCGTGGGCAGAGGCGCAATTAGAATCCGCACATGCGCAAGTCAACTTGGACAAACGGTCGCCCGATCTATACGCGCGCCACGCAATTGCCGCAATTGCTCCAGAAGCGCGTCGTGGTCCTCGACGGCGCGATGGGAACGATGATCCAGCGCCTGCGTCTCAGCGAGGCGCAATATCGCGGCAGCCGGTTCGAGCATTGGGGGCATGACCTGAAGGGCAACAACGACCTGCTCAGCCTGACCCAGGCGCAGTTGATCCGCGACATCCACGACAGCTACCTGGACGCCGGCGCCGACATCATCGAAACCAACACCTTCGGCGCGACGCGCATCGCCCAGCAGGACTACGCGATGGCCGAACTGGCCGACGAAATGAACCGCGCCTCGGCCAAGCTGGCGTTGGACAGCGCGCGCAGCCGCTCCAGCGCCGAGCGGCCGCGCTTCGTCGCGGGTGCGATCGGCCCCACCCCCAGGACCGCCAGCATCAGCCCGGACGTCAACGATCCGGGCGCGCGCAACGTCGACTTCGAGCAGTTGCGCAGCGCCTATTTCGAGCAGGTGCGCGCGCTCGGCGAAGGCGGAGTCGACCTGTTCCTGGTGGAAACCATTTTCGACACCCTGAACGCCAAGGCCGCGCTGTTCGCCATCGACGAATGGTTCGAGGCCAGCGGCGAGCGCCTGCCGCTGATCATCAGCGGCACGGTCACCGACGCCTCGGGGCGCATCCTGTCGGGGCAGACGGTGCCGGCGTTCTGGGCCAGCGTGCGCCATGCGCGGCCGCTGGCGGTGGGGCTGAACTGTGCCCTCGGGGCCGCGCTGATGCGTCCATACCTGCAGGAACTGGCGCGCGCGGCAGACGATACCTACATCAGCTGCTACCCCAACGCGGGATTGCCCAACCCGATGAGCGACACCGGTTTCGACGAAACCCCCGAGGTCACGTCCAGGCTGTTGCACGAATTCGCCGCCGAGGGCCTGGTCAACCTCGTCGGCGGCTGTTGTGGCACCACCCCCGAACACATCGCCGCGATCGACCGCGCCGTGCGCGACCAACCCCCGCGCGCGCTGGCGCGCCCAGGAGTCTTCTATGCCGCAAGTCAATAGCCTGCACCCGGCTCAGGCCGATGCTCTTGCCTCTCCCGCCGTGCGCGGCGCAGCGCTGCTGGATGGCCAGGGCGCGCAGGCCGGCGAGGCCGAGCGGGTGTTCGCGGCCGCCGCGGAACTGTTCGGGGTGCTGGCCACGCCGCTGCGCCTGCGCATCCTGCAGTCGATCTGCGACAAGGAAAAGGGCGTCAACGAGATCGTCGCCGACGTGCGCTCGACCCAGCCCAACGTGTCGCAGCACCTGAAGGTGCTGTACCTGGCCGGAATCGTCTCGCGCCGGCGCGTCGGCAACAGCATCCAGTACCGGGTGCAGAACCAGCAGGCGATGCAGCTGTGCCGGGTGGTGTGCACGCAGATCGCGATCGAGCTCAGCGATCCGCAATCGCTGGGCCAGGGCGAGCGCCTGGCGCTGCGGCGCGACGACTGAGGGCCGGCGCGCCGCGCGGCCTCACAGCGGGCGCTGCGGGCGCCGCGCGGCGCCGGTCAGCGACGCGGCGTCCAGCGTGGGATGCATCGCCGCGGTGACCTGCGACAGCGTGGACAGCTTGTTGGAGGTCGACCGCAGCTGCTCGGCCAGTCGCGACGCCACCCCCAGCGCCAGCTTGGCGGCGGCGCGCGGCGACTGCTCGACCAGATCCTTCAGCGCCTGGCTGCTGAGCAGCGCCAGCACCACGTCGGTGCTGGCCACGCAGCTGGCCGAGCGCGGCGCATCGTTGAGGATGCCCATTTCCCCCAGCAGCGCTCCCGGACGCGCCAGCGACACCACCAGGCCGTCGCCCTGCGGGCCGTTGCCCTGCTTCTCGATGGCCACCTCGCCGTCGAGCAGCAGCATCATGCCGCTGCCGGGAGCCGGGTCGCCCTGGCGGATGAACGCGGTCCCGGCGGGCATGCTGCGCACCTGCATGCGCTGCGCGACCGCCAGCGCCTCGCCACGCGACAGCGCCACCCAGGTGGGCATCCGCAGCAGGGCATCGACGATGCGCGGCATCCACTCGGCCACCCCGGGCGCCGGGCGGCGGGGGCGCAAACGGCTGAACAGTGACATCTGGGCTTGCCTAGAATCGGTGTCAGGCCGGATTGTCGCACCCCGCAGGGGATGCGAGCCGTTTGCGCGCCGCGACCGTCGCCGGCGCGCCCGCCCCGGCCTTCATCCCACCCCGCGGCGCGCTGCCCGCCGGCGCCGCCGCCTGCCAATCCATGCCGATGAGCACCCCTGACCCCGCCGCCGACCGCAGTCCCGACATCCCACCGCTGGTGCTGGCCGGCCTCGAGCCGCTGGTGATCGGCCCGGGCTCGCTGTTCGTGAACATCGGCGAGCGCACCAACGTCACCGGCTCGAAGGCCTTCGCCCGCCTGATCCTGGCCGGGGACTTCGACAAGGCGCTGGCGGTGGCGCGCCAGCAGGTGGAGAACGGCGCGCAGATCATCGACGTCAACATGGACGAGGCGATGCTCGACAGCCGCGCCGCGATGGTGCGCTTCCTCAACCTGCTCGCGTCCGAGCCCGACATCGCGCGCGTGCCGGTGATGATCGATTCGTCGAAGTGGGAGGTCATCGAGGCGGGCCTGCGCTGCGTGCAGGGCAAGGCGGTGGTCAATTCGATCTCGCTGAAGGCCGGAGCCGAGGAGTTCGTGCGCCAGGCCGGCCTGGTCAGGCGCTACGGCGCGGCGGCGGTGGTCATGGCCTTCGACGAGCGGGGCCAGGCCGACACCTGCCAGCGGCGCATCGACATCTGCCGGCGCGCCTACCGCATCCTCGTCGACGAGGTCGGCTTCGCGCCCGAGGACATCATCTTCGACCCCAACATCTTCGCCATCGCCACGGGCATCGAGGAGCACAACCACTACGCGGTCGACTTCATCGAGGCCACGCGCTGGATCAAGGCCCACCTGCCGGGCGCCAAGGTGTCGGGCGGGGTGAGCAACGTGAGCTTTTCCTTCCGCGGCAACGACGCGGTGCGCGAGGCCATCCATACGGTGTTCCTGTATCACGCCATCCGCGCCGGCATGGACATGGGCATCGTCAATGCCGGCCAGATCGGCGTGTACGACGACCTCGACCCGCAGCTGCGCGAGGCCGTCGAGGACGTGGTGCTGGACCGCCGCGCCGACGCCGGCGAGCGCCTGGTCGCGCTGGCCGAGCAGGTGCGCGGAAGCAGCCGCGACGACAGCGCGCGCAACGCCTGGCGCGAACTGCCGCTGGAGCAGCGCCTGACCCACGCGCTGGTGCACGGCATCACCGAGCACATCGTCGAGGACACCGAGGAACTGCGGCAGCGCTTCGAGGCCGAGGGGCGGCCGCCGCTGTCGGTCATCGAAGGGCCGCTGATGGACGGCATGAATGTCGTCGGCGACCTCTTCGGCCAGGGCAAGATGTTCCTGCCGCAAGTGGTCAAGAGCGCGCGGGTGATGAAGCAGTCGGTGGCGCACCTGATCCCCTTCATCGAGGAGCACAAGCGCCGGGACCAGGCGGCGGGCGGCAGCGCGCGCTCGCGCGGCAGGATCGTCATCGCCACCGTGAAGGGCGACGTGCACGACATCGGCAAGAACATCGTCACCGTGGTCCTGCAGTGCAACAACTTCGAGGTCGCGAACATGGGGGTGATGGTGCCCTGCCAGGACATCCTGGCGCGCGCCCGCGACGAACAGGCCGACATCGTCGGGCTGTCGGGGCTGATCACGCCCAGCCTGGAGGAAATGCAGCACGTGGCCGCGGAGATGCAGCGCGACCCCTACTTCCGCGAGCGCGGCATCCCGCTGCTCATCGGCGGCGCGACGACCAGCCGGGTGCATACCGCGGTGAAGATCGCGCCGCACTACGACGGCCCGGTGGTGTACGTGCCCGACGCGTCGCGCAGCGTGGGCGTCGCGCAGGGGCTGCTGGGGACGGGGCGCGCGGCCTACCTCGAGGAGGTGCGGGCCGACTACCAGCGCATCCGCGCCCAGCACGCCGCCAAGCGCCAGGTCCCGCTGATCCCGCTGCAGCAGGCGCGCGGGAACAAGCTGCGCCTGGACTGGGCGGCGGGCGTGGCACCGCCGCCGCGAGCCGCCGGCCGCCGCGAGTTCCGCAATGTCGACCTCGCCGAGGTGGCGCGCTACATCGACTGGGGGCCCTACTTCCAGACCTGGGACCTGGCGGGGGCGTTTCCGGCCATCCTCGACGATGCGGTGGTCGGCGCGCAGGCGCGCCAGGTGCATGCCGATGCGCTGGCCATGCTCAAGCGCATCATCGAGGGCCGCTGGCTGCAGGCCAACGCGGTGCTCGGGCTATACCCGGCCAACAGCGTCGACGACGACGACATCGTGATCTACGCCGACGAGTCGCGCCGGCAGCCGCTGATGACCTGGTGGGGCCTGCGCCAGCAGACCGAGCGCCCGGTGGTCGACGGCGTGCGCAGGCCCAACCTGGCGCTGGCCGACTTCATCGCCCCCGGCGGGGCCGCAGCGGACCACATCGGGATGTTCGCAGTGACCGCCGGCATCGGCCTGGAGCAGCGGGTGCAGGGCTTCCTGGCCGCGCATGACGACTATTCGGCGATCGTCGTCAAGGCGCTGGCCGACCGCCTGGCCGAGGCGCTGGCCGAGTGGCTGCACCTGCGGGTGCGCACCGACCTGTGGGGCTACGCAGCCGACGAGCGCCTGGAACTGGCGCAGCTGATCCACGAGGACTATGCGGGCATCCGCCCGGCGCCGGGCTACCCGGCCTGTCCCGAGCATTCGGTCAAGCAGGACCTGTTCGGCGTGCTGGGCGCGCAGCAGCTGGGCCTGTCGCTCAGCGAGAGCTGGGCCATGCTGCCGGCGGCCAGCGTCAGCGGCTTTTACTTCGCCCACCCGCAGTCCCGCTATTTCCAGGTCGGCCCGGTCGGCGACGACCAGGCGGCCGACTGGGAGCGGCGCAGCGGGCGCAGGCTGCAGGCCGTGCAGCGCCAGCGCGACCGCCTGGCCTGAGGCCGGCGCCGGCCGGACCCCGAAGTGCGGCCCCGCGGCCGCCTCCTGGTCCCCGCGGCCTGGCGGCCGCCCCCTGCTCCCACGGCAGCCTCGCGGCCGCCCGCCTCCCGCGGCGGCGGCGCGCTCAGGCGCCGTCGCGAGAGGCGTGGTGCATCGCCGCCTCGGCGGCCTCGGCGTCGCGCAGCGCCTGGGCGCGCGCCTCGTGGCTGTGGTCGGCCGCCAGCATCATGTACACGGCCGGCACGACGAACAGGGTGAACATGGTGCCGATGGCCAGCCCGGAGGCGATCACCAGCCCCATGTTGAACCGGCTTTCGGCGCCGGCGCCGGTGGCGGTGATCAGCGGGATCACGCCGAGCACCATCGCCGCGGTGGTCATGAGGATCGGGCGCAGCCGCATGCCGGCGGCATGCTCGATGGCGTCGCGCTTGCTGCGGCCCTCGCGCTGCAGGTTGTTGGCGAATTCCACGATCAGGATGCCGTGCTTGGAAATCAGCCCGATCAGGGTCACCAGCCCGACCTCGCTGTAGACGTTCAGGGTCGCGCCGCCGATCCCCAGGTTGATGAACAGCAGCGCCCCGGAGATCGCCATCGGCACCGATACCAGGATGATGATGGGGTCGCGGAAGCTCTCGAACTGCGCCGCCAGCGCCAGGAAGATGATCACCAGCGCGAAGCCGAAGGTCAGCAGCAGCCCGCCGGACTCCTGGATGTACTGGCGCGACGGCCCGGAGTAGTCGAAGCTGTAGCCCGAGGGCAGGGTGCGCTCGGCCAGCGCCTTCAGGTCGGCCAGCGCCTTGCCCTGCGACACGCCGGGGATGGGCACCGCGTTCATGGTCGCCGAGTTGGCCTGCTGGAAGTGGTTGATGGTCTCGGGCTGCACCGTGTTCTTCAGGCTGACGACGGTGGACAGCGGGACCATCTGGCCGCTGGCGGTGCGGATGTAGTAGTCGAGCAGTTGCGAAGTGGTCAGGCGGAAGCGCCGCTGCACCTGCGGGATCACCTTGTACGAACGACCGTCGAGGTTGAAGAAGTTGACGTAGCCGCCGCCCATCATGGCCGAGATCGACGAGCCGATCTGCTGCATGGTCAGGCCGAGCTGG
>JAKBBQ010000025.1 GCA_021808405.1 Pseudomonadota bacterium | reverse complement strand
GCTTGGCGGCGCTTTTCTTGGTCTTCATCTTGGGCATCGAAGCCTCCGTTGGAATGAACATGTTCACAGGCGCCCGCCAGAGCGGGACTTCGGCCTGTGCGCACTTGGAATCGGCAGCGCGCGCCGGGGCGCTGCGCTGCCGGGGGTCGCGCCATGGCCAGGCCATGGCGGCGGATCGGGGTGTCGCGGGTTCGGGGTGGCCAGCCGGCCAGCGATGGCCGCGCGCTGCCCGGCTGTCGCCTGCCTGCCTTACTTCTTCTTGCGCGGCGCCAGCACCATGATCATCTGCCGGCCCTCCAGGCGGGGCATCTGCTCGACCTGGGCTTGCGGCTCGAGGTCGTCGCGCACCCGCTCGAGCAGGCGCATGCCGATTTCCTGGTGGGTGATCTCACGACCCCGGAAACGAAGCGACACCTTGGCCTTGTCGCCGTCGTCGAGAAAGCGCCTGAGGTTGCGCAACTTGATCTGGTAATCGCCCTCGTCGGTGGCAGGCCGGAACTTGACCTCCTTGATCTGGATCTGCTTTTGCTTGAGCTTGGCCTCGTGCGTGCGCTTCTGCTCCTGGTACTTGAACTTGCCGTAATCCATCAGCCGGCATACCGGAGGCGCCGCCGTCGGGGCGATCTCCACCAGGTCGACCCCTCGCTCCTCGGCCAGGCGCAAGGCCTCGCCGATGGAGACGATTCCCAGCGCCTCGTTGTCCTCGCCGGCCAGACGGACTTCGGGCACGTTGATTTCGCGATTCAGGCGGTGGGCCCTTTTCTCCGGGGCGTTGCGGCTAGGTAGCGTAGCGATGGTTCAGCCTTTCAGAATGAAGCCGGATGGAACGAAGGAGGGACCGCCCGCTTCAGCGCGCCAGCACCGAGTCGAGCTCGGAACGCAGCCGAGCCTCGAACTCCGGCAGGTGCATCACCCCCAGGTCCTGGTTGCCGCGCGCGCGCACCGCAACCATTTCGCTCTTGCGTTCCTTCTCCCCGACCACCAGCAGGTAGGGAATTTTCTGCAGTGAATGTTCGCGAATCTTAAAGCTTATCTTTTCGTTGCGCAAATCAGACTCGACCCTAAGGCCTTGTTTTTGCAGTCTTTGTGTCAACTGCGCAGCATAGTCGGCCGACTCGTCGGTGATGCTCAGCACCACCGCCTGCACCGGAGCGAGCCACGCCGGCAGCGCGCCAGCGTGGTGTTCGATCAGCACGCCGATGAAACGCTCCATCGAGCCGAGGATCGCGCGGTGCAGCATCACCGGCCGGCGGCGGGTGGAGTGTTCGTCGATGTAGTTGGCGTCCAGCCGCTCGGGCATCATGAAGTCCACCTGCATGGTGCCCACCTGCCAGCCGCGCCCTATCGAGTCCTTGATGTGGTACTCGATCTTCGGCCCGTAGAAGGCGCCCTCGCCGGGCAGCTCGGTCCACGGCACGCCGCAGCCCTGCAGCGCGGCCCGCAGCGCCGCCTCGGCCTTGTCCCACACCTCGTCGCTGCCGATGCGCTTGGCCGGCCGCAACGCGATCTTCAACTCGATGTCGGCCAGCTCGAAATCCGCGTAGGTGCGCATCGCCTGGCGGTGGAATGCGGCGACCTCGGACTCGATCTGCGCTTCGGTGCAGAAGATGTGGCCGTCGTCCTGGGTGAAGCCGCGCACGCGCAGCAGCCCGTGCAAGGCCCCCGACGGCTCGTTGCGGTGGCAGCCGCCGAACTCCCCGTAGCGCAGCGGCAGGTCGCGGTAGCTGCGCAGCGCCGACTGGAAGATCTGCACGTGCCCCGGGCAGTTCATCGGCTTGAGGGCGTACTCCCTGTTCTCCGACTGGGTGAAGAACATGTTCTCGGCGTAGTTGTCCCAGTGCCCGGAACGCTTCCACAGGTTCACGTCGAGCACCTGCGGCGCCCGCACCTCGTGGTAGCCGCTGTCGCGGTAGACCCGGCGCATGTACTGCTCGACCGCCTGCCACACCTGCCAGCCCCTGGGGTGCCAGAACGGCAGCCCGGGCGCTTCGTCCTGGAAATGGAACAGGTCGAGTTCGCGCCCGAGACGGCGGTGGTCGCGCCGCTCGGCCTCCTGCAGGCGATACAGGTAGGCGTCGAGGTCTTCCTTGCGCGCCCAGGCGGTACCGTAGATGCGCTGCAACTGCTCGTTGCGATGGTCGCCTCGCCAATAGGCGCCGGCGACCTTCATCAGCTTGAACACCCGCAGCCGCCCGGTCGACGGTACGTGCGGGCCGCGGCACAGGTCGGTGAACGTCCCTTCGGTGTACAGCGAAACGTCTTCCCCGGCCGGGATGTCGCGGATGATCTCGGCCTTGTAGCGCTCGCCGTGGGCCTCGAAGAACTCGACCGCCTGCTGGCGTGGCAACACCTGCCTGCGCACCGGTTCGTCGCGCTCGGCGATCTGGCGCATGCGCTGCTCGATGGCTTCGAGGTCCTCGGGGGTGAACGGCCGCTTGTACGCGAAGTCGTAGTAGAAGCCGTCCTCGATCACCGGCCCGATGGTCACCTGGGCCTCGGGGAACAGTTCCTTGACCGCGTAGGCCAGCAGATGGGCGGTCGAGTGGCGCAGGATCGCCAGGCCTTCCGGGTCCTTCGCGGTGACGATGCTGACCCGGCCGTCGTGCTCGATCAGGTGGTCGAGGTCGACCAGGCGGTCGTCGAGCCTGGCGGCCAGCGCCGCCTTGGCCAGCCCCGGGCCGATGCCGGCCGCCACTTCGGCCAGGGTGACCGGGTGGTCATAGCTGCGTCGCGAACCGTCGGGAAGGGTGATGTTCGGCATGGTGCGAAGGGGGCGGAGCGCGACGCGGTCCGCTCGCGCCGTCGTGGCCCGCGCGAGGGACTCGGAAGCGTCCCGGCAAGCCCTGCGGCCAGCACCCGGGCACCCGGATGCGCTGCGCCGGCAGGGCCAACCATCGTCTGGATCTGCATCGTCTGGATCTGGTAGGCGGTATTGGAATCGAACCAACGACCTCTTGCATGTCAAGCAAGCGCTCTAACCATCTGAGCTAACCGCCTGGAAGCCGACAATCATAACACGCGCACCCGCCCCCGCGCGCCGGCGCCGCCTCAGCGCCGCTGTGCCTTGCGCACGCCCTTGACCTCGCGCAGCATCGCCAGCGCCGACCCGAGCGCCTCCAGCCCCGGCAACTCCACGGTGAACAGCATGTGCGCGGTGTCGCCGCGGGTCTGCGTGTGCACGCCGATGACATTGAGCTTTTGCTTGGAGAAGACCTCCGAGATGTCGCGCAGCAGGCCGTGGCGATCGCCGGCCTCGACCAGCAGGTCGACCGCGTACACCCCGTCGTTGCGCGCGCCCCAGGTCACGGGGATCACCCGCTCGGGATGGCGCTGCCGCAGGTGGCGGGCGTTGGCGCAGTCGGCGCGGTGCACCGACACGCCGCGACCCCGGGTGACAAAGCCGCAGATGGCGTCCGGCGGGGCCGGCTTGCAGCAGCCGGCGAGCTGGGTCAGCAAGGCGTCGACTCCGACCACCAGCACCCCGCCGCCTTGCGCCTTGGCCGCGCGCAGCGCCATTTCGTCGCCGCCGGCGGCGCTCGGCGCGCCCCGCAGGTACTGCTCGACCTGGCGCAGCGGCAGGTTCTCGCTGCCCACCCGCTCGAACAACTGCTCCGGGCTGCGCAGGCCCAGCCCCACCGCCAGGTCCTGCAGGCTCAGTCCGCTGCGGCCTTCGCGCTGCAGCAGCTTGTCCACCTGGGCCCTTCCGGAGGCGATGGTCTGCTCGAGCAACTGGGCGTTGAACCAGGCCCGCACCTTGGCCCGCGCCCGCTGCGAGTGCAGGAAGCCGAGCTCCGGGTTGAGCCAGTCGCGCGACGGGCCGCCCTGCTTGGCGACGATGATCTCCACCGTCTGCCCGCTGCGCAGCGGGGTGTTCAGCGGCAGCAGCGCGCCGTCGACCCGCGCCCCGCGGCAGCGGTGCCCGAGGTCGGTATGCACCGCGTAGGCGAAGTCCACCGCGGTGCTGCCGCTGTCGAGTTCGACGATGCGCGCCTGCGGGGTCAGCACATAGACGCGGTCGTCGAAGGGATTGGCCGCCGCGCCGCCGCCGGCGGCGTACTCGCCGCGCCACGCCAGCAGCTGACGCGCCAGCGCCACCTTGGCGTCGAAGCCGGAAGCGGCCACGACCCCCTTGTAGCCTTGCGCGCCCGCCTCCTTGTAGGCCCAGTGCGCGGCCACCCCCTGTTCGGCATGGCGGTGCATCGCCTGGGTGCGGATCTGCACTTCCAGCGGCAGCTGCGCCGGCCCGCGCACCACGGTATGCAGCGACTGGTAGCCGTTGAGCTTGGGGCGGGCGATGTAGTCGTCGTACTCGGCTTCCAGCGGGCTCCACAACTGGTGCACCACTCCCAGCGAGGCATAGCACTGGTCGACGCTGTCGACGATGACCCGCAGCGCCAGCAGGTCCATCACCTTGTCGAGCTCCAGGGACTTGCCCTGCATCTTGCGCCAGATGCTGTAGGCATGCTTGCGCCTGCCGCCGACCTCGGCGGCGATGCCCTGTGCGCCCAGCGCGTGCCGCAGCTCGGCGCTGGCCTGGGCGATCAACGCCTCCTGCTCGGCGCCGCGCCGGCGCATCCACTCGGCGACGCGGGCGTACTCGTCGGGCTGCTCGAGGCGGAAGGCCAGGTCCTCGATCTGCCATTTGATCTGCCACAGCCCGAGGCGATTGGCCAGCGGCGCCCAGATGTGCAGCGACGACTGCACGAACTCGGCCGAGGGCTCGATCGCGGCCGCGTGGAAGAACCGCAGGGTCTGCAGCCGCGACGCCAGGCGCAGCGGGATCACCCGCAAGTCCTCCGACATCGCCAGCAGCAGCCGGCGCAGCATCTCGCGGCTGTGCGCAGCGCCGTCGCCGCTGGCGGTCTCGGCACCCTTGCGCGCCAGCGTGAAGATGCCCATCAGCTTGCGGCTCTCGAGAGCCAGCCGCGCGATGTCGCGGCCGAAGGCCTTGCTCAGTTGCTCCTCGGGCTTGGCCAGCTGGCCGGCCGCCTGGGTCAGCCAGCACGCCGCCCGCGTGGCCTCGTCGGCGCCGATCGATGCCAGGATGGCCTGCGTCGCGTCGGCATGCTGCAGCGCGGGCTCGCCGCTGTCGAGCAGCACTCCGGCGAGCAGCGGGGAACTGAAGCCGCGCGCGCGCTGCAGCAGGTCGCCCGCCGCGGGCTCGGAGGCGACATCGGGCTTCAACGGGTGTCCGTCGCGGCGCCAGCCGCCAGGTGGCGCTGCAGGAACTGAACCACCGGGTCGATCTGCTGCGCGGTCATCAGGGTCGGCGCGTGGCCGACATCCGGCCACTGCAGCAACCCGGCGCGCGGCCCGCGCTGGCCCATCGCGCGCGCGGTGTCGGCATCCAGGATGTCCGACTGCGCTCCGCGCAGCAGCAGCGTGGGCGCGGCGATGCGGTCGTACAGATGCCATACCGCCTGCTCGGCGGCGTCCAGGGCGGGCGCCGCCGCCGGGTCGGCGAGGCGGGAGAAGGCCTGCATGATCGCCGGGTCGTAGTGCAGCCGCACCCCGCCCTGCGGGTCGTCCACCAGCATCGGGCGGCACAGTTCCAGCCAGTCTGCCCGGCTGTGGGGACCGAAGCCCTGCGACACCGACCACAGCGCATCGGCGGCCTGCTCGAGGTCGGCGAAATGCATCTTCTGGCCCAGGCTGGATGCGATGCGCCGCAGCCCCGCCTCGGCCAGCGTCGGGCCGATGTCATTGAGCACCAGTGCGCTCAGCGGGCTTTGCTGCAGGCCGCCCAGCGCGATGCCGATCAGCCCGCCCATCGAGGTGCCGACCCAGCCCAGGCTGCGCGCGCGCAGCCGCGCCAGCAACGTGACCATGTCGGACACGTACTGCTCGACCTGGTACTGCTCGGGAGCCAGCCATTGCGAGCGGCCGCGGCCCGCGACGTCGGGGCAGACGACCCGAAAGCGCGCGCTCAGCGCCAGCGCCAGGCGGTCGAAGTCGCGGCCCTGGCGCGACAGCCCATGCACGCACACCACCACGTCGGGATTCGCGGCATCGCCCCACTCCCAGTAGGCCATGCGGTGCAGCCCTCCGGGGTGCAGGCAGCGGACATGGTGCAGGCGGGGCTGGATGGTGGAGTTCATCGCGGGATTCAGGCGGCCAGCCGCGCCGGCTCGACGAGGCTGCAGGTACGATCGAGCCTGCATCTTAGGCCCGCGCCGTGCGCGCATCGCGAGGTTTGTGCGTCCATGTTCCCCACCCCCTACGAAGACCTGCTGCGCCTGGTGCTGCGCGAAGGTGCCGACAAGCCCGACCGCACCGGCACCGGCACGCGCAGCCTCTTCGGCGCCCAGTTGCGCTTCGACCTCGGCCAGGGATTCCCGCTGGTCACCACCAAGAAGGTGCACTTCAAGAGCATCGTCGTCGAGCTGCTGTGGTTCCTGCGGGGCGACAGCAACATTGCCTACCTGCGCGACCACGGCGTGACCATCTGGGACGAATGGGCCGACGCGCAGGGCGAGCTCGGCCCGGTGTACGGGGTGCAATGGCGCTCCTGGCCGGCACCCGACGGCAGCCGCATCGACCAGATCGCCCAGCTGCTCGACGGGCTGCGCCGCAACCCCGACTCGCGGCGCCACCTGGTCAGCGCGTGGAACGTCGCCGACATCCCGCGCATGGCGCTGCCGCCCTGCCATGTCCTGTTCCAGTTCCATGTCACGCCGGCGCGAGGCGGCGAGGCGCCGCGGCTGAGCTGCCAGCTCTACCAGCGCAGCGCCGACCTGTTCCTCGGCGTGCCCTTCAACATCGCCAGCTACAGCCTGCTGACCCACATGGTGGCCGAGCAGTGCGGGATGCAGCCCGGCGAATTCATCTGGACCGGCGGCGACTGCCACATCTACCACAACCATTTCGAGCAGGTGCGCCTGCAGCTGTCGAGGCCGCCGTTCGCGCCGCCGCGGCTGCGCTTGCTGCGCCGGCCGGCCGAGCTGGCCGACTACCGCCTGGAGGACGTCGAACTGCTCGACTACCGGCACCATCCGGCGATCAGGGCGCAGGTGGCGGTATGAGCGACGCCCGGCAACCCCCGCGGGAACTGCCCGCGCAGACCCGTGTCAGCCTGATCGCCGCGCTGGCCCGCAACCGCGCGATCGGCCGCGGCCAGGCGCTGATCTGGCGCATTCCGGCCGACCTGGCGCACTTCAAGAAACTCACCCACGGCCATCCGGTGATCATGGGCCGAGCCACCTGGGAGTCGATCGGCCGCGCGCTGCCGGGGCGGCGCAACCTGATCCTCAGCCGCCGCCCGGGCTACGCCGCGCAGGGCGCCGAGGTCCTGCCCACGCTGGAGCAGGCGCTGCGGGCCTGCGCCGAGGCACCCGAGGTATTCGTGATCGGCGGCGCGCAGGTCTACGAGCAGGCGCTGCCGCTGGCGCAGCGATTGTGGCTGACCGAGATCGACGCAGCCCCCGAGGCCGACACGTATTTCCCGCATTGGCCTCGCGAGCGCTTCCGCCAGATCAGCCGCGAGCACCACGCGGCCGAGCGCGAAGTGCCCGCCTACGACTTCGTGCTGTACGAGCGCGTCGGCTGAAGGCGCCCGCGCCGCCGGCTGAACGCTGGCGCGCCGCCGGCGCGTCAGCTGCCGGCCACGGTCATCGACTCGACCAGGATCGAGCCGGTGCTGCGGCTGCCGCTGACATGCACGTCGGCGCCGACCGCGCGGATTCCCAGCAGCATGTCGCGCAGGTTCGACGCGATGGTGATTTCGTGCACCGGGTAGCGGATCTGCCCGCCTTCGACCCAGAAGCCCATCGCGCCGCGGGAGTAGTCCCCGGTGACGTAATTGATGCCGTGGCCGATCAGCTCGATCACGAACAGCCCGCGGTCGAGCTTGCGCAGCATCCGCGGCAGGTCGTCCCCGGCTCGGGTCAGCGAGCTGCTCAGGCTGAGGTTGTGCGCTCCGCCGGAGTTGCCGGTGGTGGGCAGCCCGAGCTTGCGCCCCGAGTAGGTGGACAGGAAGTAGCCTTCGAGGACGCCGGAGCGCACCACCTGCCGGCGCCGGGTGCGCACGCCCTCGTCGTCGAACGGCGCGCTGCCCATGGCGTCGGGCACCTGCGGGTCTTCGAGCAGGTCGAGGTGGTCGGCCAGCACCTGTTTGCCCAGCTGGTCGACCAGGAACGAGGTCTTGCGGTACAGCGAGCCGCCGCTGGCGGCATGCACCAGCGAGCCGATCAACCCGGCCGCCAGCGGCGCCTCGAACAACACGGGGTACTGCCCGGTGGCCAGCTTGCGCGCGCGCAGCCGCGCCAGCGCGCGCTCGGCGGCGTAGCGCCCGAGCGCCTCGGCGGGCGCCAGTTGCGAGGCATCGCGCCGGCTGCTCCACCAATAGTCGCGTTGCATGTCGTCCCCGCGGCCGGCGATCGGCACGCACGACAGGCTGTGGCGGGTGCTGGCGTAGCCGCCGCTGAAGCCGCGGGTGTTGGCCAGCCGGAAATGCATGTGCTGCGCCGACACCCCGGCGCCTTCGCTGTTGCGGATGCGGCGGTCGGTGGCGAAGGCCGCGTCCTCGGCGCGCCGCGCCAGCTCGACCGCCTGCTCGACGCTGGGCTGCCAGGGGTGGTAGAGCCCCGGATCGCCGACGGCGCCGGCGAGCAGCTCGGACTCGGGCAGCCCGGCGCAGTCGTCCTCGGCGGTGTAGCGGGCGATGTCGAACGCGGCGCGAGCCGTGCTGCGGATCGCCTGTGCCGAGAAATCCGAGGTGCTGGCGTGGCCTCGCCGCTGCCCTGCGTACACCGTGATGTCCAGCCCCTTGTCGGTGTTGTGCTCGACCTGCTCGACCCGTCCGAGGCGGACGTTGACACTCAGGCCCTGGCCCTCCGACACCTCGACCGCGGCGTCGCTGGCGCCGGCCTGCAACGCCTCGCGCAGCGCGAGCTGGGTAAGTTCCTCGAAATCGGCCTGGGTGTATGCGAAGGGAGCCACGGAATACCTGCGACGTGAAAGTGGATTGGCGGCGCCGCGGGCGGCTGGTGCGGGCCCCGACGTGCGACCCGACCGATAATACCGGCCGATGAACATCCCGACCGACCCGCACGGCGTGGCCGACGATGCCGGCGCCGGCCCGCCGAGCAAGAGCCAGCGCAAGCGCGAGATGCTCGAGTTGCAGGAGCTGGGCGAGCGCCTGGCGCGCCTGCCGCGCGAGCGCATCGACCTGCTCGACGTGCCCGACACCCTGCGCCAGGCGCTGCGCGAGGCATCGCGCCTGTCCAGCTTCGAGGGCCGGCGCAGGCACGCGCAGTACATCGGCAAGCTCATGCGCCAGGTCGACGCCGAGCCGTTGCGCCAGGCGCTGCTCGACGCCACCGGGGACAGCCGCGCCGAGGTCGCGCGGCTGCATCAGCTCGAGGACCTGCGCGAGCGCCTGCTGGCCGACGACCAGGCGCTGACGCAATGGCTGCACGAACACCCGGGGGCGCCGGTGCAGGCGCTGCGCCAGGCAATCCGCGCCGCGCGCGCCGAGCGCGCGGCGGGCAAGCCGCCTCGCCACTACCGCGCGTTGTACCGCCAACTCAAGGAACTGCTGCAAGGTACCGACGATGAGCACCCAGCCACCGACACCGAGTGAGTCCGCCGCGAACTTCGATCCGGCGCACATCGGCCTGGTCTCCATCAGCGACCGCGCCTCCAGCGGCCAATACGCCGACCAGGGCCTGCCTTCGCTGCGCGAGTGGCTGCAGCGCGCGTTGCGCAACCCGCTGCGCCTGAGCGAGCGGCTGATCCCCGACGAGCGGCCGAGCATTGCCGCGACGCTGCGCGAACTGGTCGACGAGCAGCGCTGCGACCTCGTGCTGACCACCGGCGGCACCGGGCCGGCGCCGCGAGACGTCACCCCGGAGGCCACCGCCGACGTGGCCGATCGGCTGCTGCCGGGATTCGGCGAGGAAATGCGACGCATCAGCCTGCATTTTGTGCCCACCGCGATCCTGTCGCGCCAGCTCGGGGTGATCCGCGGCCAGGCGCTGATCCTCAACCTTCCGGGGCAGCCGAAATCCATCCGCGAGACCCTGGAGGGCGTACGGGATGCCGACGGGCGGCTGCTGGTCAAGGGGGTGTTCGCCGCGGTGCCCTATTGCATCGATCTGATCGGCGGGCCGTACCTGGAGACCGACCCCGAGGTCTGTCCGGCGTTCCGCCCGAAATCGGCCCAGCGCAAGCCGCGCTGAGGCCGCGCGGCAGCCCTCAGGCCGCCAGCCACTGCAGCAACTGCAGCGGGCGCTCCACCACATGGTGCGCGCCCCACTGGCGCGCCGCGTCGGCGCCGCCGTAGCCATAGGCCGCGGCGGCCGCGTCCATGCCGGCGGCCAGCGCGGCCTGCACGTCGCGCAGGTCGTCGCCGACATACAGGCAGATGGCCGGGTCGACCCCCAGGCTGGCGGCCGCGTGCAGCAGCGGATCGGGCGCCGGCTTGGCGCGTGCCACGGTATCGCCGCTGACCACGCAGCCGGGCCGCTCGCCGAGGTCCAGCCGCTCGAGCAGCGCGCTGCTGTAGCGGGAAAGCTTGTTGGTGACGATTCCCCAGGGCAGCGCGCGTCGGCGCAAGTCCCGCAACAGCTCCGCGACGCCGTCGAAGGGGCGGGTGTGCACGCAGATCGCCGACTCGTAGTCGGCGAGGAACTCATCGCGCAGCAGCACCCAGTCGGGGTCGCCCGGCGCGGCCCCCAGCCCCGCCTGCAGCAGCCCGCGGGCGCCGTGCGAGGCCATCGGTCGCAACTGCTCGAGCGGCGCGTCGGGCAGTCCGCGCCGGCGGCGCATGCGGTTGAGCGCCGCCGCCAGATCGGGCGCGCTGTCGACCAGCGTGCCGTCGAGGTCGAACAGCACGCAGCGGTAGGGCACGCGGGGCGCCGCGGCCCGCGCAGGAGCGGCCGGGTCGGCTGCCGCGGTGACGTGTTGGCCCGCCATCAGCCGTTGCGCCGGCAGGCGAGGAAATAGTTCACGTCGACCCGCCGGCCCAGGCGCCAGCCGCCGCCCGGCCAGGCCGGCTCGAGGCCGCGGAATTCGACCGCGTCCAGCCCGGCCTGGCGCGCCCAGCCGGCCAGTTCGCTGGGGCGGATGAGCCGCGCGTAGTCATGCGTGCCGCGGGGCAGCAGCCGCAGCAGGTATTCGGCGCCGACGATCGCCAGCGCGAAGGACTTGAGGTTGCGGTTGATGGTCGAGAAGAACACCCAGCCGCCGTCGCGCACCAGCCGCCCCGCGGCCCTGACCACCGAGGCGGGGTCGGGCACATGCTCGAGCATTTCCATGCAGCACACGACGTCGAAGGCCGCCGGCCGCTGCTCGGCCAGTTGTTCGGCGCTGCACAGTTGGTAATCGATCTCCAGCCCGGCCTCCAGCGCATGCATGCGCGCCACCTTGAGCGCGCGCTCGGCCAGGTCGATCGCGCTGACCCGCGCGCCGCGCGCGGCCAGCGATTCCGACAGGATGCCCCCGCCGCAACCGATGTCCAGCACCCGGCTGCCGGCGAGCTCGACATGCGAGGCGATCCACTGCAGTCGCAGCGGGTTGATGTCGTGCAGGGTCTTGAACTCGCCCTCGGCGTCCCACCAGCGGTGCGCCGCCTCGGCGAATTTGTTCAGTTCGGCCGCATCGGAGTTGCCGGGACTCGCGCCCGGCCGGGAGTTTGCAGTAGAGGTTTCCATGATCGGTCGCGCGGGCAGCGCGATGTTCACTCGCTACCCGCCGAGTATGCCAGCAAAAAGCCCCGCCGAGGCGGGGCTGCGAACCGCGCCAGGGCGCGGCCGGGGACGGGCTGCTTGCAGCCTGCCGCGACCGGGCCGTCAGGCCCGGTCGCCGGGGCTCACTGCTGAGCGGGTTGCGTCATCACCATGTGGCTGCCGACGATCTCGACCACCGCACGGCGGTTCGGCGCCTGGCAGGCCACGCGCTGCTTGAAGGTGCCGTGGCAGGTCTTCGGATCGACACGGAAGTTGGTCTTGCCCTTGCCTTCAATGTAGATCTTGTCGGCCGGGATCCCCTGGCTGACCAGGTAGTCCTTGACCGACTCGGCGCGACGCTGCGACAGCTTCATGTTGTACGCGGCGCTGCCGAAACTGTCGGTATAGCCGGTCGACACCACGGTCTCGAGGTTGACGTCCTTGATCTTGGCCGCCAGTTCCGCCAGCGCCTGCTTGCCCGCCGGGCGCAGCACCGCCTTGTCGAACTGGAAGAACGCGTCGGCCGAGTAGGTCACCTTCTCGCTGGTCGGCACGGGCGCGGGCGCCGGGGCCGGAGCCGGGGCGGGTTCGGCGGCCGGGGCCGGGGCCGGGGCCGGCATCGCGGCTTGGGCGACGATCGCGCCGTCGCAGCTGCTCAGCGCGGTGGCGGGCGTCCAGAAGTTGTCGCGCCAGCACAGTCCGGTACCGCTCTTCCAGGCCTGGCCATAGGGATTGACCCAGTTGTCGACGCGCGACGCGCTTTGCGCGAACGCGCTACCGCCAAATGCGGTCATAGCGACAATGACCAGAATTTTTGCAAGCTTTTGGGTCTTGATCATGTTTTTCATCTCCAAAGTGGGAACCGCCGCAATATCCTACGCGGGGTAGCAGGGCAAGCGCGACACGCGTCTGCGATGGCAAGTCGCCGCGGTCCGTCCGTCGTCTGGATTCTGCCACAAGCAGCGCCGCACGTCGCGCCGTCGGGCGCCCCGCCCGCTGCCGCGCACTGCGCGGGAGCAACGCTCGGCGCTGTTAGCATGGTGGGCTTGACTTTCGACCGCGCCGGCCCGGCAGCAACGCGACTGGCGCACGCCCCCACCGAGCATGTCCGTCTACGCCAAAGAAACCCTTCCGGTCAGCCTGGAAGAAGAAATGCGCCGCTCCTACCTCGACTACGCGATGAGCGTGATCGTGGGGCGGGCACTGCCCGACGTGCGCGACGGCCTGAAGCCGGTGCATCGCCGGGTTTTGTTCGCCATGCATGAACTCGGCAATTCATGGAACCGGCCGTACAAGAAATCGGCGCGCATCGTAGGCGACGTGATCGGTAAATACCATCCGCACGGCGACCAGTCGGTCTACGACACCATCGTCCGCATGGCGCAGGATTTCTCGCTGCGATATATGCTGGTCGACGGACAGGGCAATTTCGGCTCGGTCGACGGCGATAACGCGGCGGCGATGCGGTATACCGAAATCCGCCTGGCCAAGATCGCCCATGAAATGCTGGCCGACATCGACAAGGAAACCGTCGATTTCGGTCCGAACTACGACGGCTCCGAGCAGGAGCCGCTGGTGTTGCCGGCGCGCATCCCCAACCTGCTGCTCAACGGCTCGGCGGGCATCGCGGTCGGCATGGCCACCAATATCCCGCCGCACAACCTGGGCGAACTGATCGACGGCTGCCAGCACCTGCTGCGGCACCCCGAGGCCGACGTCGAAACCTTGATGCAGTTCATCCCGGCGCCGGATTTTCCGACGGCGGGGATCGTCTACGGGCTGTCCGGCGTCCGCGAAGCCTATCGCACCGGGCGCGGCCGGGTGGTGATGCGCGCGCGCTGCCATTTCGAGGACGTCGACCGCGGCCAGCGGCAGTCGATCATCGTCGACGAACTGCCCTACCAGGTCAACAAGCGCACCCTGCTCGAGCGCATCGCCGAACTGGTGCGGGAAAAGAAGATCGACGGCATCAGCCATATCCAGGACGAGTCCGACAAGTCGGGCATGCGGGTGGTCATCGAGCTCAAGCGCGGCGAGATGGCCGAAGTGGTGCTGAACAAGCTGTACAAGCAGACCCAGTTGCAGGACACCTTCGGGGTCAACATGGTGTGCCTGGTCGACGGCCAGCCGCGGCTGCTCGACCTGCGGCAGATGCTCCAGGCCTTCCTGCAGCACCGTCGCGAGGTCATCACCCGGCGCAGCGTGTACGAGTTGCGCAAGGCGCGCGAGCGCGGGCACGTGCTCGAGGGGCTGGCGGTGGCGCTGGCCAACCTGGACCGCATGATCGAGCTGATCAAGTCGGCGCCGACTCCGCCGGTGGCGCGCGAGCGCCTGCTGGCCGAGGTGTGGGAGCCGGGCGAGGCGCGCAGCATGCTCGCGCGCGTCGAAGGTGCCGCCCGCGACTTCCAGCCAGCCGACCTCGACCCGCGCTGCGGCCTGGGCGAGGCGGGCTACCGGCTGTCGGAGACGCAGGCGCAGGAGATCCTGCAGATGCGGCTGCAGCGCCTGACCGGCCTGGAGCAGGACAAGATCGTGCAGGAGTACAAGGACGTGATGGCGCAGATCGCCGACCTGCTGGACATCCTGGCCAGGCCCGAGCGCATCACCGCGATCATCGCCGACGAGCTCGCGGCGCTGAAGTCCGAGTTCGCCGACGCGCGACGCTCGAGCATCGAGCCCAACGCCACCGAGCTCGATGTCGAGGACCTGATCGCCCCGCAGGACATGGTGGTGACCATCTCCCATGTCGGCTACGTGAAGAGCCAGCCGGTGCTGGAGTACCGGGCGCAGCGCCGCGGCGGACGCGGCAAGCTGGCCACCGGGACGAAGGAGGATGACTGGATCGACCAGCTCTTCGTCGCCAACACCCACGACACCCTGCTGTGCTTCTCCAACCGCGGGCGGGTGTACTGGATGAAGGTCTACGAGGCTCCGCAGGGCGGACGCGGTTCGCGGGGCCGCCCGCTGGTCAACCTGTTCCCCCTCGGCGAAGGCGAGAAGATCACCGTCGTGCTGCCGGTGCAGACCTTCGACGAGCAGCATTTCGTGTTCATGGCCACCGCCCAGGGCACGGTCAAGAAGACCCCGCTGGCGGCGTTCGGCAATCGCCGCACGGCGGGGATCATCGCCTGCGGGCTGGACGACGACGACTACCTGGTGGGGGTGGCGATCACCGACGGCGAGCACGACGTGATGCTGTTCTCCGACGCCGGCAAGGCGGTGCGTTTCGACGAGAACGACGTGCGGCCGATGGGCCGCGAGGCGCGCGGGGTGCGGGGCATGCACCTGGAGCCCGGCCAGCACGTGATCGCGATGCTGGTGGCCGAGGACGAGACGCAAAGCGTGCTGACGGCCACCGAGAACGGCTTCGGCAAGCGCACCCCGATCGGCGAATACACCCGCCACGGCCGCGGCACCAAGGGCATGATCGCCATCCAGACCAGCGAGCGCAACGGCAAGGTGGTCGCCGCCTGCCTGGTGCGCGCGGAAGACGAGATCATGCTGATCACCGACACCGGGGTGCTGGTGCGCACCCGTGTCTCGGAGATCCGCGAACTCGGCCGCGCCACCCAGGGCGTGACCCTGATTTCCCTCGACCAGGGCGCCGTGCTCAGCGGGGTGCAGCGGGTCGCGGAATCGGATGCCCAGGCCGCCGCGGCGGCGGCGGACGGCGCGGATGGCGCGGACGGCGCGGACGGCGCGGACGCAGGCGCGGACGCGGACGCAGACGCGCAGGACGGAGCGCAGGACGGCGATGGCTGATCGACGCCCCTGGAATTTCTCCGCCGGGCCCGCTGCGATGCCCGAGGAAGTGCTGCGCCAGGCTGCGGCCGAGATGCTCGACTGGCACGGCACCGGGATGAGCGTGATGGAAATGAGCCATCGCGGCCCGGCGTTCGGCAGCATCCTCGCCGAGGCCGAAGCCGACCTGCGCCGGCTGCTGGCGATCCCGGCCGAGCACGCGGTGCTGTTCATGCAGGGAGGAGCGCTGGCGCAGAACGCCCTGGTGCCGCTCAACCTGTCGCGCGGCCGCGGGGTCGACTACGTGGTGACGGGCTCGTGGTCGGTGAAAAGCGAGCGCGAGGCGCGCAAGTACTGCGACGTGCAGGTCGCCGCGCGGCCCGACGAGGGCTTCGTCGACATCCCGGACCCGCGGACCTGGCGGGTGCGCGAGGACTCCGCGTACCTGCATTACTGCGGCAACGAAACCATCGACGGGGTCGAATTCCCCTACGTCCCCGGCGGCTTCGCGCCGCCGCTGGTGGCCGACATGTCGTCGACCATCCTGTCGCGGCCGCTCGACGTCGCGGCCCACGGCTGCATCTACGCCGGGGCGCAGAAGAACATCGGCCCGGCCGGATTGACCCTGGTGATCGTGCGGCGCGACCTCCTCGGGCACGCGGCGGCAGCCTGCCCCAGCGCCTTCGACTACACGGTGCTGGAGGCCCATCGGTCGATGTACAACACCCCGCCGACCTACGCCATCTACCTGGCCGGGCTGGTGATGCAGTGGCTGCTGCGCCAGCGCGAAGGCACGCTGCAGGGCGTCGAGGCGATGGCCGAGCGCAATCGCCGCAAGGCCGAGATGGTGTACCGCTGCATCGACTCCTCTTCGCTGTACGTCAACCGCGTCGCCCTCGCGGTGCGCTCGCGCATGAACATCCCCTTCCACCTGCGCGACTCCGCGCTCGACGCGGCCTTCCTCGACGGCGCGCGCGAGCACGGGCTGCTGCAACTCAAGGGCCACAAGTCGGTCGGGGGCATGCGCGCCAGCCTCTACAACGCGATGCCCGAAGCCGGGGTGCGCGAACTGGTCGACTACATGCGGGAATTCGAACGCACCCACTGACAAGACCGCCACCTGCCCTCGCCGAGCATGGATTCCGACACCGTCCTGACCCCTTTGCGCGACCAGATCGACGACATCGACCGCCAGATCCTGGAGTTGCTCAACCGACGCGCCGCGCTGGCGCAGCAGATCGGCGTGCACAAGCACCGCCTGGGCCTGCCGGTGTTCCGTCCCGAGCGCGAACTGGCGGTGGTGCGCAAGGTGCAGCAGGCCAACCCGGGGCCGCTGCGCGACGCCAGCCTGGCCGCGATCTGGACCGAGGTGATGGCCGCCTGCCGCTCGCTCGAGGGCAGCCAGCGCGTGGCCTACCTCGGCCCGGAAGGCACCTACACCGAACTCGCGGCGCGGCGCTTTTTCGGCACCGCCTGCGACTTCGTCGCCTGCGCCGACCTCGACGAGGTGTTCCGCAGCCAACTCGGCGGCGCCTGCAGCCACGCCGTGGTGCCGGTGGAGAACTCCACCGAAGGCGCGGTCGCCCGCACGCTGGACCTGCTGCTGAGCCAGCCTGCCCACCTGTGCGGCGAGATCAGCCTGCCCATCCACCACCACCTGCTGCGCCTGGGCGGCTCGCTGCAGGGCCTGCGCGCGGTGCTGGCGCACCCGCAGGCGCTGTCGCAGTGCCGGCAGTGGCTGGACACCCACCTGCCCGGGGTCGAGCGCCGCGCGGTGGCCAGCAACGCCGAGGCGGCGCGCCTGGCCGCGCAGGACGCCGCGCTGGCGGCCATCGCCGGCGAGCACGCGGCCGCGCTGTACGGACTGCAGCAGGCGGCCAGCCATATCCAGGACGAGGTGGGCAACCGCACCCGCTTCGTCGTGCTCGGCGCGGAAACGCCGCAACCCTGCGGGCGCGACCGCACCAGCCTGATCCTGGCGGTTCCCAATGTCGCCGGCGCGGTGTTCCAGATGCTGCGGCCGCTGGCCGAGCACGGCGTGAGCATGAGCCGCCTGGAGTCGCGGCCGGCGCGCTCGGGTTCCTGGGAGTATGTGTTCTACGTCGACATCGAGGGCCACGTCGGCGACCCCGCGGTGGCCGCTGCGCTCGACGCCCTGCGCAGCGACTGCGCGTTTTTCAAGAATCTCGGCTCCTACCCGATTCGGCAGGACTGAAGCCGCGGACCCGATCCCACTTGCCTACCCTCATGTCCTCTGTCGCCACTGCGAGCCAGTCCTGGGGCACCGAATCGGTGCGCAGCATCAATCCCTACGTCGGGGGTCGCCCGATTTCCGAGGTCGCGCGGGAGTTCGGCCTCGACCCCGCGGCGATCGTCAAGCTGGCGTCGAATGAAAACCCCCTGGGCATGTCGGAAGCGGCGCGCCGCGCCATGCTCGACGCCGCGCAGGAGGCTCCGCGCTACCCCGACAACGACGCCTACGCGCTGCGCCATGCGCTGGCCGCGCACCTGGGGGTCGATGCCGCCTGGATCGTGCTCGGCCACGGCTCCAGCGACATCCTGGAGATCGCCGCGCGCGCGCTGCTGGCCGAGGGCGATTCCTGCGTGTATTCGCAGTACTCCTTCGTCGTGTACGCCTCCGCGGTGCAACAGCGCGGGGCGCGCCACATCGTCGTGCCGGCGCGCGACTTCGGCCACGACCTGCAGGCGATGGCCGCGGCGATCGAACCCTCGACCCGCCTGGTGTACGTCGCCAACCCCAACAATCCCACCGGCACCCAGGCCTCGCCGCAGGCCGTCGAGGAATTCCTGCGCAGCGTTCCCGAACGGGTGGTCGTGGTGCTCGACGAAGCCTATGTCGAATACCTCGAGCCGCAGGCGCAGCAGGCCAGCCTGCGGCTGCTGCGCAGCCACCCCAACCTGGCGGTGACCCGCACCTTCTCCAAGGCCTACGGGCTGGCCGGGCTGCGCATCGGCTATTGCGCGGTGCAGCCCGCGCTGGCCGATGTGTTCAACCGGGTTCGCTCGGCCTTCAACACCAGCGACCTGGCGCAGGCGGCCGCGCTGGCCGCGCTGGCCGACCAGGATTTCGTGCGCCGATCGGCCGAGGTCAATCGCGCCGGCATGCGCCAGCTCGAACAGGGAATCGACCGCCTCGGACTGCGGCGGGTTCCGTCCAGCGGCAATTTCGTGTTGCTGCGGGTCGGGGACGACGCCGCCGCCGGCTCGCGGGTGGCCCGGGCGATGCTCGCGCAGGGGGTGATCGTGCGTCCGGTGGACAACTATGGCCTCGGCCAGTGGTTGCGCATCTCGGTGGGAACGCAAGCCGAGAACCTGCGCTGCCTGGCCGCGCTCGCCCACGCGCTGGCCTGAAGCCGCGGCCATGGCAGCGCGCACCCCGCCCTCGAGCGACACCGTCGCCGCCCCGGCCGCACTGCGCGCGCAGTTCCGGCGGGTCGCGGTGCTGGGCGTGGGGCTGCTCGGCGGATCCTTCGCGCTGGCGGCCCGGCGCGCCGGGCTGGCGCAGGAGATCGTCGGCTACAGCAAGTCCCCGTCGACCATCCGCGCTGCGATCGCGGCGCGGGTCATCGACCGCGGCGCCGAATCGGCGCTGCAGGCGGCGACCGGCGCCGACCTCGTGCTGCTGGCGGTGCCGGTATCGGCCATCGGGCCGCTGCTGCAGCAGATCCGCCACGGCCTGGGCGACAGCGCGCTGCTGATGGACGTGGGCAGCACCAAGGCCGACGTGGCCGACGCGGCGCAGCGCGCGCTGGGCAAGGCGGCGCTGCAGTTCGTTCCCTGCCACCCGATCGCCGGCAGCGAGCGCAGCGGGGTGCAGCATGCACAGGCCACGCTGTTCGACGGCCGGCGGGCGATCGTCACCCCGCTTGCGGCCAACCCCGAGTCCTTCGTCGACGCGGCCACCCAGGTCTGGGAATCGCTGGGCGCGGTGGTGTCGGTGATGGACCCCCGGCAGCACGACGCGGCTTTCGCAGCGGTCAGCCACCTGCCGCACCTGCTCGCCTATGCCTATGTGTACGCGGTCGCGCGTCAGCAGCACGGCCCCAGTTTCCTGCAACTCGCCGGCCCGGGCTTTCGCGATTTCACCCGCATCGCCGGCAGCGATCCGACGATGTGGCGGGACATCTTCCAGGCCAACTCGGCCGAGGTTCTGCAGCAACTGCAATGGTTCAAGCAGGCGCTGGCCGGTTTCGAGAGCCAGTTGCGCCAAGGCAACTGGCAGGTGCTGGAGTCGCTGATCCGCCAGGCCAGCCAGTCGCGCAGCGACTGGGCTTCCCCGACCCCCGCCGATGACGCCTGCTGAGCGCCCCGCGCAGCAGGCGCGGCCCGCCACCCGCCCAGGCCCGGACTTCCTCGACCTGCCGCCTCTGCTGGGCGCCGCGGGCCAGGTCCGGCTGCCGGGCTCGAAGAGCATTTCCAACCGCCTGCTGCTGCTGGCCGCGCTGGCCGAGGGCGGCACCGAACTGCACGGGCTGCTCGACTCGGACGACACGCGGGTCATGCTGCAGGCGCTGCGCGCGCTGGGGGTGGGCGTGGACGGCGAGGCCGGCAGCGCCGGGCTGCCGTTGCGGGTGCAGGGCTGCGGCGGCCGCCTCGCCCGGCCCAGCGCCGAACTGTTCCTCGGCAACGCCGGCACCGCGGTGCGCCCGCTGACCGCGGCGCTGGCACTGCTGGGCGGCGACTACGTCGTGCGCGGCGTGCCGCGCATGCACCAGCGCCCGATCGGCGACCTGGTCGACGCGCTGCGCGCGATCGGCTGCGCCATCGACTACCTCGGGGAGACCGGCTTTCCGCCGCTGGCCATCCGGCAGGGCCGGCCGCGGGTCGAGCACCCGCTGCGGGTGCGCGGCGACGTGTCCAGCCAGTTCCTCAGCGCGCTGCTGCTCAGCCTGCCGCTGCTGGCGCAGGCGCGCGACATCGAGGTGCAAGTCGAGGGCCACCTGATCTCCCGACCCTACGTCGCGCTCACCCTGGCGCTGCTGGAGCGCTTCGGCGTGCGCGTGGACCACGACGACTGGCAGCGCTTTGTCATCCGAGCGGGCAGCCGGCTGCGCAGCCCGGGCAGCCTGCGCGTCGAGGGCGACGCCTCGTCGGCTTCGTATTTCCTCGCCGCCGGGGTACTCGGCGCGCTGCACGGCCAGGGCGGGCCGGTGCGGGTGCTGGGGGTCGACGCCCACAGCGTGCAAGGCGACGTGCAGTTCGCACGCGTGCTCGAGGGGCTGGGCGCGAGCATCCGCTGGGGCGACGGCTGGATCGAGGCCTGCGGCCTGCAAGCCGGCCGCAGGCAGCTGAGCGGCGGGGACATCGACTGCCTGGCCATCCCCGACGCGGCGATGACCCTGGCGGTGACGGCGCTGTTCGCCGACTCCCCTACCCTGCTGCGGGGGATCGCCAGCTGGCGCGTCAAGGAAACCGACCGCATCCATGCGATGCACACCGAGTTGCGCAAGCTCGGCGCGCGGGTCGACGCGGGCGAGGACTGGCTGCGGGTGTGGCCGCTGGCACCGGCCGACTGGCGCAGCGCGAGCATCGCCACCTACGACGACCATCGCATGGCGATGTGCTTCTCCCTCGCCAGCTTCGGCCCCGCCGACATCCGCATCGAGGACCCGGGTTGCGTGGCCAAGACCTACCCCGGCTATTTCCAGGACTTCGCCTCGATCGCCCGCCCGGTGCCGGTGCTGGCGATCGACGGCCCGAGCGCCTGCGGCAAGGGTACGCTGGCCGCGCGGCTGGCCGCCGAACTCGGGCTGCGGCTGCTCGACTCGGGGGTGCTGTACCGCGCCGCCGCGCTGCAGGCGCTGCGTCGGCGGGTGGCGCTGGACGACGAGCCCGGCTTGCGCGCGCTGGCGCTGGCGCTGCCCATCGGGTGGCGCGACGGCTGCCTGCTGCTCGACGGCGAGGACGTCGGCGCCGAACTGCGCAGCGAGCGGGTCGGCGAGGCGGCCTCGAGGATCGCCGTGCTGCCCGGGCTGCGCCAGGCGCTGCTGGCGCTGCAGCGCGCGCAGCGCCGCGCGCCGGGACTGGTGGCCGACGGGCGCGACATGGGCACCGTGGTGTTTCCCGACGCCCGCCTCAAGGTGTTTCTCACCGCGGCCCCCGGGACGCGCGCCGAGCGCCGGTATAAGCAATTGATTTCCCAGGGCATTTCAACTACACTGGAAGACGTTTTGCGCGACCTGCGGGAGCGCGACGCGCGCGACGCCTCGCGCAGCGTCGCTGCGCTGGCAGCCGCGCCCGACTCGTTGCCTCTGGACAACGCGCAGCTCGACGTCGATTCGACGGTGGCGCGCGTGTTGCAGTGGTGGCGCGAGAAACCCTGAGCGCACGGCGCGACGCCGGCATTCAGGCCTGCAACCAACCCCGCGGGGCCTCCTGCGGAAAGCCCAGTCCATCCATGTCTGTCAACCCCAGCGCAAGCACGTCTGGCGAGTCCTTCGCCGCATTGTTCGAGGAATCGCTGAAGACGCGCGACATGCGCACCGGCGAGGTCATCACCGCCGAGGTCGTCGGTGTCGACCCCAATTTCGTCATAGTCAACGCCGGGCTGAAGTCCGACGCCTACATCCCGATCGACGAGTTCAAGAACGACCACGGCGAAGTCGAGGTCAACGTCGGGGATTTCGTGTCGGTGGCCATCGACGCGCTGGAGAACGGCTACGGCGACACCATGCTGTCGCGCGACAAGGCCAAGCGGCTGGCTTCCTGGATGTCGCTGGAAAAGGCGCTGGAGTCGGGCGAATTCGTCAGCGGCACCGTGACCGGCAAGGTCAAGGGCGGCCTGACGGTGATGATCAACGGAATCCGCGCCTTCCTGCCTGGGTCGCTGCTCGACACCCGCCCGGTCAAGGACACCACCCCGTTCGAGGGCAAGACCCTGGAATTCAAGGTGATCAAGCTCGACCGCAAGCGCAACAACGTCGTGCTGTCGCGCCGCGCGGTGGTCGAGGCCAGCCAGGGTGAGGAGCGCGCCAAGCTGCTCGAGAGCCTGCGCGAAGGCATGATCGTGCACGGCGTGGTCAAGAACATCACCGACTACGGCGCCTTCGTCGACCTCGGTGGAATCGACGGCCTGCTGCACATCACCGACCTGGCGTGGCGCAGGGTGCGCCACCCCAGCGAGGTGGTCACCCCCGGCCAGGAACTCGACGCCAAGGTGCTGAAGTACGACGCCGAGAAGAACCGCGTCTCGCTCGGCCTGAAGCAGATGGGCGACGATCCCTGGGTCGGGGTGTCGCGCCGCTACCCGTCGGGCACGCGCCTGTTCGGCAAGGTCACCAACCTCACCGACTACGGCGCCTTCGTCGAGATCGAGCCCGGCATCGAGGGCCTGGTGCACGTGTCCGAAATGGACTGGACCAACAAGAACGTCGCCCCGAGCAAGGTCGTGCAGCTGGGCGACGAGGTCGAGGTGCAGGTGCTGGAGATCGACGAGGACCGTCGCCGCATCAGCCTGGGCATGAAGCAGTGCCGCCCCAACCCGTGGGAGGAGTTCGCCGCCAACCACAACCGCGGCGACCGCGTCTCCGGCCCGGTCAAGTCCATCACCGACTTCGGGGTGTTCATCGGCCTGCCCGGCGGGATCGACGGACTGGTGCACATGTCCGACCTGTCGTGGAGCGAAGGCGGCGAGGCCGCTGTGCGCAACTACAAGAAGGGCCAGGATGTCGAGGCCGTCGTGCTGGGCATCGACATCGAGCGCGAGCGCATTTCGCTGGGCATCAAGCAGATGGAAGGCGACCCGTTCATGAATTTCGCCGCCATCAACGACAAGGGCAAGGTGGTCGGCGGAACGGTCAAGTCGGTCGACGCCAAGGGCGCGGTGATCGACCTCGGGCAGGACGTCGAGGGCTACCTGCGCGCCTCGGAGATCTCCCGCGACCGTGTCGAGGATGCGCGCAACCTGCTGAAGGAAGGCGACGAGGTCACCGCGCTGGTGATCAACATCGACCGCAAGAACCGCAGCATCCAGCTGTCGGTGAAGGCCAAGGACAACGCCGACCAGCAGGAAGCCTTGACCCGTCTGGCCAGCGAGCAGCGCGAAGCCACCGGCACCACCAACCTCGGTGCCCTGCTGCGCGCCAAGCTCGACAACCAGAGCCAGGAGTGAGCTGAAGCGGGCGCGCGCGCCGGCTCCGCGCCTGGCCGGATCCCTCCGGCCGGGCGGCCCGGCGCGCTGCGCCGCGCCCTGCCCCCGCCCCAGCCTACCCGGCGCGCTGCGTCGTTGCGACCATGACCCGATCCGATCTCGTCGACCAGTTGGCGGCACGCTTCGCGCAACTGACCCACCGCGACGCCGAGCTGGCGGTCAAGACCATCCTGGACGCGCTGTCGGATGCGCTGGAAAGCACCCATCGGGTGGAAATCCGCGGTTTCGGCAGCTTTTCGGTCAGCCACCGTCCGGCGCGCATCGGCCGCAACCCGCGCTCGGGCGAGCGCGTGGTCGTGCCGGAAAAGCGCATGCCCCACTTCAAGCCGGGCAAGACCCTGCGCCTGCTGGTGGACCAGGGGCATGCCGGCGACGCCGAGGCTGCCAGCGGTCTTTGAGCGGGCGGCACGGCCTACAATGGCGGGCCGTCCGTGCCTGCCGCACGGCGCAGCCTGCTAGCGCAGCGATACCTGCACCGACCCGATGCGTGTACTTGCCTGGTTCGTCCGCCTGATCCTGTTCCTGCTGCTGTTCGGCCTGGCGCTGAACAACCTGGAGCCGACCGTCCTCCACCTGCTGTTCGGCACGCAATGGCGCGCGCCGCTGTTCGTGCTGCTGCTCAGCGCCTTCGCGCTGGGCGCGCTGCTGGGGATCGCGGTCATGCTGCCGAGCTGGCTGCGCGCGCGCCGGCTGCAGCGCAACGCCCGCAGCGCGGTGCAGATGGCCGAGGCGCCGGCTGCGCCCACCGCGCCGCC
>JAKBBQ010000267.1 GCA_021808405.1 Pseudomonadota bacterium | reverse complement strand
GCGCCAGGGTCGAATGCTCGCGCAACACGAACAGCACGTTTTCCAGCACGCTCAAGCCGGTGAACAGCGCGCCGCCCTGGAACAGCACGCCGATGCGCATGCGCAGCCGGTTGCGGGCCTCGGCCGCGGCCTGCAGCGCGTCCTCGCCGAACAGTCGCAGCGACCCGGCCTGCGGGGTGCGCAGCAGGCACAGGGTGCGCAACAGCACCGACTTGCCGCTACCCGATCCGCCGACCAGCGCCACGACGCGGCCCCGCGGCAGGTCGAGGTCGAGCTGCTCGTGCACGCTGACGGCGCCGAAGCGGTTGACCAGGCCGCGCGCCTGCAGCACCAGGTCGGGCGCGGGCGGGGCGTTCATAGTCCGAGCATCTTGTACAACACCGAGAACGCGGCGTCGATGACGATGACCAGGAAGATCGACTGCACCACGCTGGTCGTCGCGGCGCGCCCGACCGCCCCCGCGCTGCCGCGCACCCGCAGCCCCTGCATGCAACCGACGAGCGCGATGACCACGGCGAACACCGGAGCCTTGACCAGCCCCAGCAGCAGGGTGCGCACGTCCACCACCTCGGGCACGCGCATCAGGTATTCGCGCCACGGCACGCCGAATCCCAGCGACGCGACCATGCCGCCGCCCAGCAGTCCCATCGCATCGGCCAGCAGCGACAGCAGGGGCATCGCCACCACCAGCGCCAGCACCTTGGGCAGCACGAGGATCTCGAAAGGAGACAGCCCGAGCGCCCGCAGCGCATCGATCTCCTCGGTGATGCGCATGGTCCCGAGCTGCGCCGCGTACGACGATCCGGTGCGCCCGGCGACCAGGATGGCTGTCAGCAACGGCCCCATCTCCCGCAGGGTGATGATGGCCACCAGGTTGACGATGAGCACATTGGCCCCATAAGTCGCCAGGGTCGCTCCCCCCTGGTAGGCCATGACCATGCCGATGAGAAAGGACAGCAGCCCGACGATGCCCACCGCGCGCAGCCCCCCGGCCTCGAGTTCGGCGGCGACCTCGCGCCAGCGCAGCCCGCGCGGCCGCAACAGCAGCGGGGCGCCGTCCCACACGAGTTCGCCCACCATGGTGACGAAGGAGCGACCTTCGCGCAGCGCCGAGAACACCGCGCGACCGATGTCGCCGAGCAGCCCGGCATGCGGGCGCGCGCCCACCTGCGGCAGCGCCAATTGCCGCTGTTCGACGAGCTCGAGCAGCCGCAGGTGCGCCTGGCCCAGCTGCGACAAGTCCAGCTCGACTCCCCCGCGCTGCAGCGCCTGCACCGCCTGCAGCAGCACGCAGGCGCCGGCGGTGTCGATGCGCAGGTCCTGCGCCGCCCGCACGCTGGCCCGCCGCACTCCGGCCGGAACCGCCAACGCGGGCGCCGCCAGCCCGCCGCGCACCGTCCAGGCGCCGCCGATCCGCAGCACCGCGACCTCCTCCGGCGGCGACCCCGGCTCCCAGACCGCCGCGGCGGCGGCCGGCGCAGCCAGGCCGGAGCTCATCCCTGGGGCGCCGGAGTGGCGCGCAGCACCTCCTCCAGCGTGGTCACGCCCTCGGCGACCTTCAGCGCGCCGGCCAGCCGCAGCGGGCGCATGCCGTCGCGCACGGCCTGCGCGCGCAGCGCGTCCAGGTTCGCGCCACCGCCTATCATCTCGCGTTGCGCCGCGGTCACGCTCAGCAGTTCGTAGAGTCCGACGCGCCCCAGGTAACCGGTGTTGCGGCACTCCAGGCAGCCCACGGCGCGGCTCGGGCGCACCTGGGAACTCGGCTTCCACGGCGCCACCGCGGCGTCGAAACTGCGCTGGTCGAAAGCGGGATCGGGCTGCCTGCAGTGCGGGCACAGGGTGCGCACCAGGCGCTGCGCCAGCACGCCGAGCAGGGTCGCGCCCAGCAGGTAGGGAGCGACCCCGAGCTCGAGCAGCCGGGTGATCGCCCCCGCGGCGTCGTTGGTGTGCAAGGTCGACAGCACCAGGTGCCCGGTCAGCGCAGCCTGCACCGCCATGTCGGCGGTCTCGCGGTCGCGGATCTCCCCCACCATGATGATGTCCGGATCCTGGCGCATCAGCGCGCGCAGCCCCTCGGCGAAACCGAGGTCGATGGCGCTCTGCACCTGCATCTGGTTGAAGGCCGGCTCGACCATCTCGATCGGGTCCTCCACCGTGCACACGTTGACCTCGTCGCTGGCCAGGCGCTTGAGGGTGGAGTACAGGGTGGTCGTCTTGCCGCTGCCGGTGGGTCCGGTGACCAGCACGATGCCGTGCGGATGGGCGGTCAGCTCCTCCCAGCGCGACGCCTCGGCGGCGGGAAAGCCCAGCGCGGCGAACTCGCGCAACACGACGTCGCGGTCGAAAATGCGCATCACCAGCTTTTCGCCGAAGGCCGTCGGCAGGGTCGACAGGCGCAGCTCGACCTCCTCGCCGTCGGGGCGCCGGGTCTTGATGCGCCCGTCCTGCGGGCGACGGCGCTCGACCACGTCCATGCGCCCGAGCAGCTTGATGCGGCTGGTCATCGCCCCCAGCACCGCCGGCGGCACCTGGTAGACCACGTGCAGCAGGCCGTCGATGCGAAAGCGGATCACCCCCAGCTCCCGCCTGGGCTCGACATGGATATCCGAGGCACGTTGCTCGAAGGCGTATTGCCACAGCCAGTCGACGACCTGCACGATGCCGGCGTCGTTGGCGTCGATGGCCCGGCCGCTGCGGCCGAGTTCGACGAGTTGCTCGAACTGGTTGGCTCCCGCCGGCAACTGGGTTCCCTGGCGCTGCGCCTCGCGCACCGAGCGCGCCAGCGCGAAGAACTCGGCCGTGTAGCGCGCGATGTCCACCGGGCTGGCCACCGCCAGGCGGATCGGCCGCCTGAGCATGCGCTCGAGTTCGGGCACCCAGCCCAGATCGAAGGGCTCGGAGGTGGCGATGGTCGCCCCTTCGGCATCGGCCGCCACCGGCAGGATGCGATGACGCTCGGCATAGTTGCGCGACAACAGTTCGCCGACCCGGCCGATGTCGATCTTCAGCGGATCGATGCGCAGCAGCGGCAGGCCGCAACGCTCGGCCAGCCACGCGGTCAGCGCCTCGATGTCCAGCAGCTTGCCGTCGGACTTGCGCGCCAGCGACACCGCGGCGACGCGCTGCAGCGCGTGCAGGCGCGAACTGCCGTGGGCGCAGCGCTCGAGCGCGCGGCGCAGCGTGGGCTCGTCGATCCACTGGTCCTCGAACAGCGCCTGCAGCACGGCCTGCCAGTGCAGCGGCCCCTGCAGCCGCAGCCGCGCCTGCGCGGGATGCGCGCCGGCGCCGGCGCCGGAAGCCGCGGAAGCGCCGGCGGCGGCGGCATGGGAGGCGGATCGCGAGGGCATCGGCGCAAGGTCCGTCGGATGGGGCGGTTTCATAGTGTAGAGCGTGGCGCCGGCGTCGCCCGCGGCTCGATCAGCCCGCAACTGGCGAACACCTCGCGCCAGGCGTCGAGCTTGCGCTGGAAGCTCCACGAGGCGTTGGCCGGGCTGCTCGACGGCAGGCGCCAGCAGTGCGCGGCCAGGCCCCGCGTGACCCGCAGCGAGCGCGCCGATTCGCCGCCGTTGTGGGCGATGCCTTGCAGCATGGGAAGCCGCCGCACCAGCGCGGCCAGGTCGTTGGGTTGCGCGCCGCGAATGCTCGCGTCCAGGCTGCCCTCGCGCTCGCAGGCGGCGTAGACATCCCAGATGCCCAGGCCGCGGCTCAGCACCTCGCGCAAGCGGTCCTGGTAGCTCATCGCGCGCAGGTCGAGCGCGAACAGTTCGGACAACAGCGGCCAGAACTGGTTGCGCGGATGGGCGTAATACTGCCGCGCGGCCAGCGACGCGCCGCCGGGGAAACTCCCCAGCAGCAGCAGGCGGGTCGCGGGGCCCGCCACCGGGGCAAGGCCGCGCAGGCGGGAGACGGGCTCGGCGGTCGACATCGCAGGCTTGGTGTCCAATACTACCGCGTCGGCCTGTCCCGCCCGGGCGGCCTGCGAGCGGCCCGCGCGGCTGCCTCGAACCCCTTGATGGAGATTGCCGCATGAGTCCGAATGTTCCCGCGCCCGGCGAGCCGCCGCGGGCCGCGCAGCGCAGCCGCCTGCCGCAGGTCGGCACGACCATTTTCACGGTGATGTCGGCGCTGGCGCAAAGCTGCGGCGCCATCAACCTCGGCCAGGGCTTCCCCGATTTCGAACCCGATCCCGCGCTGCTCGACGCGGTGACGCGGGCGCTGCACGGGGGCCACAACCAGTACCCGCCGATGGCCGGGGTGGCCGCGCTGCGCGAGGCGCTGGCCGAGAAGATCGAGTCGATGTACGGCGCCCGCTACGACCCCGGGGAGGAAATCACCATCACCGCCGGCGCCACCCAGGCGCTGCTGACCGCCATCCTGTGCGTCGTGCAACCGGGAGACGAGGTCGTGGTGCTGACACCGGCCTACGACAGCTACCTGCCGGCGATCGAACTCGCCGGCGGGGTCGCGCGCTGCGTGGCGCTGACCGCCGATTTCACTCCCGACTGGGCCGCCATCGCCGCGGCGCTGGGGCCGCGCACCCGGGCCATGCTGATCAACTCGCCGCACAATCCGAGCGGCCGCGTGTGGAGCGCGCAGGACATGCAGCGCCTGGGCGAACTCCTCGCCCCCACCGACGTCGTGTTGATCAGCGACGAGGTCTACGAGCACATGGTGTACGACTCGCGCAGCCACTGCAGCGCGGCCGCGCAGGAGCTGCTGCGCCCGCGCAGCCTGGTGGTGTCGAGCTTCGGCAAGACCTACCACGCCACCGGGTGGAAGGTCGGCATGGTCGCCGCGCCGCGCGAACTCAGCGCCGAGTTCCGCAAGGTGCACCAGTTCAATGTGTTCACGGTCAACACCCCGATGCAGTGGGCGCTGGCCGACTACCTGCGCAACCGCCCGCAGGCCCACCTGCAGCTGCCGGACTTCTACCAGGCCAAGCGCGACCG
>JAKBBQ010000266.1 GCA_021808405.1 Pseudomonadota bacterium | reverse complement strand
GCCCCATCCCAAGTGGGACGAGCGGCCGCTGCTGGTGGTCGTGAAAAAGCCCGGCGCCCAGGTCGAGTCGCGCGACCTGCTGGCCTTCTACGAAGGCAAGGTGGCCAAGTGGTGGATCCCCGACGACGTGATGTTCGTCGACGCGATCCCGCTGGGGGCCACCGGCAAGATCCTGAAGACCCGCCTGCGCGAGCAGTTGCTGGGCCCCGCCGGCCAGTCCTGAGGCACGACGCCCGTCTGCGCGGGCGCCCGCCGCGCCTGCCGGCAACGGCCCACGCTGCCTGAGGGTACGCGCGCCCTGCGCTGCGCCGGCGCGCCGCGCCCGGCACAATCCCCGGCGTGGGCGTTGCCGCCGGGACAGCCGGCCGAGGTGGATGGACATGCGCGAGCCGAGTGGGGTCTTGCCGGCGCTGCAGGTGGGCGGCCCGGCCCTGGACGGCGACGACGCGGCGTGGAGTGCATGGGCGCTGTACGGCGACGAGGCGGTCAACCGGCTGTTCGACTATCGGCTGGTCCTGTGGCGGGACTCGCGGGACTCGCGGGACTCGCGGGACTCGGGGGACTCGGGCGATTCGCGCGGGCCCGCGCCGGCACCCGAGCGACTGCTCGGCCGCTCGCTGGATCTGCGCATCGAACTGGGCCGGCCCGGTGCGCCGGCGGTGCCGCCGCGCTGGATCCACGGCGTGGTCTCGCAGGCCCAGCGACTGCGCGACACCGACGCGGGCAGCGTGTACGCGCTGCGGCTGCGGCCGTGGTTGTGGCGGGCCGCGCTCGACGGCCGCTGCCGCAGCTGGCGCCAACGCACGGTGGTCGAGGTGCTGCACGAGCTGCTGCCGGCCGGCGGCGTGGTGCTGCAGCGACTGCGCGCCAGCTATCCGCGGCGCGATTGCCTGGTGCAGTTCAACCAGAGCGACTGGGAATGCTTCGCCGCGCTGGCGCGGCAGTGGGCCATCAATTTCTGGTTCGAGCACCGCCAGGGAGCGCATGACCTGGTTCTCGCCGATCACAACGAGGCGCTGCGCGAGCAGGCGGCGGCCGGCTGGCGCAGCGTGGCGGTCGGTGCTTGCGGAGACGGTGCCGAACACGAGGGCCTGCGCAGCCTGCGCCTGGGCGACACCCTGGGCAGCCTCGGGTGGTGCGGCGACGATGTCGACTACACGCGCCCCGGGCGCCGCCTGGCCGAGAGCGTCGGTGCGTGCGGGGGCTTGCGGCCACGGCGCGAGCAGTACCACTGGCGGGGGCCGGCGGGCCTGCCGCCGGCGCAGCCGCGCCAGCGTGATGGCGATGGTGACGACGCGGTGGCCGACGACGGCGCCGAGCTGCGTGCCCGACACGCGCTGGCGCGGGCGCGCCAACAGGCGCTGCGCCAGCTGGGCCAGCGTGCGTTGGCCTGCGGCCCGCTGCGCGGGGTGGCCGCGGGCTGCCGCCTGCGGCTGCACGGGCACCGGCTGGCGCGCGCCAACGGGGACTGGCTGGTGCTGGGGGCCCGTCTCGAGCTGCGCCGGACCGCGCGGCCGCGCTGCGAAGGTGGCGCGGCGCAGGAGCCGCAGTGGCCTGCGTGGAGCGGCGACATGCCGCCGGCGCAGGCCTGGGGTGGCGAGGCAGCCGACGCCCCCGACGGCTGGAACCGCGGCGACGCCGAGCGCGGCTGGGAGGCATCGGCCCTGCTCGGCGAGGATCCGCCGCTGGCCGCCGCGGGCTGGCAGTGGCATGCCGAGCTGCTGCTGCAGCGCGCCGAGCGCGAGCTGCGCCCCGAGTTGCAGCGGACCCCGGCGCGCGCTCCGGGGGTGCAGACCGCGTTGGTCGCCGCGACCCCGGGAGTGCGTGCCGAGGAGGGCGCGGTGCATACCGACGGCCTGGGCCGCATCCACGTTCGCTTCGCCTGGGATCGCGCGCCGCCGCGCCAGCCGGGCAGCGCGCGGCTGCCGCTGCAGCCGGCCGGCAGCGCGGCGGTGCGCGTGGCCATGCCGTGGGCGGGCCGGGCGATGGGACAGGTGTTCCTGCCCCGCGTCGGGCAGCAGCTGGTGGTGGGCTTCGTCGACGGCGATCCGGCGCAGCCGGTGGCGCTGGGAGCGCTGTACGGCCAGGCTCACGCCCCGCCGTGGCAGTTGCCGCGCAACCGCTGGCTGGGCGGCATGCGCAGCCGCGAGCTGCCGGGCGCGCCGACGGCAGTGCCGCGAGGCAACCAACTGCTGCTCGACGATACCCCGGGGCGAGCCCAGGCGCAGCTGGCCAGCGACCAGCTGCACAGCAGTCTCGCATTGGGTTGGATCAGCCGCATCGTCGCGCCGCAGGGCTTGCAGCAGCCGCGCGGCGAAGGCTTCGAACTGCGCAGCGACGGCAGCGGCCTGGTGCACGGCGCGCGGGGCGTGCTGCTGAGCACCCAGTGCGCCCCACCGCACGCCGCCGCGGCCGACGCCGCGCCGGCGCTGCGGCTGGTGCGCAGCGCGTTGCGCTGGCACGCCGCGCTGGCGCCGCCGCGGGCCGCGCCTGCGGCCGGCGCGGCCGCAGGCGGCGAACCCGGGCCCGACATCGTGCTCGGCGGCGCGCGCGGCGTGTCGCTGGTCGCGCAGCGCAGCGTGCAACTGGGCGCGCTGGGCGATCTCGGGCTGGCGTCGGCGGCGCAGTTCGGGTTGCACGCGGGCACCGATCTGCTGGCCAGCGCCTCCAGGGGCTTGCGCCTGCTCGCCCATCGCCTGGGCATGCGGCTGCTGGCATTCGCCGGCCCGTTGCAGGTGCAGGCCAGCCGCGCCGCGCTGCAGGCGAGCACGGGGCGGCAGCTCAAGCTGCGGGCGGCCGCCGAGCTGCGCATCGAGGGCAGCCGCGGCGTGCTGCTGCAAGGCGGGCGCAGCTTCCTGCGCCTGGGGCCGCAAGGCATCGAGTACGGAACCGAGGGTTCGTGGGTCGCGCGCAGCGCCGGCCTGCGCCTGGGTGGCGCGCCCGACGATTCCAGCAAGCGCTGAAAGGTCGTCGTCCCGTGGGGGCGTGCGAGGTCGCGGCTGCGTGGCCGCGGCGAGTCGAGTTCAATGCTCCGCATAGCCTGGCCCACGCAGCAGCCGCGCCTGCAGCGGCAGGGCCTCGAACCCCGAACCTGATGCAACGATGAGGAGATGGACATGCAGACTCGCATCGGTCCCTGGCAACTCGCCATGGTTTCCCTCGGCAGCGTGATCGGCGCCGGCTGGCTGTTCTCGCCGTTCTACGGCTTGCAGATCGCGGGCGGCGCGATCCTGCTGGCCTGGCTGGTCGCCGCCGCGCTGAGCCTGGTCATCAGCCTGTCCTTTTCCCGCATGTGCATGGCCTTTCCCGTGGTCGGCGGGACCTATCGCCTGCTGGGCATCACCCATCCGCGCAGCACCTCGCAGGTGTTCCTGATGCTGGGCTGGGTCAGCTACGTCGTCGTGCTGCCGCTGGAAGCCCAGTCGGTGGTGCAGTACCTGTCCTTCTGGTGGCCACCGCTGGTGCGGCACCTGCCCGGGGGCGATGTCGAGCTGTCGTGGGTCGGGCTCGCGCTGGGCGCCGCGCTGGTGCTGGCGCTGAGCTGGTTCAACACCCTGCACATCACGCGGGTCACGCGGGCCAACGCGATCCTGAGCGTCTGGAAGATCCTCATTCCCCTGGTCGTCGCGGGGGTCGTGATCATCGGCTTCGGAACCTGGGAACATTTCGGGCGCTACTGGAACCGCGGGCTGTTCGACGTCGAACCGGCGCTGCAGGCGGTGATCGGCAGCGGGCTGGTGTTTTCGTTCACCGGCTTCCAGAACGGCCTGATCCTGGCCAACCAGGCCGAGAACCCGCGGCGCGCGGTTCCGTTCTCGGTCTACATGCCCCTGGCGCTCGGGCTGGTCATCTACATGGCGCTGTCGGCGAGCTACATGGCCTCGATGCCCGGCGACGGCAGCGCGCTGGCGAGTGCGGCGGCTCCGCTGCTCGGGCTGCTGACCGCGCTGGGGTTGACCCTGCTGACCCCGGTGTTGCTGCTCGACGCCATCGCGTCGCCGCTGGGTACCGCCAACGTCTACGTGGCGGTCACTTCGCGCCTGCTCTACGCCTGCGGCTTCGACCTGCGCCCCGACAGCCGGCTGACGCGACTGAACCGCCATGGCAGCCCGGTGCTGGCGCTGTGGATCAACGCGGTCGTGGGGCTGCTGTTCCTGCTGCCTTTCCCGACCTGGAAGCAACTGGTGAGCCTGTTGTCGTCGATGACCGTGTTCACCTTCCTGGCCGGCCCCGTCAGCCTGGCCGTGCTGGGCAGCCGGATCGGCGAGGGCCGGGGGCTGCGCGCTGCGCGCAGCCTGGCGGTCGCGGGCTTCCTGTGCTGCACCTGGATGGTCTACTGGGGCGGCTTGCGCAACCTCGGCTGGCTGTGCCTGGCGGTGGCGCTCGCGGTGACGGGCTATGGCTGGCTGCACGGTCGCGTCGCCGGGTTGCGCCAGTCGGTGGCGGAAAACGGCTACCTGGTGGTGTTCGTGGCCGCGCTGTGGGGGCTGGCCTGGTCGCGTCGATCGCAGTGGCTGGCGTTCCCCTGGGACAACGTGCTGGTCGCGGTGGTCGGCTGCGCTGCCTGCTGGATGTTCGTGCGCTCGCGCCTCGATGCGACGCAGCTGCAGCAGCAGATCGACCGCATCGGCGTCGAGCGCCGCGACGACGCGATGGCCGCGGCCACCCGGTGAAGCCCGCTCGCGGGGCGCAGTCCGTATATACTATGACTAGTATATTCGCGGCGATCGCAGCCGATACCATGCGGGTCCGTCCCGCATCGAGGAGAAGGGCCATGCAGGTGCTGAGCGACACGGTGCAGAGCGAGGCGGGGACGGCGGCGCGGCCGCAGGTGCGCAGCTGGTTCCACGCGCCGACCCACACCATCTGCCACCTGGTGGTCGACCCGGCGACCCGCCAGTGCGCGCTGGTCGACAGCGTGCTGGACTTCGACTACGCGGCAGGGCGCACGCACACCGC
>JAKBBQ010000265.1 GCA_021808405.1 Pseudomonadota bacterium | reverse complement strand
CGGCGCTTGCTTGCCGATGCGCCCCCTGCGCCGGGCGTTGCCCGGCCCCCCCGAGGGGGGGCAAGCCAGCTTGGGGCGGCCCGGCGCTTGCTTGCCGATGCGCCCCCTGCGCCGGGCGTTGCCCGGCTTGCGGTGTCTGACTCTGCGCAATCCCTGAAATGCCCCGCATCGCGCTGAAGGTCGACGTCGACACGCTGCGCGGCACCCTCGAGGGGGTGCCCGCGCTGTTGCGCCAGCTCGCGCGCCACCAGGTGCGCGCCAGCTTCTTGTTCAGCCTCGGGCCCGACCACACCGGGCGCGCGCTCAAGCGCATCTTCCGCCCAGGCTTCCTGGCCAAGGTGCGGCGCACCTCGGTGGGCAGCAACTACGGACTGAAGACCCTGCTGTACGGCACCCTGCTGCCCGGGCCCGACATCGGACGGCGCGCCGCCGAGCCGATGCGCTCCGCGTGGCGCGCGGGCCACGAAGTCGGGGTGCATACCTGGGACCATGTGCTGTGGCAGGACCATGTGGCGCGACGCGACCGCGAGTGGACGCGGCGCCAGCTGCTGCTGGCGGTCGAGCGCTTCGGCGAGGTGTTCGGCCGCGCGCCCGAGGTGCACGGCGCGGCCGGCTGGCAGATGAACGACCACGCCTACGAACTCGAGCAGGAGCTGGGGTTCCGGCTGGCTTCCGACGGCCGCGGCGATGCGCCCTTCCTGCCCCGCGTCGGCGATCGGGTGCTGCAGGTGCCGCAGTTGCCGACCACCCTGCCGACCCTGGACGAGCTGATCGGCCTGGACGACCTGCATTCGGGCAATGTCGCCGAACACCTGCTGCGGCTGTCGCTGGACGGCCGCGACCATGTCTACACCCTGCACGCCGAACTCGAGGGCGGACAGCTGGCCGGGGTGTTCGAGGCCTTGCTGCAAGGCTGGACCGCCGCTGGCGTGCGGCTGGGCACGCTGGCCGACCACGCCGCGGCGCTGGACCTGCGCGCGCTGCCGGTGCGCCGGGTCGGCCTGGGCAGCGTGGCCGGACGCAGCGGCCAGCTCGCGGTGGCGCTGCCCGCCGACTGAGCGACCGCCGCGGCGGCGAGCGAAAAAAAACCGGCACGCGGGTGCCGGCTGCTGGCCTGCGATCGCGCCGCCCGCTGCGCGGGCGGCCGTCGCGGCCGATCAGTGGTTGCGCGCCAGTTGCTCGAGGATCGCCGGGTTTTCCAGCGTCGAGGTGTCCTGGGTGATCTGCTCGCCCTTGGCCAGGGTGCGCAGCAGCCGGCGCATGATCTTGCCCGAACGGGTCTTCGGCAAGTTGTCGCCGAAGCGGATGTCCCTGGGCTTGGCGATCGGGCCGATTTCGCGTCCGACGTGATTGCGCAGTTCGTTGGCGATCGCCACCCCTTCCTCGCCGGTGGGCACCGGACGCTTGAGCACCACGAAGGCGCAGATGGCCTCGCCGGTCAGCTCGTCCGGGCGCCCGACCACCGCGGCCTCGGCGACCAGCGGATGCGAGACCAGCGCCGACTCGATTTCCATCGTCCCCATGCGGTGCCCGGAGACGTTGAGCACGTCGTCGATGCGTCCGGTGATGGTGAAGTAGCCGGTGTTGGCGTCGCGGATCGAGCCGTCGCCTGCCAGGTAGTAGCCCTTGAGCTCGGCGGGGTAGTAGCTCTTCTTGAAGCGCTCGGGGTCGCCCCAGATGGTGCGGATCATCGCAGGCCAGGGCTTCTTGATCACCAGGATGCCGCCGGTGCCCCACGGCAGGTCATGCCCCGTCTCGTCGACCACTTCGGCGAAGATCCCCGGCAGCGGCAGGGTGCACGAGCCCGGAACCATCGGCGTCGCGCCGGGCAGCGGGGTCATCATGTGGCCGCCGGTCTCGGTCTGCCACCAGGTGTCGACCACCGGGCAGCGGCCGCCGCCGATGTTCGCGTAGTACCACTCCCACGCGGCGGGGTTGATCGGCTCGCCCACCGTGCCCAGGATGCGCAGCGAGTCGAGCTTGTAGTTGCGCGGATGCGCGGCCGGGTTGGCCTCGGCCGCCTTGATCAGCGAGCGGATCGCGGTCGGCGCGGTGTAGAACACCGTGACCTTGTGGTCCTGGATCATCTTCCAGAACCGTCCGGCATCGGGGTAGGTCGGCACGCCCTCGAACACGATTTCGGTGGCGCCGCAGGCCAGCGGGCCGTAGGTGATGTAGGTGTGGCCGGTGACCCAGCCGATGTCGGCGGTGCACCAGAACAGGTCGTCGGGCTGGATGTCAAAGGTCCACAGCATGGTCAGCTGGGCCCACAGCAGGTAGCCCGCGGTCGAGTGCTGCACCCCCTTGGGCTTGCCGGTGGAGCCCGAGGTGTACAACAGGAACAGCGGATGCTCGGCCTCGACCCATTCCGGCGGGCATTGGGCGCTCTGGCTGGCCAGCAGTTCGTGCAGCCACAGATCGCCCTTGGGGTTGAAGGCCACGTTCCCGCCGGTGCGCTGGTAGACGATCACGTTGCGCACGCTGTCGCAGCCGCCCAGGCTCAGCGCCTCGTCGACGATGGCCTTCAGCGGCAGCGACTTGCCGCCGCGCCGCTGCTCGTCGGCGGTGATCACCAGCACCGCCCCGGCGTCCTCGATGCGGTCGCGCAGCGACTGCGCGGAAAAGCCGCCGAACACCACCGAGTGGGTCGCGCCGATGCGCGCGCAGGCCTGCATCGCCACGACACCCTCGACCGACATGGGCATGTAGATCACCACCCGGTCGCCCTTCTTGACCCCCAGGCTCTTGAGGGCGTTGGCCATCTTGCAGGTGCGCTCGAGGAGCTCGCGGTAGCTGACCCGGGTGGACTTGCCGTCGTCGGACTCGAACACGATGGCCGTGCGTTCGCCCTTGCCGGCCTCGACATGGCGGTCCAGGCAGTTGTAGGACACGTTGATCAGGCCGTCGGTGAACCATTTGTAGAACGGCGCGCCGCTGGCATCCAGCGTGTGGGTGAACGGCTTGTGCCAGCTCAGGTGCTCGCGCGCCAGGCGCGCCCAGAAGCCCTCGAAGTCACGCTCGGCCTCGTCGACCAGCGCGCGGTACGCGTCCATGCCGGAGATCCGCGCGCCCTGCACGGCCTGCACCGAGGGGTAGTAGGTTTTCAGGGGATGGTGTTCGGGGGCTTGTTGTTCGCTCATCGCTGTCTCCAGGAATGTGGGCCGCGGTTGCGCCATGTCGGACATTCGGCGGGTGGTGGCGGGTGGTGCGCCCGCTCTCTGCCACACTGTAGGGTGGCGAGTCCCGATTGTGTAGCGCCGGCTCTTACAGAGCCCTGACGCCATGACACTCGGATAAATAAGTTTATTTCTTGTTACCATTTTCAGGGTATATGCTCGGTGATCCTCGCCGATCCCCGAACTTGTGCTGCGTCGCATCATGTCCCAAGCCGCCCCCGCGAACGGCCCCCAGCGGCCGATCCCCACCGTCGCCCGACTGCTGTTCCTCAGCCGCTGGCTGCAACTGCCGCTGTACGTCGGGCTGATCGTCGCCCTCGGCGTCTACGTGGTGCATTTCTGGAGCGAATTGCTCAACCTGGTCGGCGCCGCGATGGGCAACGCGGCGGCGCTGCAGCACCTGCTGCAGGCCGTCACGGTGCACGGCATCGGCCCGGGCGGCGCCGCGCCGCCGCGGCTGGACGAAACCACCATCATGCTGGTGGCACTGAGCCTGATCGACGTGGTGATGATCGCCAACCTGCTGATCATGGTCATCGTCGGCGGCTACGAGACCTTCGTCTCGCGCACGTACCTGGAGGAGCACCCCGACCACCCGGAGTGGCTGTCGCATGTCAATGCGTCGGTGCTGAAGGTCAAGCTGGCGATGGCCATCATCGGCATTTCGTCGATCCACCTGCTGCGCACCTTCATCAACGCCGACGCCTACAGCATCAAGGCGCTGGTCGCGCAGACCGCGATCCACCTCACCTTCCTGGTCTCGGCGCTGGCGATCGCCTGGACCGACCGGGTGATGACCAGCACCATCCGCCTGGCGCAGGACAGCCGCCCGCAGCAGGCGCCCTGAACTCGCGCCGCGGCGCACGGCGGCCTTAACATGGGGGGAGACCCTGACAACCCTCGCACAGGAGAGCGCCGCCATGGCCAGCACCGTGATCCGCCAGGATGACCTGGTCGAATCCATCGCCGCCGCACTGCAGTTCATCAGCTATTACCACCCGACCGACTACATCCGCCACCTCGCGCTGGCCTACGAGCGCGAGCAGAGCCCGGCCGCCCGCGACGCGATCGAGCAGATCCTCACCAACAGCCGCATGTGCGCGCAGGGCCACCGCCCGATCTGCCAGGACACCGGGATTGTCAATGTGTTCCTGCGCATCGGCATGGACGTGCGCTTCGAGGGACTGAGCGGCTCGCTGCAGGACGCCGTCGACGAAGGGGTGCGCCGCGGCTACCTGAACGCCGACAACAAGCTGCGCGCCTCGGTGCTCGCCGACCCGCTGTTCGAACGCAAGAACACCCGCGACAACACCCCGGCGGTGCTGCATGTGGAACTCGTGCCCGGCAATACCGTCGACGTGCAGGTGGCGGCCAAGGGCGGCGGCTCGGAGGCCAAGTCCAAGTTCGCGATGCTCAACCCGTCGGACAGCGTGGTCGACTGGGTGCTCAATACCGTGCCGACGATGGGCGCCGGCTGGTGCCCGCCCGGCATGCTGGGAATCGGCATCGGCGGCACCGCCGAGAAGGCCATGCTGATGGCCAAGCAGGCGCTGATGGACGACATCGACATGAGCGAACTGCTGGCCCGCGGACCGCGCGACCGTTTCGAGGAACTGCGCGTCGAACTGTATGAAAAGGTCAACGCGCTGGGAATCGGCGCGCAGGGCCTGGGCGGGCTGACCACCGTGCTCGACGTCAAGATCCGGCATTTCCCGTGTCACGCCGCGAACCTGCCGGTGGCGATGATCCCGAACTGCGCCGCCACCCGCCACGCGCATTTCGAGCTCGACGGTTCCGGCCCGGTCTACCTGGAGCCGCCGA
>JAKBBQ010000264.1 GCA_021808405.1 Pseudomonadota bacterium | reverse complement strand
GTCATCAGCGAGATCCCCGTACCCGAGGTGGCGGTGAAGGCGCGCGCCCCGTTCCACCCCGCGCCGACCACCATGCCGATCGACGCCAGTTCGTCCTCGGCCTGCACCACCGCGACCCGACTCTTGCCGGTCTGCGGATCGACGCGGAACTTGTCGCAGTAGCCCTGGAAGCTCTCGGGGATCGAGGTCGACGGGGTGATCGGGTACCAGGCCGCCACCGTGGCGCCGCCGTAGAGCAGGCCGAGCGCGGTGGCGCTGTTGCCGTCGGTGAAGATGCGCGAGCCGACGCGGTCGGCCCGGCGCAGCTGCAGGCCCAGCGGCTGCCGCAAGCGGCTGCTGACGTGGTCGCGCCCCATGCGCAGCGACTTCAGGTTGGCGTCGAGCAGCGCCTCCTTGCCGCGGTACTGCTCGGCGAACAGGGTCTCGAACACCTCGGGCTCGGCGCCCAGCAGCCACGACAGCGCGCCCACGTAGACGATGTTCTTGAACAGCTGGCGCTGCCGCGCATCGGCGTAGGCGGAGGTGACCAGGTCGGTCAGCGGCACGCCGACGACCTCGATGTCCTGGCGCAGCGCAGTGCGGTCGACCGGGCGCGTGCTGTCGTACAGCAGGTAGCCGCCGGGGCTGATCTCGGCGACGTCGGCGTCCCAGGTCTGCGGGTTCATCGCCACCATCATGTCGACCCCGCCGCGCCGGCCCAGGTAGCCCTTCTCGCACACCCGCGCTTCGTACCAGGTCGGCAAGCCCTGGATGTTGCTGGGGAAGATGTTGCGCGGGCTCACCGGCACTCCCATGCGCAGCACCGCCTTGACGAACAGTTCGTTGGCCGACGCCGACCCCGACCCGTTGACATTGGCGAACTTGACGACGAAGTCGTTGACTGCCTCGATGCGCTTCATGCGAGGACCTCCTGGCTGGCCGCGGGGATGCGCTCGTCGCGGCACGCCGCGCCGGCCTGCGTGGTGTTCAGCAGGAACTTCTGCATGTCCCAAGCCCCGGTCGGACAGCGCTCGGCGCACAGGCCGCAGTGCAGGCAGACGTCCTCGTCCTTGACCATCACGCGCCCGGTCTTCAACGCGGCGGACACGAGCAGCGCCTGCGCGGGGTTGGTGGCGGGGGCCGTGAGCCGGCCGCGCAGCGCATCCTCGTCGGCGTTGTCGACCATGCTCAGGCAGTCCATCGGGCAGACGTCGACGCAGGCGTCGCACTCGATGCAGGTCTGGCGGTTGAACACCGTCTGCACGTCGCAGTTCAGGCAGCGCTGGGTCTCCTGGTACGCGGCCGCGGCGTCGAAGCCGAGCTCGACCTCGACGCGGATACTGGCCAGCGCGAGCTCGGCCTTCGCCCACGGCACCTTGCCGCGCGTCGCGTCGGACACCGCGTTGTCGTAGCTCCATTCGTGGATTCCCATCTTGGTCGACAGCAGGCTGGTGCCTGGCGGCGGCCGCAGACGCGGATCCTCGTCGTGCAGGAAGCGGTCGATCGACACCGCGGCCTCGTGGCCGTGGGCGACCGCGGTGATGATGTTCTTCGGCCCGTACGCCGCGTCGCCGCCGAAGAACACCCGCGGCACGCTGGACTGGAAGGTGCCCTCCGCGAGCACCGGCAACCCCCAGCGGTCGAAGGCGATGCCGCAGTCGGACTCGATCCACGGGAAGGCGTTCTCCTGGCCGACCGCCACCAGCACCTCGTCGCAGGGGATGCGCACCGGCGGCTCGCCGGTGGGCACCAGGCTGCGCCGCCCCTGGGTGTCGTAGCGCGCCTCGACCCGTTCGAACACCATCGCGGTCAGTCGGCCGCCCTCGTGCTCGAAGCACGTGGGAACGTGGTTGTTGAGGATCGGGATGCCCTCGTGCTGCGCGTCCTCCTTCTCCCACGGCGAGGCCTTCATCTCGTCGAAGCCGCTGCGCACGACGACCTTCACGTCGCTCGCGCCCAGGCGGCGCGCCGAGCGGCAGCAGTCCATCGCGGTGTTGCCGCCTCCCAGCACCAGCACGCGTCCGGCGATGGAACCGACATGTCCGAACGAAACCGAGGCCAGCCAGTCGATGCCGATGTGGATGTGCGCCGCGGCCTCGTGCCGCCCGGGAATCTCCAGGTCGCGGCCTCGCGGCGCCCCGCTGCCGACGAACACCGCGTCCCAGCCGTCGGCCAGCAGTTCGCGCATCGAGTCGATGCGCTGGCCGCCGCGGAACTCCACGCCCAGTCCGAGGATGTAGCCGACCTCCTCGTCGATCACCTCCTCGGGCAGGCGAAAGCGCGGGATCTGCGAGCGGATGAAACCCCCGCCGCGGGTCTCGCCGTCGAACACCGTGACGGCGTAGCCCAGCGGGGCGAGGTCGCGCGCCACCGTCAGCGAAGCCGGGCCGGCGCCGACGCAGGCCACGCGCGGGCCGTTGCGCGCCCCGGCGGCGGGCAGCAGCGCGCGCACGTCGCCCTTGAGGTCCGCCGCGACCCGCTTGAGGCGGCAGATGGCCACCGGTTCCGGGCGCTCGCGGTTGCCGTCCTCGACGCGACCGCGCCGGCACGCCGGCTCGCAGGGGCGGTCGCAGGTGCGGCCCAGAACCCCCGGAAACACATTGGACACCCAGTTGATCATGTAGGCGTCGGCGTAGCGCCGCTGCCCGATCAGGCGTATGTACTCCGGAACCGGCGTGTGCGCCGGGCAGGCGTACTGGCAGTCGATGACCCGGTGGTAGTACCCCGGGTCGGCCGTGTTGGTCGCTTGCACTTGTCCCCCCCTGGCAGCCGGCGGTGACCCGAAGTTACACCTGCGCGCGATTCGCGCAGCAGCGGCCTCGCCCGAGCTTGACCTGGGTCAACCCGCGGGCCGGGGCCCATCCCACCCCCGGTCAGCCGCGCATCGCCGGCAAGCCCGGCGGGGGTGTCGACCCGGACCATTGAAGCACAACCCGGGGTCGCGCGGGGCACTGGCCGCGCCTGGCCCGGCTGTGGGCCAGGGCCTTGTTGCGCGCAACACACCGACGCTCCCCGGTGGCTTGCGACCGCCGGCTTGGCGGCCGGCCCGAGCGTGCCTATATTGCGGGTTCCCGCACCGCGCCGACCGGCTACCCCCATGCCCCTGTCTTCCGCCTCCTCCTCTTCCAGGCCGAGCTTCCACTGGGACGACCCCTTGCGGCTGGACGACCAGCTCGGCGCCGACGAACGGGCGATCCGCGACGCCGCGCGCGCCTACTGCCAGGGCCGGCTGGCACCCCGGGTGCTGGAGGCCTTCCGCCACGAGCGCACCGACCCGGAGGTGTTCCGCGAAATGGGCGGCCTGGGACTGCTGGGCATCACCATCGCGCAGGAATACGGCGGCGGGGGGATGAACTACGTCAGCTACGGCCTGGTCGCGCGCGAGGTCGAACGCGTCGACTCGGGCTTCCGCTCGATGATGAGCGTGCAGTCGTCGCTGGTCATGCTGCCCATCGCGCAGTTCGGCAGCGAGGCGCTCAAGCGCAAGTACCTGCCGCGGCTGGCCAGCGGCGAGTCGATCGGCAGCTTCGGCCTGACCGAGCCCGACCATGGCTCGGACCCCGGGGGCATGCGCACGCGGGCGCGTCGGGTCGACGGCGGCTACCTGCTCAACGGGGCGAAGACCTGGATCACCAACAGCCCGATCGCCGATGTGTTCGTGGTCTGGGCCAAGGACGACACCGACACCATCCGCGGCTTCGTGCTGGAGCGCGGCTTCGACGGGCTGCGCACGCCGCCGATCCACGGCAAGGTCGGCCTGCGCGCCTCGGTCACCGGCGAGATCGTGCTGCAGGACGTGTTCTGCCCCGAGGACAACCTGCTGCCCGGGGTGCGCGGGCTCAAGGGCCCCTTCACCTGCCTGAACAGCGCGCGCTTCGGCATCGCCTGGGGGGCGCTCGGCGCGGCCGAGGACTGCTACGCCCGCGCGCGCCAGTACGTGCTCGAGCGGCGGCAATTCGACAAGCCGCTGGCGGCCAACCAGCTGGTGCAGAAGAAGCTCGCCGACATGCTGACCGAGATCACCCTGGGCCTGCAGGCCTGCCTGCGGCTGGGCCGCATGAAGGACGAGCACGCCGCCGCCGACGAGCTGACCTCCATCCTCAAACGCAACAATTGCGGCAAGGCGCTGGACATCGCCCGCATCGCCCGCGACATGCTCGGCGGCAACGGGATCAGCGACGAGTACGGCATCGCGCGCCACCTGGTGAACCTGGAGGTGGTCAACACCTACGAAGGCACCCACGACATCCATGCGCTGATCCTCGGCCGCGCGATCACCGGCCTGGCCGCGTTCTAGACCCGCCGGGGCGACGATGGCTGACGAAGACACGCGCGCGGCGCTGCATGGCCTGCGGGTGCTGGACCTGTCGCGGGTGCTGGCCGGCCCCTGGTGCGGCCAGCTGCTCGGCGACCTGGGCGCCGACGTGGTGAAGGTCGAGCGTCCGGGCAGCGGCGACGACACCCGCCACTGGGGGCCGCCGTGGCTGCCCGCGCCGTCGGCCGCGCAGCAGCGCGAGGCGACCTACTTCGTCAGCGCCAACCGCAACAAGCGCTCGCTCGGCGTCGACCTCGGGCAGCCGGCCGGCCAGTCGCTGGTGCGCGAGCTGGCGGCGCGCGCCGACGTGCTGCTGGAGAACTTCAAGACCGGCGGGCTGGCGCAGTACGGCCTGGATTACCCCAGCCTGGCCGCTCTGAACCCTCGGCTGATCTACTGTTCGATCACCGGCTTCGGGCAGTCCGGCCCCTACGCCCGGCGCCCCGGCTACGACTTCCTGGTGCAGGCGATGGGCGGGCTGATGAGCGTCACCGGGCGTCCCGACGACGAGCCCGGAGGCGGGCCGATGAAGGTCGGCGTGGCGCTGACCGACGTCACCACCGGCTTGTACGCCGCGGTGGCGGTGCTGGCGGCGCTGCAGCGCAGGCAGGCCACCGGCCGGGGCCAGCACATCGACCTGGCGCTGCTCGACGTGCAGGTGGCCGCGCTGGCCAACCAGGCGGCCGGCTACCTGGCCGCCGGCGCGCTGCCGCAGCGCAT
>JAKBBQ010000263.1 GCA_021808405.1 Pseudomonadota bacterium | reverse complement strand
CGGGGTGGAACGGGGCGCGCGCCTTCACCGCCACCTCGGGTCCGGGGATCTCGCTGATGACCGAGTTCATCGGCCTGGCCTATTTCGCCGAGATCCCGGTGACCATCGTCGACGTGCAGCGCGGCGGCCCGTCGACCGGGATGCCCACGCGCACCCAGCAGTCCGACCTGCTGTCCTGCGCCTACGCGTCGCACGGCGACACCCGCCACGTGCTGCTGTTCCCCGAGGATCCGCACGAATGCTTCGACCACGCGGCGGCCGCGCTCGACCTCGCCGACAGGCTGCAGACCCCGGTGTTCGTCATGAGCGACCTGGACATCGGCATGAACCACCGGCTGTGCGAACCCTTCGCCTGGGACGAGGGCCGCGGCTACGACCGCGGCAAGGTGATGAGCGCCGCCGAACTCGAGGCCGGGCGCGACTTCGGGCGCTACAAGGACGTCGACGGCGACGGCATCCCCTGGCGCACCCTGCCCGGCACCCACCCCCGGCTGGGCAGCTACTTCACCCGCGGCACCACCCGCGACCCCTACGCCCGCTACTCCGAGCGCGGCCCCGACTACGTCTACAACATGGAGCGCCTGCTGCGCAAGTTCCGCACCGCCGCGACGCTGGTGCCGCAGCCGGTGCTGCGGCGCGCGGCGCAGGCCACGCGCGTGGGCGTGCTGTACTACGGCTCGACCTCGCCGGCGATGGCCGAAGCGCTGGACGTGCTGCAGGCGCGCGCGCTGCACCTGGACGCGATGCGGCTGCGGGCGTTCCCCTTCCCCGACGCGGTGCGCGCCTTCATCGACTCCCACGAACAGGTGTTCGTCGTCGAGCAGAACCGCGACGGCCAGATGCACATGCTGCTGGTCAACGAGCTGCAGGTCGACCCGGCGCGCCTGCACAAGGTGCTGCACTACGACGGCACGCCGATCACCGCGCGCTTCATCGTCGAGGCCATCGAGGGCCTGCTGCGCCCGCAATCCAGCCAGAAGGAGGCCGCCTGATGACCTACCTCGCCAAACCCCGGCTGCACCACCCGAGCCTGACGCCGAACCGGGTCGGCTACACCCGCCGCGACTACGAGGGCCGGGTGTCGACGCTTTGCGCAGGCTGCGGGCACGACTCGATCTCGGCGGCCATCGTGCAGGCCTGCTGGGAGCTGGACATCGAGCCCCACCGAGTGGCCAAGCTCTCGGGAATCGGCTGCAGCTCGAAGACCCCCGACTACTTCCTCGGCGCGTCGCACGGCTTCAACACCGTGCACGGCCGCATGCCCTCGGTGCTCACCGGGGCCAACCTGGCCAACCGCGACCTCATCTACCTCGGCGTGTCGGGCGACGGCGACTCGGCGTCGATCGGCCTCGGCCAGTTCGCCAATGCGATGCGCCGCGGCGTGCGCATGGCCTACCTGGTGGAGAACAACGGGGTCTACGGCCTGACCAAGGGGCAGTTCTCGGCCACCGCCGACCGCGGCGCGAAGAGCAAGCGCGGCACGGTCAACCGCGACAACCCGGTCGACCTCGTCGGCCTGGCGCTGCAGCTGGGGGCGACTTTCGTCGCCCGCAGCTTCTCCGGCGACAAGGTGCAGCTGGTGCCGCTGATCAAGGGCGCGATCGAGCACGGGGGCGCGGCGTTCATCGACGTCATCAGTCCCTGCGTGACCTTCAACAACCACGGCGGCAGCACCAAGAGCTACGACTACATGCGCCAGCACAACGCGCTGGCCAGCCGCATCGACTTCCTGCCGGCGCGCGAGGAGATCACCGTCGACTACGCCGCCGGCGAGGTGATCGACGTGCCGCAGCACGACGGCAGCGTGCTGCGGCTGCACAAGCTGCATCCCGATCACGACCCGACCGATCGCGTGGCCGCGCTGGCCTACATGCACGAGCACCAGGCGCGCGGCGAGATCGTCACCGGGCTGCTGTACGTCGACCCGCAGGCCAGCGACCTGCACGCGGCGATGAACACCTGCGACCAGCCGTTGAATTCCCTTGGCGCGGCCGAGTTGTGCCCGGGAGCGCAGGCGCTGCAGCGGATCAACGCGTCGCTGCGTTGACCCCGAACCGTCGAGGAGGCGAGCGATGAGCGAACGCACCGTAGTGCAATCGATGGCGCAGCGCCATGTGCTCAGCCTGGGGCCGCAGGCCAGCGTCTACGAGGCGGCGTGCGTGATGACCCGCGCCAACTGCGGCAGCGTGCTGGTGCTCGACGCCGCCGGAACGATGATCGGCATCGTCACCGAGCGCGACCTCATGACCCGCGTGCTGGCCAAGGGCCTGGACCCGCAGGCCACCCGGCTGAGCGCGATCATGACCCCCGCGCCGCAGACCGTGGGCCCCGAGACGCGGGTTTCCGACGCGGTGCTGATCATGATCGAGCGGGGCTTTCGCCACCTGCCGGTGGTGACGGCGTCCGGGCGCATCGTCGGCGTGTTCTCGGTGCGCGACGCCTTGCCGCGGGAAATCGGCACCGCGGTCAGCATGGCCGAATTCAACGACCGCATCAACGACGCGCTGGGCTGACCCGCCGGGCGGGCGCCGCGCCGGGCGCGCCGCCGGCATGCACGCTCAGTCGGGCAGCACGTCTCCGCGGGTCTCCAGCGCGAAGGGGATGACCAGGATCCCGGCGACGAAGGCCACCGCGGTCCACGCCACCGGGATTCCCAGCGTGCCCATGCCGCTGACCGCCGCGGCCAGCAGGAAGTTCACCGCCGCGCCGAGAAAGCGGCCGATCGAGGTGTTGAAGGCGAAGGCCGTCGCTCGCACCCGGGTCTCGTACTGCTCGGGCAGCCACAGGCTGAACATCGCGAAGTTGCCGCCGAAGAAGCCCAGAAAGAACAAGGTGGCGATGAACACGTCGAGGCCATCGGGGCGGTAGAAGGCCCAGCCGAAGCTTGCGACGATGCAAGCGGCCATCCCCAGGAAATACAGCGACAGGGTGTTCTTGCGCCCGAAGCGCTCGGCCAGCGGCGGCAGCGCCAGGCAGCCGAGGATGGTGCCGATCGACAGGATCCCGGTTCCCAGCGAGGCCATGTGCACCGCCTGGAGCTGGGTCATGCCCTGCTTCTTGGCCAGCTGGATGATCGCCGCCGGCTCGTAGACCGCGCCGGCCCACAGGCCGATGATGGCCACCGTCAGCAAGGTCGCGTTGACCAGGGTGCGCCGACGATACTTCGCGTGGAACAGCTCGGCCAGCGGGCTGCGATGCTGCGCCGGCTTGTCGACCTTCGCCCACTTGCCCGGCTCGTTGACCCGCAACATGGTGTAGAGGGACACCACCACCGGGAACAGGCCGCACAGGAACATGGCGCGCCAGCCGAAATGCGCGCCGACCGTGAAGTTCAGCGCGGCGGCGATGAAGAACCCCGCGTAGTAGCCGGTCTGCAGGTAGCCGGCGCCCATCTTGCGGCGATCCTCGGGCCACGACTCGGCGACGTAGGTCCCGGCCAGCGCCCACTCGCCGCCGATGCCGATTCCTGCGAGCAGCCGGAACAATCCCAGTTCCCAGACGTTCTGCGACATCGCGGCCAGCCCGGTGAACAGCGCATAGCCGAAGATCGTCGCCGCCAGCACGCGGGTGCGCCCGAAGCGGTCGGCGATCGGGCCCCAGATGAAGGACAACCCCCAGCCGATGAGGAACAGCGCGAACAGGATCGACCCGGCCAGTCCGATGTGCGCCGGCGTGACCGTGTAGCCCGACTTGGGCAACAGCTCGGTCAGCGCCGGCACCAGCACCAGCGCGTAGATGATCGAGTCCATGCCGTCCAGGGTCCAGCCGAACCAGGCGGCCCAGAAGCCGCGGATCTGGTCCCGGTTCAACGGGGTTCGCGCGGGCGGTGGCGCGGCGACGAGGGTGGTTTCGTTCATCGATGGTCTCCTTGACCCGGGTGGACCCCGGCTGTCGGTTTCGCGCCCCGTCGGGGGCGCCTGGCGGGCCGGCTCGCGCCGGGTGCTGCAAACACGGGTTCAACGATGCGCTGGCGTGGCGGGCCCTCCGGAACAGGCGCGCCGGATGCGCAGCACCAGCGAGCCGGGTTGCATGGATTCGGCTGCCAGCGCGACGACCTGGCAGTTCAGGTTGGTCACCATCCGGGTCAGCGCCTGGCCCGGAGGCATTTCGACCAGGCAGCGCACCCCGCGCTCGAGCAGGCCGCGGTTGCTGTCGTGCCAGCGCACCGGCCGCATCACGCCCTCGGCGAGGTCGCGGGCGATGTCGGCGGCGCTGCGCAGCAGCCGCGCGGTGGTGTTGGCCATGTACGCGGCATCGGGCTCGCGCAGCCGCACGCCCCGCAGCGCCTGCGCGAGCTCGCGGCTGACCGGCTCGAGCGGCTCGCAGTGCGAAGGCACCGCGACATCGAGTCGCTCGACCTGGCGCGCGCCGGCGCGCCGCGCTGCCTGCTGCAGCAGATCCAGGCTGGAGTCGGCGCCGGCGACGACGAACTGCGACGCGGAATTCAGGTTCGCCAGGTACACCCGGGCCTGCGGCCGCTCGGCGCGGATGCCGTCGAGCAGGGCTTGCAGCGCCGCCTCGCGCAGCCCGGACACCGAAAGCATGCCCCAGCCCCGCGGGAATCCGCGCTCCATGCCCTGCGCGCGCAAGCGCACCAGTCGCAGCGCGTCGACGAAATCCAGGCAGCCACAGGCCACCGCGGCGCCGAAGGCGCCGACCGACAACCCGGCGACGACATCGGGCCGCAGGCCCTCGGCGTCGAGCACCCGCGCCTGCGCGACACCGGCGATCAGCAGGCCGAGCTGCACCGCGACGGTCGAGCGCAGGGCCTCGGGCCGGTCGAACTCCAGCGGGTCGTCTCCGAGCACCTGCGCAGCCTGCGCCAGGGTCCGCCGCACCTGCTCATGCTCGGGCAGGCGGTGCAGGTAGCCGACGGCCTGCGAGCCCTGCCCGGGAAACAGCCAGGCCAGCTCCATCACCGCTCGCCGGCGCCGGCTGCGGCCGGGCACAGCTGCGCGCCGCTGGCGCTGCGCAGCAGGTACCGTGCACCGCCTGCGTACTAGCAGGACGCCTCA
>JAKBBQ010000262.1 GCA_021808405.1 Pseudomonadota bacterium | reverse complement strand
CGACACCGGGACCTTGGAGAAGGCCGGGATCGGCACCGGGTGGGGATAGAAGAACAGCACCGGCCTGAACTTGCCCGAGTCGAAGTAGCTGCGCACGTCGCCGGTCTGCTCGTACAGGATGTCGGCATTGCCGCCGAGGATCGAGCCGTAGCGCTGCCCCGGCTTGGAGAACGGCACCGACTGCAGGTGCAGGTGCAGCTTGTGCGCCAGGTAGCGCGTGCTGATGTCGTCGGCGCTGCCGAAGCCGGTCACCGCGACCGTCAGGGTCTTCTTCTTGGCCGCGTTGACCACGTCCTGCCAGGTCTTCCACGGCCCCTTGGCATTGACCCAGTAGCCCGACGGCTGCTGGATCATGACGGCCAGCGGAATGACCTGGTTGAGCTGGAACGGCGGATGCTTGGTCGACAGCAGCGCGAAGGTATCGCCGATCAGCACCGCCATGCTGTAGCCGTCGGCCGGCGCGGTCAGCAGCTTGGTCATGCCGACCACGCCGTCGGCGCCCGGCACGTTGATCACCGGCAGCGACACCCCGAGCTGCTGCTGCATGATCTTCGACGAGGTGCGCGCCAGCAGGTCGGCGCCGCCGCCCGGGCCCCAGGGCACGATGAAGTTGATCGGATGGTCCGGGTACGCGGCATGCGCCAGCGGCAGTACCGCCGCCAGGCCCAGCGTGGCCACGGCCCTGCCCAGCCGCTTGCGCCACGACGCGCGCGGCGCGGCGCTGGGGATTGGACGTTCTCCTCGGATGGCTTTCATGGTGTGTCTCCCTTTATGGCTTTGTATCAGGGTATTGCCGGTCTGGAACCCGGGGCTTGCCCGGGGTCGATGCGCCACCAGCCAGGTGCCGGCTCAGGCTGGAGCGAGTCGCAGCGAGCGACGAACCGCTTGCGCGGGCAGATCGGGCAGTTTCAGGCGCTGGATCTTGCCCGAGGGACCGCGCGGCAGGTCGTCGACGATGTGGCAGGCGCGCGGCGACTTGTAGCGCCCCAGGTGCTGCAGGCAATGCGCGCGCAGGTCGGCCTCGTCGATCTCCGCGCCCGGACGCAGCACCAGGTAGGCCTCGATGTTCTGGCCGTAGTTGCTGTCCTTCACGCCGACCGCGGCGGCCTCCAGCACCGCGGCATGCTTGAGCAGCGCTTCGTCGATTTCGCGCGGGGAGATGTTCTCCCCGCCCTTGATGATCAGCTCCTTGGCGCGGCCGGTGATGTAGTAGTAGCCCTCGGCGTCCCGATACCCCAGGTCGCCGGTGCGCAGCCAGCCGTCGGCCGTGAAGGCCTTCGCGGTCTCCTGGGGATTCTTCAGGTAGCCGCGCATCACATTGCCGCCGCGCAACTGGATCTCGCCGACCTGGCCATCGGACAGCACGCTGCCGTCGCCCGCCACCACCCGGGCTTCGGTGCCCGAGGGCTTGCCGATGCTGCCGATCTTGCGCAATTCGCGCTGCACCGGGTTGCTGAACGCCGGCGCGGCCGTCTCGGTCAGCCCCATGGTCTCGATGATGTCCACGCCGAAGCGCGCCTCGAAGGCCCGGTGATGCTCGGGGGGCAACGCGGCCGACGCGGAGCGGCAAAAGCGGATGGACCGCAATTGCCCGGGATCGATGTCGGCGGGCGCCGACTGGATCAGGTAGGCGATGATCGTGGGCACCGCGTTCACCCAGGTGCAGCGGTATTGCAGCGCATCGCGCCAGTAGGTCGACGCGGAGAATCGGGGCGGCATGACCAGCGACCCGCCATGGGTCAGCGGAGCCACCAGGTTCACCACGAAGGCGTTGATGTGGTACAGGGGCAAGGGCGCCAGCCCGCGGTCCGCCGGGCCGAGTCGGTGTTCGCGGCTGATGTTCACGCCGTTGGCGCACAGGTTGCCATGGCTGAGCAGCACGCCCTTGGGGGTCCCCGTGGTGCCGGATGTGTACATCAGCAGCGCCGGGTCGTCGAGTTGCGAGCCCGGCGGGGCCACCGGGCGGCCGCGTACCGAGTCGAGCCAGCCGGCGCCGCTGATGATTTCCAGCGGGACCTTGCGCGGCAGCTCCGCCAGCACTCCCTCGAGCAGCGCCTGGTGCTCGGGCACGCTGACCACCAGCCCCGTCTCGCTGTGCTCGACGATGTACGCCAGCTGGGTACGCTGCGACAGCAGGTTGATCGGATTGACCACCAGCCCGTGGACCATCGCCGCCAGGATCAGCATCGCGGCTTCCGGCCCGTTGGGCAGGAACAGCGACACCACGTCGCCGCGCCGCAGGCCACGGGAGGCGAAGTAGGCACCCAGCTCGGCGCACAGCTCCTGCACCTGCGCGAAGCGGATTTCGCGGCCGCTGTCGCTGGCGATGAAATACACCGCATCGGGATGGCGCCGGGCGTTGGCGTCGACCAGTTGCTGCAGCGTGGCGAGCTGGCCGCTCTCGGCTGGCAGCAGCACGGCTTGCGGGAAGGGGCTTTCTGGGCGGTTCATGGCTGGCTGTGGGTACGCGGATCGCAAGGTCGCCGGATCGCGCGCCTGCGCCTCGGCGGGCGCGGCCCGGTCGTGCGCGGCGCGACTTCCTTGATTGGCAATTTATGGAAAAAATGCGCGCACAACAGTCCCGTTTTCTGTTCTAAGATCGCGTGTAGAGAGTTCATCGTGCTTTATTGCATTTTTCGGGACTTTTCGATTCCGCTTTCGCTACCGCAATATCGATACAGTGGAGCCTGGCGCCGTTCGCCATCGCCGCGGCAGCCGAAGCCGTCCGAGCCATCCGACATGACCTCCAACCAGTCCAACGCAGCCGCGGTGCGGGCCTTTCGCGTGCTCGAACTGTTGAGCAGCGCGGAATCGCTCAGCCTGATGCAGATTGCCGACGGACTGCAGCTTCCCAAACAGACGGTGCATCGCATCCTCAAGACCCTGGCCGCGGCGCAGCTGGTGGTGCGCAACCTCGACGGCCAGGGCTACGAATGCGCTCCGCGGGTGCACCAGATGGGCGTGTCGGTGCTGATGCATACCGGCCCGGCGACGCTGCGGCGGGCCGTGCTGCGCAGGCTCGGCGAGCGCCTGGGCGAGACGGTGAACCTGACCGCGCTGGACGGCGAGCAGATCGTCTACCTGGACCGCGTGGAGACCGATTCCCCGCTGCGCATGCACCTGCAACCGGGCTCGCGCGTGCCGTTGCACTGCACCTCCAGCGGCAAGCTGCTGCTGAGCATGCAGCCGGCCGCGATGCGCAACCGCATGGTCGACGCGCTGCCACTGCGCAAGATGACCGAGCGCACCATCACCGACCCTGCGCTCCTGCGCCAGGACCTGGCACAAACCCGCCGCCGGCGCGTGGGCATCAACGACCAGGAATTCATCCAGGGCATGGTGTCGATCGCCGTGCCGGTGATGCGCGACGCCTACCGCGCGTGGGGCGCGGTGGCGGTGCAGGCGCCGGTCGCGCGCGCCGACGTCGACGGCCTGCTGCGGCACCTCGAGCCACTGCGCGAGGCCGCCGAGGCCATCGCCGCGATGGTTCCCCCTTCGGCGCGCAAGACGCGCGCGCCGGCCGACGACGCCCCTGTCGATGCGCCGGCCTGACTCCGCCTGGCCGCGGCAGCGCGCCGCCGCCCCCCTTCAACCGATCCTTGAGGACAGCATGATGGACATGAAGACATCCCAATCCGCGGCGGCCGACAACGTGCGGCGCGAGGTGGCCGAGTGCGTGGCGCGCGCCCGCGCCGCGCAGCGAGCCTACGAGGCCTTCACCCAGGAGCAGGTCGACGAGGTGGTGCTGGCGGTGGGCTGGGCCATCATGGAGCCGGCGCGCAACCGCGCGCTGGCCGAGCTGGCGGTGGCCGACACCGGCCTGGGCAATGTCGAGGACAAGGTGACCAAGAACCACCGCAAGACCCTCGGCCTGCTGCGCGACCTCAAGGGCAGGAAATCGGTGGGCGTGATCTCCGAGGATCCCGCCAAGGGGCTGATCGAAATCGCCCGCCCGGTGGGCGTGGTCGGTGCGGTGACGCCGTCGACCAACCCGGCCGCGACCCCCGCCAACAAGATCATCAATGCCCTCAAGGGGCGCAATGCGATCATCCTCTCGCCGTCGCCGAAGGGCTACAGCACCGGCGCCCTGCTGCTGCAGTACATCCACGAGGAATTGCGGCGCGTGGGCGCGCCGGCCGACCTGGTGCAGCAGCTGCCGGCGCCGGTGAGCAAGGCGGCGACGCTGGAGCTGATGCGCCAGGTCGACCTGGTGGTGGTCACCGGCTCGCAGAACAACGTGCGCACGGCCTACCAGAGCGGAACCCCGGCGATCGGCGTGGGCGCCGGCAACGCGGCGGTGATCGTCGATGAAACCGCCGACCTTCCCCAGGCCGCGTACAAGATCCGGCTGTCGAAGACTTTCGACAACGCCACCAGCTGCTCGGCGGAGAACAGCGTGGTGATCGTCGACGCCGTCTACGAGGCCGCGCTGCGCGCCCTGCAGGCCGAGGGCGGTGTGCTGCTCGACGCCGCGCAAAAACAGGTGCTGCAGCAGGCCATGTGGCCCGACGGACACCTGTCGCCGGCGATCATGGCCAAGTCGGCGCCGGTGATCGCCGATCTGGCCGGCCTGCGGGGCGAGGACTTCGCGCGCGCGCGCTTCCTGATGGTCGAGGAAAGCGGATTCGGCACGGAGCACCCCTTCTCCGGCGAGAAGCTCTCGCCGGTGCTGACCGTCTACCGGGCGCGCGATTTCGAGCACGCACGCCAGATCGTCGACCGCATCTACGCCTACCAGGGTTCGGGGCATTCGATCGGGCTGCACTCGCGGCGGCCCGAACGCGCGCTGCAGATCGGCCTGGACCTGCCCGCCTGCCGGGTGATCGTCAACCAGGCGCACTGCTTCGCGACCGGCGGCAGTTTCGACAACGGGTTGCCGTTCTCGTTGTCGATGGGCTGCGGCACCTGGGGGCGCAACAGCATCTCTGATAACCTGAACTACAAGCACTTCCTCAACATCACCCGGATCGCCGCGCCATGCACCCCGGACGAGCCGAGCGTCGACGACATCTTCGGCG
>JAKBBQ010000261.1 GCA_021808405.1 Pseudomonadota bacterium | reverse complement strand
GCGGCGCCTGGCGGCGGCTGGCGGTGCTTCCCATGCATGCTCTCCCCGAGGCGCCGGCGCGCCTTGACAGCCGGCGGGCACGGCGGAAGAATCGACCGCATTCTAGCGTCGCGGAACTCTGTTCTGCATAGCGGATCATCACCTGCGATGGCCATCGAACTGCTGCCCGAACTCGCCGCCTGGCGCTCCCAGTTGCGCCAGCGCCTGCGCGCCATCCTGCCCGACGGGCTGCGCCGCAAGGTGCTGCTGGGCCAGCGTCTGCGGCGCGGCGACTACCTGGACTGGCAACGCATCCTGCACGCCGAGGGCTGGGGCGCGGTGCACTGGCCTCGCGCCTGGGGCGGCTGCGAATGGGACGCGGCGCGGGTGGCGGTGTTCGAGGAGGAATGCGCCCGCGCCGGGGCGCCGCGCCAGCTGCCCTTCGGGCTGAAGATGCTGGCCGCGGTGCTGCTGCGCTTCGGCACCGCGGAGCAGTGCGCGCGCTTCCTGCCGCCGATCCTCGGTGGCCACAGCTGGTGGTGCCAGGGCTACTCCGAACCCGGCGCCGGCTCCGACCTGGCGTCGCTGCGGACGCGTGCGGTGCGCGACGGCGACGACTACGTGCTCAGCGGCCAGAAGGCCTGGACCACGCTGGCGCAGTACGCCGACTGGATGTTCTGCCTGGCGCGCACCCAGCCCGATGCGCCGCAGCAGCAGGGAATTTCCTTCCTGCTGGTCGACATGCACAGCCCCGGGGTCAGCGTACGCCCGATCCGCCTGCTCGACGGCGAGCACGAGGTCAACGAGGTCTGGCTCGACCGCGTGCGCGTGCCCGCCGCGCAGAGGGTGGGCGCGGAGCACCAGGGCTGGAGCGTCGCCAAGTACCTGCTCGGCCATGAGCGCAGCAACATCGCCGGCATCGGCCTGGTCAAGCGCGAACTCGATCGCCTGCTCGAACTGGCCGCCAGGCCCGACCGCCAGGGCCGGCGCGCAGACGCCGACCCCGCGCTGCGCCAGGCCATCGCCGAGCTGCGCATCGAGCTGCTGGCGCTGGAGGCCACGCAACTGCGCATGCTGCGCGACGGCGACCCCGGGGCCGCGGCTTCGATGCTCAAGATCGTCGGCAGCCAGCTGCAGCAGCGCGCCAGCGAACTGCTGCTGCAGGTGGCCGGCGCGCGCGCGATGCCCCTGCAGGCGCAAGCCTTCGACCCGCCGCCCGGCTTCGAGCCCGCCGCGGGCGCGGACTGGGCCTTGCTGGGGGCGCAGTACCTGAACTGGCGCAAGGTGTCGATCTACGGCGGCACCAACGAAATCCAGCACAACATCCTGGCACGAGCGATGGGACTTTGAGGGACTTGCGGATGCTCCAGGAAGCCACCGAACAGCAGCGACACCTGGGCGACTCGTTGCAGCGCTACCTGCAGCGCGAGCACGACTTCGCCCGCCGCAGGCGCTTGTCGAGCGAGGGCGCCGGCGACCCCGAGCTGTGGCGAGGCTTGTGCGAACTCGGCCTGCCGGGGCTGCTGGTGCCCGAGGAGCACGGTGGCCTGCAGGCGCCGCTGGCCGACATGCTGCACGCCCTGCAGGTGCTGGGGCCTGCGCTGGTGCTCGAGCCGGTGCTCGGAAGCTGCCTGCTGGCCACCGACCTGCTCGCGTCGTGCGGCGGCGAGGTCGCGGCGCACTGGCTGCGGCGCCTGGCCCAGGGGGCGATCGCCAGCGTCGCGGCGTTCGAACCCGACGCCGGCTTCGGCATCGAGCAGCCGCGCTGCCAGGCGCGCGCCGATGCCGGGGGCTGGCTGCTCGACGGCGACAAGACCCTGCTGCTGCAGCCGGCTCGCGCCGAGGTGCTGCTGGTCGCTGCCCGCTGCCCGGACGCGCAGCTCGCCTGGTTCGCGGTTCCCGCAACGGCCGTCGGCGTGCGCTTGCGCGACTACGCCCTGCTCGACGGCCAGCCGGCGGCCGACCTGCAGCTGCGGCAGGTGCGGCTGGCGCAGGCGGCGCGCCTGCCCGGCGACGCGCCGGCCGTGGCGCGGCGGCTGCGCGACCTGTGGCTGGCCGGGCTGTGCGCGCACGCCGTCGGCGTGCTGCAGTCCTGCCTGGATGCCAGCGTGGAGTACCTGCGCACCCGGCACCAGTTCGGCGCCCCGCTGGCGACCCAGCAGGTGCTGCGGCACCGCGCGAGCGCCATGTGGATCGAGGTCGAGCAGGCGCGTTCGCTGGCCTGGCTGGCCGCCCGGCGCTTCGACACCCTGCGGCAGGACGAGCGCGCCGAGCTGCTGGCGGCGGCCAAGGCGCGGGTGGGCAGCGCCTGCCGCCGGGTGGGGCAGCAAAGCGTGCAGCTGCACGGCGGAATCGGCCTCACCGACGAACTGCAGCTCGGCCACTGGTTCAAGCACCTGACGCTGGTCGACCAGTGGCTCGGCCACGCCGCCATGCAGGTGCAGCGCTACGCCGAACTGGCCGGCGAGGAGGACTTGCGATGAACGATGCGCTGGATCTGACCGGCGGCGTGGCGGTGATCACCGGAGCCGCCTCGGGCATCGGCCTGGCGCTGGCGCGCCAGGCGCTGGCGCGCCGCATGCGCCTGGTGCTGGCCGACATCGATTCCGGCGCGCTGCGGCGCGCGCGCAGCCAGTTGACCGCGGGCGACGACGAACTGCTGCTGCAGACGGTCGACGTCAGCCGCGACGCCGAGGTGCAGCGCCTGGCCGACGCCGCCTACGCCCGCTTCGGCAGCGTGCAACTGCTGTGCAACAACGCCGGCGTCGGCTTCGCCCGGCTGGCCGCCGAGCACTCGGCGGCCGACTGGGAATGGGTGCTCGGGGTCAACCTGTATGGAGCGGCCCACGGCATCCGCCATTTCCTGCCGCGCATGCAGGCCGCGGGCCTGCCGGCCCATGTGCTCAACACCGCATCGGCCGCCGGGCTGGTGTCGCTGCCCGGAATGGCCGCGTACAACGCCAGCAAGCAGGCGGTGGTGGCGTTGTCGGAGACCCTGCGCGCCGAACTGCTGGCCGCCGCCAGCCCGGTCGGCGTGTCGGTGCTGTGCCCGGCCTGGGTGCCCACCGCGATCGACTCCAGCGAGCGCGCGCGCCCGGCACGCCATGGCCGCGCGGCCGAGGCCTCGGCCGGCTCGACGGTCTACGCGCAGGTGCTGCAGCAGGCGGTGCGCGCCGGCCGGCTGGACGCCGACGCCGTCGCCGGCATCGCCTTCGACGCCGTCGCGCGCCGCCAGTTCTACATCCTTCCCCACCCGAAGATCGCCCAGGCGCTGGCGCAGCGGGTGTCCGAGATCGTCGACTCCGCCACCCAGCGACCCCCCGCCACCGAGGACGCCCCGCGACCATGAAAGCCCTGCTCTGCCACGCCTTCGGCCCGATCTCCGCGCTGCGCCTGGACGACGCCGCGGACCCGCTGCCCGGCCCCGGCCAGGTGGTGGTCGCGGTGCGCGCCTGTTCGCTCAATTTCCCCGACGCGCTGATCGTGCAGGGGCTGTACCAGGTCAAGCCGCAGCTGCCCTTCTCCCCGGGGGCCGAGTTCGCCGGGGTGGTCGAGGGCGTGGGCGCGGGGGTCGAGCACCTGCGGCCTGGCGACGCCGTCGTGGCCTTTGCCGGCCACGGCGGGCTGGCCGAGCGCTGCGTGGTCGACGCCCAGCGGCTCATGCCCCTGCCCCGGGGCATGGATTTCGCGCAAGGCGCTGCCTTCCTGCTGACCTTCGGAACCGCGCTGCACGCGCTGCGCAGCGTGGCCCGGCTGGAACCGGGGCAACAAGTGCTGGTGCTGGGCGCCGCCGGCGGCGTCGGCCTGGCCGCGGTGCAGGTGGCCAAGGCGATGGGCGCCCGGGTCATCGCCGGCGCCTCCAGCGCGGCGCGGCTGCGGCTGGCCGCCGAGCACGGCGCCGACTGCGGTATCGACTACTCGACCGAGGACCTGCGGCGACGCGTCCTCGACCTCACCGGCGGACGCGGAGTCGACCTGGTGCTCGACCCGGTGGGCGGCAGCCTCAGCGAAAGCGCGCTGCGCGCGACGGCCTGGCGCGGTGCGCTGCTGGTGGTCGGCTTCGCCGCCGGCGACATCCCCCGCCTGCCGCTGAATCTGCTGCTGCTCAACGAGCGGCGCGCGCTGGGCGTGTACTGGGGCGAGGCCATCCGTCGCGATCCCGAGGAGCATGCCGACAACCTGCGCCAGTTGCTGCAGTGGTTCGACCAGGGGCAGCTGCGCCCGGTGATCACCGAACGCATCGGCCTGGAGCAGGCGCGCGATGCCCTCGAGCGCATGGCCGCGCGCGCGGTCACCGGCAAGGTGGTGGTGGACCTCGGCGGCTGACACCGGCCACCAACCCCGCGCCGCGTCAACGCGGTCGCTCGGCGCGGCGCGCCACGCCCGCCGCGCCGGCTTATCGTCGGGGGCAGCGGCGGCGCCGTGCCGCCCGCGCCCTCGAGGACCTCATCGCCATGAACCCAGCAGCCAAGCCCGCGCGCAGCCGCGCCGTGTCGCCCAAGGCCCCCGGTGAGCGCCGGCCATCCCGCCAGGATCCCCAGCGCGACCGCGAAAAGGCCGCCACCGAGGAAGTCGCCGGCCGCCACGGCAACGTCGGCCAGAAGGACCACAAGGGCGCGCGCTGAGGCCGCGCCGGGGCGCGACGCGCTCGCGCTCCGGCTGCCCGCCTTCGCGTCCTTGCGCGTCCCTGCGCATCCTTTCGCGTCCCACTGCTCCCGACCCCGCCGCATCCGGGCGGCGCGGCCGGCGCGTGCCGACGCCCGCTTGCCCTTGCGTGGCCCGGGGCCTTGCCCGCGGCGCCTGCGCGGGCCGCGCCGGCTGCGGACAATCCCGGCTCGACTCGCCGCGGCGCGGGGCCGCGCACGCCGCCGCGTCCGCCGTTGCCGCACCCGCATCCCTTGCAACCCGTCCTCGCAGAAGGCCCGACCATGCCTGCCGCAGCAGTGGCCTCCGCCTGGTGGCGCTTTCCGCTCGGGCTGGTGCTGCTGGAAATCGTCGTCTACCTGTCGCAGGACATGTACCTGCCGGCGCTGCCCCGGGTGCAGGCCTCGTTCGGGGTCGGCCAGTCGGCCGCGCAACTGAGCATCGCCGCC
>JAKBBQ010000260.1 GCA_021808405.1 Pseudomonadota bacterium | reverse complement strand
ACGGCCACCAGTACCTGACCGAGTTGCGCTACGACCGCGTCGACGGCCTGATGGATCTGTTGCGATCGCAACTGCTCGAACTCGGCCTGCCGCTGCGTTCGCTGGAAGTCGAGTTCGGGCCGAGCCAGTTCGAGCTGGTGTTCGGGCCGGATGCCGGGATGGCCCCGGCCGACACCATGGTGCTGCTGCGCAGCGCGGTCAAGCAGATCTGCCAGCGCAACGGCTACCACGCCACCTTCATGTGCCGGCCGCGGATCCCCAACGTGATGTCCAGCGGCTGGCACTTGCACCAATCGCTCAGGCAACGGGCATCCGGCGAGAACGCCTTCGTGCCGCAGGCCGGGTCCGACGCGCTGAGCGAAGTGGGGATGCACTATCTCGCAGGCCTCAAGGAGCATGCCTGCGCCAGCGCGGCGCTGGCCAGCCCGAGCATCAACGGCTACCGGCGCTATCGCCCGAATTCCCTTGCTCCCGATCGCGCCAGCTGGGCACGCGACAATCGGGGCGCGATGCTGCGGGTGCTCGGAGGCGCGGGGCAGCCGGCCACGCGCATCGAGAACCGCATCGGCGAACCGACCGCCAATCCGTACCTGTACCTGGCGTCGCAGCTGTTCGCCGGGCTCGATGGAATGCGCCGGCGGCTCGACCCCGGGCCCTCGGCCGACGCGCCCTACGAGGACCCGGCGCAGCCGCTGCCGCGCTCGCTGCAGGAGGCGCTGCAACGCCTGCGCGACGACGCGGTGCTGGCCGGGCAGATCGGCGGCGACTTCGTCGAGCACTACTGCGCGATCAAGGAGGCCGAGATCGCGCGCTTCAACCTCGAGGTCAGCGAGTGGGAGCAGCGCGAGTACTTCGACACCTTCTGATCGCGCGCACGCGCCATCCCGCCCGACCGCCCGACCGACCTTCCCCGACCCCACGACCGCGCGATCCCGCAAGCCGATGCCCACCATCCATTTCGTCCTCGCCGACGGCACGCTGCGCAGCGTGCAGGCGCAGCCGGGCAGCAGCGTGATGCTGGCGGCGATCCGCAACGACGTGCGCGGCATCGAGGCCGAATGCGGGGGAAGCTGTTCGTGCGCGACCTGCCATGTCTACGTCGACCCGGAGTTCGCGGGCCGGCTGGCGCCGCCCGACGCGATGGAGGATGAACTGCTCGACGGCGTGGCCGCCGAGCGGCGACCCGGCAGCCGGCTGAGCTGCCAGATCCAGGTCGACGCCGCGCTCGACGGGCTGCGCGTGCACATCCCGCCGCGCCAGGTCTGAGCATGGCCGGCAAGCTCCCGCTGGTCATCGTCGGCGCGTCCTACGCCGGCACGCGGCTGGCGGCCACCGCGCGCGACCTGGGCTACGACGCGCCGATCATCCTGCTCGGCGAGGAATCGCATCGCCCCTACCAGCGCCCCCCGCTGTCCAAGGGCCTGCTCGCCGGCAGCGTGGCGCCCGACGAGCTCGCGCTGTGGGGCGAGGGCTTCTACGCGAACCATGCCATCGACTTGCGCAGCGGCGTGCGGGCGACCGGAATCGATCCCCGGGCGCGCGAAGTGCGGCTGGACGACGGCTCGAGCCTGCGCTACGCCACGCTGGCGCTGACCACCGGCGCGCGCTGCCGCACGCTGGCGATGGCCGGAGCCGGGCTCGATGGGGTGTTCGGGCTGCGCAGCCTGGACGATGCGCTGCGGCTGCGCGCGGCGCTGGCCGATGCGACCCGGGTATGCGTGATCGGCGGCGGGTTCATCGGCCTGGAGGTGGCGGCATCGGCGCGCCGACGCGGCCTGGCGGTCGAAGTCGTCGAAAGCGCGCCGCGGCTGCTGGCGCGGGCCGTGTCGCCGCGCCTGTCCAGCTACCTGGAGCGGGCGCATCGGCTGCGCGGGGTCGAAGTGCGCCTCGGGCGGCAGGTGCGCGCGCTGCGCGCCGACGCGGGCCGCGTGGTCGCGGCCGAACTCGACGACGGCGGGAGCATCGCCTGCGATGTGGTCGTCGTCGGCGTCGGCGCTCTGCCCAACGTCGAACTGGCCGAGCAGGCGGGAATCGCCACCCGCAACGGCATCGTGGTCGATGGCTTCGGGCGCACCTCGGCACCGGGGGTGCTCGCCGCGGGCGACGTGGCCAGCCTGGCGCACGTCGACGGCGCCGGCGACGCGTCGCCGCCGCTGCGCCTGGAGTCGATCCATGCGGCCAACGAGGGAGCGCGGGCCGCGGCCTCGGGGCTGTGCGGCCAGATGCGGGCCTTCGGCGGCGTGCCGTGGTTCTGGAGCGACCAATACGAACTCAAGCTGCAGATGGCCGGCCTGACGCGCGCCGGCGACACCGCGGTGCTGCGCGGCGACCCCGAGGCCGACCGCTTCAGCGAATTCCACCTGCGCGACGGTCGCGTGGTCGCCGCGCACAGTGTCAACCGGCCCGGCGAGCACATGCTGGCGCGCCGCTGGATCGAAGCCGGGGCGCGCATCGACGCGCGCATGCTGGCCGACACCTCCGTCGATCTCAAGGGATGGCAGCCCACGCCCTAGAAATCGCGCTCGTCGCGGGACCGACTCGTTCGCCCGCTGCCCCAGGCATCACCCGGTTCGCCGGCTCATCCATCCTTGGAGGATCGCAATGAAAACGAAAGGACTCGCGTTCGCCGCCGCAGCCATGCTGTGCCTCGGCGGAACCGCCGCCGCCGCGGGAACGCCCTTGCGCATCGGCATGCTGGCTCCGTTCTCCGGACCCTACGCGCTGTATGGCCAGGAGTTCCACGACGGCGCCGAGCTCTACCTGAAGCAGCATGGCGGCATGATCGCGGGAAGGCCGGTGAAACTCATCGAAAGGGACACCACCGGACCCGACCCGGCGCTGGCCAAGCGGCTGGCCCAGGAGCTGGTGGTGCGCGACCACGTGAAGTTGCTCACCGGACTGGCCTTCAGCCCCAATGCCTTCGCGACCGCGAGCGTCGCCACCGAGGGGCGGATCCCCACGGTGGTCATGAACGCGGCGGCTTCCGGGATCACGCTGAAGTCCCCCTATGTCGCGCGGGTGTCGTTCACCGAGGCGCAGGTCACCGAGCCGCTGGCGCGCTGGATCTACGCCAAGGGCGTTCGCAGCGCCTACACCCTGGTGGCCGACTACGCGCCTGGCCTGGACGCGCAGAAGGCCTTCGACGATGCCTTCGGCGCGCAGGGGGGCAAGCTGCTCGGCGGCGTGCGCACGCCGATGAGCACGCTGGACTTCTCGGCCTACGTGCAGCGCATCAAGCAGGTGCATCCGCAGGCGGTGTTCTTCTTCCTGCCCTCGGGCCCGATGTGCCAGGCCTTCCTCAAGGCGTGGCAGCAGGCGGGGATGAAGCAGGCGGGAATCCAGCTGTACGCCACCGGCGACGCCACCGACGACGCCTTCCTGCAGGCCACCGGCAAGGTGGCGCTGGGGCTGGTCACCAGCTACCAGTATTCCTACGCCCATCCCTCGGCGCTCAACCACGATTTCATCAAGGGCTTCTACGCGGACTTCGGCGACAAGCTGCGCCCCAACGCCTTCGCGGTGGCCGCCTATGACGGGATGCACGCCATCGACCTGGCGCTGGCCAAGACCAAGGGGAGCACCAACGGCGCGCAGGTCATGAAGGCGCTGGCGGGCCTGCGGTTCGAGAGCCCGCGCGGCCCGATCGAGATCGACCCGGCGACCCGCGACATCGAGCAGACGGTGTACATACGCAAGGTCGAACTGCGCCACGGCAAGCTGGTCAACGTCGAGTTCGACCAGGTCGACCACGTGCTCGACCCCTATGAGCAGGCCAAGCACTGATCCCGGCAACCAGGCGAGGCGGCGCGCGGCGCCGCCTCGCCGCAACCTGGGCTGGCGATGGGCATCGTGATCTACGACGGGGTGGCCTACGGCATGCTCCTGTTCCTCATCGGCGTCGGGCTGTCGGTCACGATGGGCCTGATGAACTTCGTGAACCTCGCGCACGGCGCCTTCGCGATGGTCGGGGCCTATGTCGCCAGCCTGCTGATGAATCGCTGGGGAGTGGGCTTCGCGCCTGCGGTGGCCGCGGCCTGCCTGGCTGCCGCGGCCACCGGCGCGGTGCTCCAGGTGGTGCTGCTGCGGCGGGTCGATCGCCTGGGGCACCTGGAGCAGGTGCTGTTTTCCATCGGCCTGGTGTTCGTCGCCATCGCCGCCTTCACCTTCTGGTTCGGCCCGACGATGCAGCCCTTCGCGACACCGCCGGGCTTGAGCGGGCAGATGCGCATCGGCGGGGTCGAACTCGGGCGCTACAGCCTGTTCCTGATCGTCTGCGGCGTGGTCGTGTTCGGCGCGCTGCTGCTGGCGCTCGGCCGCACCCGCTACGGCGCGATGGTGCGCGCCGCGGTCGACAACCCGCGCGTCGCCGCGGCGACGGGAATCCACGTGCGGCGGCTGTTCCTGCTGACCTTCACGCTGGGTTGCGGCCTCGCCGGGCTGGGGGGCGCGCTGAGCCTGGGGGTGCGCGGCCTGGTTCCGAGCTTTCCGCTGGACTACCTCGTGTACTTCCTGATCGTCGTCTGCGTCGGCGGGTCGGGGACCATCACCGGGCCTTTCGTCGCTTCGCTCGCGGTGGGCATCCTCGACGTCGCGAGCCGCTACTACCTGCCGCAAAGCGGAGCGCTTCCGGTCTACCTGTTCATGGTGGTGATGCTGCTGTGGCGCCCGCAGGGAATCGTCGCCCGCAGGGGACGCGCATGACCCGCGCCGGATCCTGGCCGGCGCCGCGCATCGGCGAGGCCTTGCTGTGGCTGGCGCTGGCCGCGAGCTACTTCGCGCTGCCCGACCGGCTGGCGCTGATGAGCCAGATCCTGGTCTACGGGCTGTTCGCCGCGTCGCTGGACATCGCGCTGGGCTACGCCGGCATCCTCGACCTCGGGCACGCGACCTTCTTCGGAGTCGGCGCCTACGCCGCCGGGCTGCTCGCCAGCCACCACCTGGGCGCCCCGAGCCTGGGGCTGCTGGTGGCCATGCTGTGCAGCGGCCTGCTGGGCTACCTGCTGAGCTTCCTGGTGGTGCGCGGAACCGACCTGGCGCGGCTGATGATCACCCTGAGCGTGTGCGCGCTGTTCGCC
>JAKBBQ010000259.1 GCA_021808405.1 Pseudomonadota bacterium | reverse complement strand
TAGGACAGCGTGCTGGTTGGCCCCGTGGCAGGAGGCCTGCGCTCGCGGGGCTTTGCGTGCGATGCCGCGCCGCGCCGGCAACGGCCATCGCCGCCAGGCAGGCCTGAGCCGCCGAAGCCCGGCCGCGCCGCACGGCTTGCCGTGGCGCAGCAGCCCGGCCCCCGAATCGGCTGGCATCGCCAACCCCTGACCACCGCAAGCGCTGCGGGAATTCTACGCAGCAGCGTTTTGTACGCCAACAATATCTTGCAAAAATGTTACGAATCGTAAGGGGTCGCCGGCGCGCGACGCAAGCCTTCGCTTGCCCGGTCCGGACAACCCGAAGAGATGGCGTGTCAATGGGGTTTGCCTGCATCGACGATTCTTGCATCCGCGCCGATGCGTAATATACTGGCACAACATCAGTCACATACAAAGGAGCGCGCGATGGGCAAGGCATTGAGCGACCAGCAGGTGCGCGATTTCCGCGAACAAGGGTTTCTCGCGCCGGTGCCCGCGATGCCGGCGGTCGATGCCGCCGGGTTTCGCGCTCGCCTGGAGGCCTACGAGGAGCGCACCGGGCGCAAGCTCGAGAGCAACCTGCGGCACAAGGTCAACCTGCTGTTCACCTGGTGCGACGAACTCGTCCGCCACCCGCGCATCCTCGACGCCGTCGAAGATCTGATCGGCGAGAACATCCTGTGCTGGAACGTGCACCTGTTCGCCAAGGATCCGGACCACCATTCCTTCGTCAGCTGGCACCAGGACTCCACCTACTGGGGGCTCGAGCCGGCCGATGTCGTCACGGCATGGGTGGCCCTGAGCGAATCCTCCGAGCGCAGCGGCTGCATGCAGGTGATCCCGGGCACCCATCGTGGCGAACAGATCCCCCATGTGGACACTTTCCACAAGGACAATCTGTTGTCGCGCGGCCAGGAAATCGCGGTCGAGGTCGACGAGGCTCGCGCGGTCGCGCTGGCACTGCAGCCCGGTGAGATGTCGCTGCACCACATCAAGATGGTGCACGGCTCGAAACCGAACCGATCGGAGGATCGGCGCATCGGCGTGGCCATCCGCTACATGCCCACCCATGTCAGGCAGCTGAACTTTCGCGACTCGGCGATGCTGGTGCGCGGCAGCGATGCGTACGGTCACTTCGACGAGGATCCGCGGCCTCGCGTCGACATGGACCCCGCCGCAGTGCAGGCGCACACCGCGGCGGTGTCGCGTGTGCTCTCCGGGCTGATGGACGGAACCGGCAAGACGGCCTTCCGCGCATGAACGCCCCGGCAAGCCAGAGGCGTCGTCTGACCCTGCCCGACCTGGCCCAGGCCAAGAGGGAAGGGCGCAAGCTGGTCATGGTGTCCACCCCGGACTTTCTCAGTGCCTGCTGGGCCGAACGGGCCGGCGCAGACATCGTGATCGTCGGCGACAGCCTGGCGATGATCAGCTACGGCCACGACAACACCCTGCCGCTGCAGATGGACACCATGGTTGCGCATTGCCAGGCGGTGCGCCGCGGCGCGCCGAACACCCTGGTGATCGGGGCGATGCCCTACGGCAGCATCGCCACCCGCGAACTGGCGGTACACAACGCCCTGCGGCTGATGCAGGAGGGCGGGGTCGACTGCGTCAAGCTGCAGGCCGGGCGCCGCCAGCGGGCGGTGATGCGCGCGGTCGTCGACGCGGGGGTGCCCCTTATGGGGCATGTGGGGATGCTGCCCCATCGCATGCACCACTACGGCGGCTTCAAGCTGCAGGGGCGTACCGCGGAGGCCGCGCTCGACCTCGTCGCCGACGCCCGGGCGATCGAGCAAGCCGGGGGAATCGGCCTGGAGATCGAGGCGGTCCCGGCACCGGTGGGCGCGGCGATCGACGCCGCGGTGGGAATCTTCACCTTCGGCATCGGCGCGGGGCCGGGCACCACCTCCCAGGTGCTGCTGGCCTACGACCTGATCGGGGCCTTCGACCGGCTGTCACCCAAGTTCGTCAAGCGCTACGCGGACATGGCGAGCGTCGCGGTCGACGCCTTGCGGTCCTACTGCGAGGATGTCCGGTCCGGATGCTTCCCGGCTCCCGAGCATGGCTATGCCATGCCCGAGGAGGAGCGCCAGCGCCTTGCGCGCGCCCTCGGCACCCCAGCGGACGACCCGCAGTGACCCTTGCACAGCCAGGCGCGCTGGCGCCGCCGCCCTGCACCGATGCGCGAGCCCAGCGCTGCAGGGTGCTCACGCTGTCCTGTCGCGACCGGCCGGGAATCGTCGGCGCGGTCGGTTCGCTGCTGGCCGACGCGGACTGCAACATCCTCGAATCGTCGCAGTTCGGCGACGCCGAGAGCGGGCGCTTCTTCATGCGGGTGATGTTCGAGTGCGCCGAAGACCCTCCCGATGATGACGGCCTGCGCGCCGCGTTCGCGTCGCTGGCCGGCGAATTCGCGATGGCCTTGCGCATCGTGCCGGCGCAGCATCGGCCGCGGGTCGTCGTGCTGGTGTCCCGGCACGACCACTGTCTCAACGATCTGCTCTACCGCTACCGTACCGGCACCCTGCCGATGACCCTGTGCGCGGTGGCTTCCAACCATCGCGACGCCGAGGCCCTGGTGCGCTCCCATGGCGTGGCGTTCCACTGGCTTCCCGTATCGGCCGGCAACCGCGCAGCGCAGGAGGGGGCGCTGTGGGACCTGGTGTGCCACACGCAGGCCGAACTCGTCGTGCTGGCGCGCTACATGCAGATCCTCAGCGACGAGCTTTGCGCCAGGCTGTCCGGACGGGCGATCAACATCCACCATTCCTTCCTGCCCGGCTTCAAGGGCGCGCGGCCCTACCACCAGGCGCACGCGCGGGGCGTCAAGCTGATCGGTGCGACCGCCCACTACGTGACTCCCGACCTGGACGAGGGGCCGATCATCGAGCAGCACGTCACCCGTGTCAGTCACTGGATGTCCCCGCAGCAACTCGCCGCAGTCGGCCGGGACATCGAATGCCAGACGCTGGCCAGCGCGCTGCGTCTGCATCTCGAGGGCAGGGTGTTCCTCAACGGAATGCGCACCGTCGTGTTGTGACGCCGCCGGCGTGCGGCCCTCCCGCTGCGGGCGTCCGCCGGCAGGCCCGCATGCCCGGGCGCCTGCCGGGCCCGCTTGATCCAGCGCAAATAGCGGCCTTCAGCCGGCACGTAGGCTGGGTGGCTTGCGACTCCGCGCCCTCCGCGATGCCCGACTCGGCCTCCGCCACGCTGACCTGGAGCGCGGCACTCGACACCGGACTCGACGACGTCGACCGCGAGCATCGTCGGCTGCTCGACATCTTCAACCGCGTCGCCGGAACGCGCGACCGCGACGCGCTGGAGAGCGCGCTGCGCGAGTTGAGCGACTACGCCGTCTATCACTTCGGCACCGAAGCCAGGCTGATGCGGCGCTGGCCGCTGTCCGCGTCCCACCGCAGGGCGCACTGCCGCGCGCACCAGCGCTTTCGCGGCTTTCTCGGGCGCGCCCGCGAGTTGCTGGACGCCGACCCGGACGCCGTCGCAGGCGAGGTGAGTCTGTTCCTTGCGCAGTGGCTCCAGCACCACATCATGGGAATGGACCGGCGCATGGCCGAGGACATCCTCGCGCTGCAACAAGGGCGGCCGCCGATCGAGCGGGCGCTGGGCGACGCCTTCGACGCCTTGTTCGACGGACTGTGCGAGCGAACCCTCGCGTTGGTCGCGGCCCGTTGCCAACTGCGCGACGCCGCCACGCGGCGCGGCGAACTCGAGGCCACGCTGCGCGACAGCAACGGGCGCTATCGCGACTTGTTCCTGCACGCGCCCGACGCGCTGTACGTCAGCGACGCCCGGCAGTGCATCCTCGTGGCCAACCATGCCGGACTGGCTCTGCTCGGTGCGGACAGCCTGGCGCAGATCGAAGGCCGCCCGGTTTCGCGCTTCTTCGACCCGGCAGACGATCTCGCGCCGGTCGACGCGGTGGCTCGGCGTCTGGACGGTGCGACGCTGCCGGTCGAGGTGCGCGCCGCCCCGCCGGATCGGCGCGGATGGCGCCACCTGATGGTGCGCGACATTTCGGAACGCCGGGACCTGCAGAGGCGCGTGCTCGAGGCCACGCGCGTCGAACAGGAGCGCCTGGGACGCGAACTGCACGACGGCACCGGGCAGCGCCTGGTCGCGATCGGGCTGCTCGCCCGTGCCGTGCAGCGCGGCCTGGGGCACGGCAACAGCGCGCACGCAGCACGCATGGCCGCCGAACTGGAACGGTGTGCGGGGGAAGCGCTGAACGAGGTGCGTGGGCTGGTCCGTGGCATCGCGCCGCTGCGGCTCGCACCGGGCAGCCTGTCGGAGGCCCTGGCTGCGCTGTGCGCAAGCCTGGGCTGCCGCTACGCGCCGCAGGGTCAGCCCGGCGACCTGGACCCCGACGTGGCGCTGCAGCTCTACCGCATTGCCCAGGAGGCGCTCAGCAATGCCATCCGGCATTCGGGGGCGCGGACGGTGGATCTGCTGCTGCGCGCCGAAGACCAGGTCCTGACCCTGTGCGTGCGCGACGATGGATGCGGCCTCGGTGCCGATGTCCAGCCAGGTCTCGGGTTGTCGACCATGCGCTTTCGCGCAGCGGCGATCGGCGCCACGCTGAGCATCGGTGCCGGCGATTCCGGCGGCACCGCGATCGTCTGCTCGCTTACGCGCGCGGCTGCCGCGGCTGCCGCCAGCCAGCACTGAACCCGCAGGGAGCACAATCGCCGCCATGGCAAGCGACGACCGTGACGGCTACGGGCGAGCCCCGCGGCAGCAGGCTCCGGGGCCTGCTCCCGGCTTCGTTCCCCAGCGCCGGCCGTCGGGCGCGACGTTCTCGATGGTCGTGCTCTGGCTGCTGATCGGCGGCGCGCTGTACCTGATGGTGCAAGCCTTCGTACCCGGCCTGCGGCCGGTGCGGGTGCGCGCGGTGCAAGCCCGCGAGGTGCTGCTGAGCCCGGACCGCGCCGGTAACTACACGCTGCCCGGATCGATCGACGGCGTGCCCATCCGCTTCCTGGTCGACACCGGGGCGTCGACGGTGTCCGTTTCCGCGGCAGCGGCCCGCCGCATGGGCCTGGTGGGGTGCCAGGGCATC
>JAKBBQ010000258.1 GCA_021808405.1 Pseudomonadota bacterium | reverse complement strand
GACGAACACGTCCTTGTGCGCCAGCGGCAGGCCGAGCAGCGGCCGCGCGTCGCCGGCGGCGCGCGCACCGTCCGCGGCGCGCGCGGCCTGCAGCGCCGCCTCGCTGTCGACGTGCAGGAAGGCCCCCAGTTCGCGCTGGTCGGCGATGCGCTGCAGGTGCTCGCGCACCAGTTCCTCGCTGCCGACGCGGCGCTCGCGCAGCGCCTGCGCCTGCTGACGCAGGTCCTGCCAGCCCGGGCTCATTCGACCACCCGCGGAACGATGAACAGGCCGTCCTGCGACGCCGGCGCGTTGGCCAGCGCGGCCTCGCGCAGCGCAGGCTCGCGCGCCACGTCCTCGCGCAGCCGCAAGGGCATGTCGTGCAGCACCTGCAGCGGATGCGCCAGCGGCTCGACGCCGTCGGTGTCCACGGCGCGCATGGGCTCCACGACCTGGGTGAAAAAGGCGTTGATCTGCTCGAGCATCAGCGCCTGCTCGGCGCCGTCCAGGCGCAGCCGGGCGAGGCTGGCGATGCGTTCGATATCGCTGGGTTGCAGGGGCATGGGCGGGACGGGCGGCAAGCGCCCGCGGCAGGAACGGTCCGGGCCGGCTGCCGCGCGGCAGAGCCGGCCGCCGCTGGCAGGCTGCACGGCCCGCCGCGGCGGGCACCAAACGGGTCAAAGGGGCCATTGTACGGCGCACCATCCGGTAAGATGCATGGATTGCCGGCAGCGACAATCGACCGAGAACTCGGCGACACTGTTGCCTTTTCACGACGTTTTGATTTCACTTCGCCATGTTCGGAATCTTTCGCCGGTATTTCTCGACCGATCTGGCCATCGACCTCGGGACCGCCAACACCCTGATCTACGTACGGGGCAAGGGCATCGTGCTGGACGAGCCTTCGGTGGTCGCCATCCGCCATGAAGGCGGGCCCAATGGCAAGAAGACCATCCAGGCCGTCGGGCGTGAAGCCAAGGCCATGCTCGGGCGGGTACCGGGCAACATCGAGGCGATCCGCCCGATGAAGGATGGGGTGATCGCCGATTTCACGGTCACCGAGCAGATGCTCAAGCAGTTCATCAAGATGGTCCACGAGACCACGCTGTTCCGGCCTTCGCCCCGGATCATCATCTGCGTTCCCTGCGGCTCCACCCAGGTCGAGCGCCGCGCGATCCGCGAATCGGCGCTGGGCGCCGGCGCCAGCGAGGTCTACCTGATCGAGGAGCCGATGGCCGCGGCGATCGGCTCGGGGCTGCCGGTCAGCGAGGCCAGCGGCTCGATGGTCGTCGACATCGGCGGCGGCACCACCGAAGTCGGGGTGATCTCGCTGGGCGGCATGGTCTACAAGGGCAGCGTGCGGGTCGGGGGCGACAAGTTCGACGAAGCGATCCTGAACTACATCCGGCGCAACTACGGCATGCTGGTCGGCGAACCCACCGCAGAGTCGATCAAGAAGGAAATCGGCTCGGCCTTCCCCGGCTCGGAGGTGCGGGAGATGGAAGTCAAGGGACGCAACCTGTCGGAAGGCGTCCCGCGCAGCTTCACCATTTCCAGCAATGAGATCCTCGAGGCGCTGACCGACCCGATCAACCAGATCGTCTCGGCGGTGAAGAACGCCCTCGAGCAGACCCCGCCCGAACTCGGCGCCGACATCGCCGAGCGCGGCATGATGCTCACCGGCGGCGGCGCGCTGCTGCGCGACCTCGACCGCCTGCTGGCCGAGGAGACCGGCCTGCCGGTGCTGGTCGCCGAGGACCCGCTGACCTGCGTGGCGCGCGGCTGCGGAATGGCGCTCGAGCGCATGGACCGCCTCGGCACGATCTTCACTTCGGAGTAACCGCGGCGCCGCGAAGCCGCGCCGCGCTGGTATCACGCGATGGCTTTCGCAACCCTCGAGCGCTCGCCTCCTCCCTTCTTCCGGCAGGGGCCGTCGGCCGCCGCGCGCCTGGTGTTCTACGCCGCGCTGTCGTTGCTGCTGATGGCCCTGGACGCGCGTTGGCATCTGCTCGGGCCGCTGCGCCAGGGAATCGACCTCGGGCTGACGCCGATGGTCCAGGTCGCGCGCGCCCCGCTGCAGGCCGCCGGCCAGCTGTTCGAGCGCATGCAGTCGCTGCAGGATGCACGCGAGCAACTGACCAGGCAACGCCGGCTGGACGTGCAACTGGCGCTGCAGGCCCAGCAGGCGCTCGACCTGCAACGGCAGAACGCCCTGCTGCGCCAGTTGCTGCAATTGCGCGCCAGCGCGCCGGTACCGTCCACCGCGGCACAGATCGTCGCCCAGGCGCGCGATCCCTTCTCGCGCCAGCTGCTGCTGGACAAGGGCGCCGCCGGCGGAATCGAGGCCGGCTCGCCGGTGATCGACCGCTACGGCCTGCTCGGCCAGGTGACCCTGCGCTGGGCCACCGGATCGCAGGTGACCCTGATCACCGACAGGGATTCGTCGGTGCCGGTCGAAGTCGCGCGCAGCCGGGCGCGCGGCGTGCTGGTCGGCGATGCGGGCTCCACTCCGGGCGGACTGAAGCTGCTGTGGCAGGCCAACGACAACGACCTGCGGGTGGGCGATGTCCTGGTCACCAGCGGCCTGGGCGGGGTCTACCCGGCCGGCCTGGCGGTCGCGCGGATCACCCGGGTGACCCGCCAGCCCGAAGCGGCGTTCGCCCGCGTGCTGTGCACCCCGCTGGCGCATGTCGATGCGGGACGCTTCGTGCTCGTGCTCAAGCCGCTGCAGCCGGTGGCCGCCGGCCCCGCGGCCAGGCCCAGGCCCAGGCGATGAGACGCGAGCAGGCGGGCGCCGTCGCGCGCGACGGCGCCGGACGCGGCGAGGTGCTGCTGCTGGCGGCGCGCCCGTGGTTCATCTGGGCCACGCTGTTCGCTGCGCTGCTGCTGGAATTCATGCCGCTGGGCCGCCACCCCTGGCTGCCCGACCTGCTGGCGATGACCCTGGTGTTCTGGAACGTGCACCAGCCGCGTCGGGTGGGGATCGGCGCCGGCTTCGTGTTCGGCCTGCTGGTCGATGCCCAGCACGCGGCCTTGCTGGGTGAGCATGCATTGGCCTACAGTCTGCTCGGATTCTTTGCCGTCATGCTGCATCGGCGGCTGCTGTGGTTTTCCCTGCCGCAGCAGGCGCTGCAGATCCTGCCGCTGTTCGTCGCCGCACGCCTGGTCGAGTTCCTGGTGGCGATGATGGCCGGCGGCGCGGCGCCCGGACTGGCCTTCCTGGCCGCTCCGCTGCTGCAGGCGGCATTGTGGCCGCTGCTGAGCTGGCTGCTGCTGGCGCCGCAGCGCCGCGCCCCCGAGCCGGATCAGAACCGCCCGCTGTGAACACCCCCGAGCTGCGAAACGTCGAGCGCGAGCTGCACCGCTTTCGCCGGCGGCTGCTGCTGGCCGCTGCCGGAGTCGTGCTGGCCTTCGCGCTGCTGGTCGGGCGCTGGGTGTGGCTGCAGGTGCTGCGACACCGGCGCTACTCGCTGCAGGCGCGGGACAACCGGGTGGCCATCGTGCCGGTGGAGCCGACGCGCGGGCTGATCGTCGACCGCAACGGCATCGTGCTGGCCGACAACTTCGCCGCCTATACGCTGGAGATCACCCCCAGCAAGACCGTCGGGCTGGCGCGCACCATCGCCGCGCTGCGCGCGGTGGTGCCGATCTCGGCCCATGACGAACGGCGCTTCCACGCTCTGCTGGCGCAAAGCCGCAGCTTCGAGTCGCTGCCCATCCGCACCCGGTTGAGCGACGCCGAGATGGCCCGCTTCGTCGCCCAGCGCTTTCGCTTCCCCGGGGTCGAAGTGCGGGCGCGGCTGTTCCGCTCCTATCCGCTGGGTACGCTGGGCTGCCATGTCATCGGCATGGTCGGGCGAATCAACGGTCAGGAGCTGCAACAGCTGCAACAAAGCGGCCAGGCCGCCAACTACGAAGGCGCCCAGCACATCGGCAAGACCGGGGTCGAACTCGGCTGGGAACGACAGTTGCGCGGCACCGTCGGCTACGAGGAGGTCGAGGTCAACGTGGCCGGCAAGCCGGTGCGCAAGCTGCGCACCAGGCCGCCGGTGCCCGGCAGCACCCTGGTGCTGGCGCTCGACGCCCGGCTGCAGAAGCTCGCCGAGGACCTGTACGGCGGGCGCAGCGGTGCCTGCGTGGTCATGGACCCGCGCAACGGCGAGGTGCTGGCGCTGGTCTCCATGCCCACCTTCGACCCCAACCTGTTCGTCGAAGGCATCGACCCGCAGAACTGGAACCAGCTCAATACCGATCCGCGACGCCCGCTGCTCGACCGCGCGCTGCGCGGCACCTTCCCGCCCGGCTCGACCTACAAGCCCTACCTGGCGCTGGGGGCGCTGACCCTGGGCCTGCGCACCGCCAGCTACACCCTCGACGATCCCGGCTACTTCATCCTCGGCACCCACAAGTTCCGCGACGACGTGCCCGGAGGCCACGGCATGGTGGACATGCACAAGGCGATCGAAGTGTCCTGCGACACCTATTTCTACATGCTGGCGCACGACTGGGGAGTCGACGGCATGCACGACTGGGTGTCGCGCTTCGGCTTCGGACAGCCCACCGGCATCGACGTGCCGGGCGAGGTGCGGGGCATCCTGCCGTCCAAGGCGTGGAAGAGGCAGGCCTTCAAGAGCCCCGCGCAACGCGTCTGGTACGCCGGCGAGACGGTCAGCCTGGGGATCGGCCAGGGCTACAACAGCTTCACGCCGATCCAGCTGGGCAACGCGCTGGCCACGCTGGCCAACCGCGGCACGCGCTACAAGCCCCGCGTCGTGCGCATGGTGGAAAACGTCACCCACCGGAACTTCGAGCCGACGCGCCCGCAGGTGGACCGGCAGTTGCATTTTCGCGATGCCGACTGGCAGGTGGTGCATGGCGGCATGGAAGCGGTCAACGACTCCCGCTCCGGCACCGGCTACGCGGTGTTCCACGACGCGCCCTACACCAGCGCCGGCAAGACGGGCACGGCGCAGGTGTTCAGCGTGCCCAAGGGGCAGCACTACAACGCCTCCGACCTGGCCCACCATCTGCTGGACAACGCGCTGTACACCGTGTGGGCACCGGCCGACGACCCGGTGGTGTGCGTCGCCCTGGTCGTCGAGAATGAGG
>JAKBBQ010000257.1 GCA_021808405.1 Pseudomonadota bacterium | reverse complement strand
ATGGGCTGCGGCACCTGGGGGCGCAACAGCATCTCTGATAACCTGAACTACAAGCACTTCCTCAACATCACCCGGATCGCCGCGCCATGCACCCCGGACGAGCCGAGCGTCGACGACATCTTCGGCGCCTATCGCAGTCGCCACGGTTTGTCCTGACGCGCGGCGCCGCGCTCGCGGCGCCGCGATGACCCAGCGCGCCAATCCGCTGCTGTGGCGCCAGCTGCTGCAGCGCAGCGCGCGAGGCAACCTGAGCCTGCAGGGCCAGATCCGCGAAATGCTGGTGTCGGCGATCCTCGACGGCCTCATCGACCCGGGCAGCGCGGTGCCCTCGGGGCGCGACATGGCCGAGCACCTCGGCGTGGCGCGCAACACCGTGGTGCTGGCGTACCGTCAGCTGACCGACGAGGGCTACCTGCTGTCGCGCCAGCGCAGCGGGCATTTCGTGAACGCCGACTTCGTCGCCGGCCTGCGCGCCGGCGGCCCGCACGCCGGCGCGGCGTCGACGCCCGAGCCCACCGACTGGCAGGCCCGGCTGCGCCTGCACCCCAGCCGCCAGCGCAGCATCCACAAGCCTGCCGACTGGCAGCAGTTCCCCTACCCCTTCCTGTACGGCCAGTTCGACGCCTCGCTGTTCCCGACCGCCAACTGGCGCGAGTGCTGCCTGAAGGCGCTGTCGGTGCTGGACATTCGCGACTGGGCGCCCGACCACATCAACCGCGACGACGCCACGCTGGTGCAGCAGATCCGCACCCGCGTCCTGCCGCGCCGCGGCGTGTGGGCCGGCGCCGACGAAATCGTCGTCACCGTGGGAGCGCAGCATGCGCTGTACCTGGTGGCCGACCTGCTGGTTTCGCACGACACCACGGTGGCGCTGGAGGACCCGGGATACCCGGATGCGCGCAACATCTTCGCCGCCCGCACCGCACGCCTGCTGCCCATCGCGGTGGATGACGACGGGCTGCCGCTGGACCCCAGGCTGCGCGACGTCGACTACCTGTATGTCACGCCGAGCCACCAATGCCCGACCGGGGTGACCATGCCCCTGCGACGGCGCGAGGACTTGCTGCGCCTGGCCGACCAGCAGGACCTGATCCTCATCGAGGACGACTTCGAAAGCGAGAACCGCTTCGGCGGCGAGCCGATCCCGGCGCTCAAGAGCCTGGACCGCAACCACCGCGTGATCTACATCGGCTCGCTGTCCAAGAGCTGGGCGCCCGGGCTGCGACTGGGCTATATCGTGGCGCCGGCTCCGATCGTGCAGGAGATCCGGGCGCTGCGCCGCCTGATGCTGCGCCACCCCTCGGCGTTCATCCAGCGCGCCTTCGCGCTGTTCCTTTCGCTCGGGCACCACGACTCGCAATTGCGGCGCATCGCGCTGGCGCAGCAGCAGCGCAGCCAGGCGACGCTGCGCGCGCTGGCACGCCACGCCCCGCAATGCCGGGTCACTCCGGTCATCGGCGGCGGCTCGTGCTGGCTGCGCCTGCCCGATGGAATCGACACCGCCGAGCTGACCCGCCGCGCCGCCGCGCAAGGCGTGCTGCTCGAGGCCGGCGACGTCTTCTTCCACGACCAGCCGGCGCCCGGGCCCTTCCTGCGCCTGGGCTGGCAGTCGATCCCCGACAAGTCCATCGAGCCGGGGATCGCGCTGCTCGGCGCCATCATCGAGGAGCTGCAGCGCGGGCGCTGAACGCGCCGCGCGGATGCCGCCGGCCGGCGCGACTCAATGCGCCAGGATCCCCATCGCCTGCTTCTTCAGGTCGAGGAACTGCGGGTCGAAGGCGACTTCGCCGGTGCGCGGCCGCGGCAGTTCGATCGGCGTGTCCAGCGCCACGCGGCCGGGCCGCGCCGACAGCACGACCAGTCGCGTGCCCAGGAAGATCGCCTCGTCGATGTCGTGGGTGATGAACACGATGGTGCACTGCAACTGGTCCCACAGGCTGGTCAGGAAGGACTGCATCGAGCCGCGAGTCTGCGCATCGAGCGCGCCGAAGGGCTCGTCCATCAGCAGCACCTTGGGCTTCATGACCAGCGCGCGGGCGATCGCCACCCGCTGCTGCATGCCCCCCGACAACTCATAGGGCTTGTGGCGGGCGAAGGCCTCCAGCCCGATGATCCGCAGGATCTCGGCGCTGCGCTGGCGGCGCTGCGCGCGCGCCATGCCCTGCAGATCGAGCCCGAACTCGATGTTGTCCTGCACGTTCAGCCAGGGGTACAGGCCGGCCTGCTGGAACACCACCACGCGGTCCGCGCCGGGCTGGGTCTTGACCTCGCCGTCGATGTGGATCGAGCCCCGGCTGGGCATGATCAACCCGGCCAGCAGGTGCAGCAACGTCGTCTTGCCGCAGCCCGACGACCCGAGCACGGTGACGAACTCCCCGCCCTCGAACTGCAGGTTGATGTTCTCCAGCGCGACGGTCGGGCCGAAGCTCTTGTACAGGGAGTCGATGACAATGTGCACGGGGCTCTCCTCGGCGCGGCGGGCGCGACTGCGCGCCGCCGCATGCCGGTCTCAGTGGGCGAGGAACTTGGAGTACTGCGGCGCCACGTTGTCCTGGAAGCTGGCCGGCACCTGCTGGATGCGACCGATGGTCTTGAGCACCTTGGCGGTGTTGACCAGGGTCTGGTAGGTCGCCGAGGTCGCGACCCCGGCACCCAGTCCCATCCCCTTGGGCTTGGTCTGGTCGGCGCCGGAGAACAGCTCGTAGCCGGCGAGTTCCTTGCGCGCCACGGCCACCGTCACACCCGTCTGCCGCGCCATGTCGGCCAGCGCGCGCTTCGGATGCTCGCGGGTGATCTGGTAGCCCTCGTCGAGCGCGGCGACGAAGCCGCGCGCCAGCGCCGGATGCGCGGCCGCCCACTTGGAGTCGGCGATGCACACGTTGTAGCTGGAGGCGCTGCGCGGAAGTTGGCCGTCGTTCTTCAGCACCTTGCCTCCCAGCGCCTGCAGTGCGCTGTACACCGGATCCCAGACGATCGCCGCGTCGATCGCCCCGGTCACCCAGGAGGTGCGCATCTGCGGCGGCGCCATGTTGATCTGGGTCACCGAGTCATAGGCCACGTGCGCCTCGGCGAGGAAGGTGGCCAGTTCGAACGAGGACTGCGAGCCGGCGACGATCGCGATCTTGTGGCCCTTGAGCCCGGCCACGCTGGTGATCCCGCTGTTCGGCTTGACGACGATGCCGGCCGCCTTGGTGTAGCGCTCCTGGTTGTAGACGATGGTCATCGGCAGGCCCTGCTCGACGGCCGTGACGAAGGGCGGGATCCCCAGCCCGCACATGAAGTTCAGGCTGTTCGACGCCAGCGCGCTCATCGCCGCGGGGCCCGAGCTGAACATCTTGTACTCCACGTGGGCCTTGGGCATGTGCTTCTCGAACAGGTGCTCGGCCATCGAAACCATGTAGGGGTCGGCGCCGTTGTTCTCGTAGCCGATGATCACGTCGGTGCCGCTGGCCGCTGCCGTCAGCGGCACGAGGGCCGCCCCCAGCGCGCACGCCGCCAGCGCGCCGCGCATCCACGATTGCTTGCTCATGTCCAATCTCCTCCGTCAGGGGTTGTGGTCGGGACGACCTGTCGTGCCGGGTCTCAGCCGTGCCCGCGCCAGGGGACGACCAGGCTTTCGATCTTGCGGATCACCAGTTCCATCGCGTAGCCGATGAGGCCGATGATGACGATGCCCACGATCACGATGCTGACCTGCAGCGCCTGTCCGGCGAACTGCACCAGCCAGCCCAGGCCGCTGCTGGCGGCGATCAGCTCGGCGGCGACCAGGCAGGTCCACGCCACGCCGATTCCCACGCGCATCGCGGTGAAGATTTCCGGCATCGCCGACGGCAGCACCACCTTGCGGAAGATCTGGGCGTTGCTGGCCCCCAGGGTTCGCGCCACCGAAATGCGCAGCGCCGGCGTGCTCTTGACCCCGGATATGGTGCCGATGATGATCACCGGGATCGTCCCCACCAGGATCAGGATCGCCTTCGGAAGCTCGCCGATGCCGAACCAGACGACGAGCAGCGGGATGTAGGCCAGCGGAGGCACCGGCCGCACGAACTGCAACAGCGGGTCGATGATGTCGAACACCAGCTTGTTGCGCGACATCAGCAGGCCCAGCGGCACGCCGATGACAATCGCGCCGACGAATCCGATGAGGATGCGAAAGCAGCTGATGCCGATGTCCCAGCTCAGCGACTGGCCGCCGTAGCCCTGGCGCACGATGGAAGCGAAGGCGTTCCACACCGCCACCGGCGAAGGCAGCGCGAAGGCCGGGAACACCCCCGCCAGCGCGACCAGTTGCCAGATCACCAACGCGCAGACCAGCACCAGCGCCGTGACCCATTGCGAGCCCAGGCGCAGGCGCAGGCGCGGGGCGCCGGGCGCGGCCGCAAGCGGCCGCTTGGCGTCGTCGCCCTTTTCCGGTAGCGCACTCATGCTGCTCTCCTCGCGGCTTCAGCGAGCCGCCATGCGTTCCTTGCGGAATGCGTTCTTGACGGCGATCCTGCCGTCGACAAAGGTGAACACATCGACCATGCGGGCCTCGATGCGCACGCCGTCGGCGCGCGTGCCGCAAAAGGTCGACTCGGTCACCCCGCGGTCGCCGCAGACGAAATGCACAGGATCCAGCCACGCCGCGTCGGGAAAGGTCTTCCACGCCATCTCGAAACCGGCGCGCACCTCGGCGTGGCCGCGGAAGCTGCGGCCGTAGGGATCGGGCCCGGCGACCGCGTGGAATAGGCAGTCGTCGGCCATGAACGACATCAGTCGTTCGAGATCATGCGCATTCCACGCGTCGGAAAATGCCTGAAGGGTTTCGGTCGTAACACGCATATTTACCACTCTTTTCGAATCCGGGCTGGTCGTTTTTTCAATATAGTGAGCCGGCGTCCCGGGTGTGTAGATCCAGTTGTAAGCTTTTGATTGGTCCAGACATCGGCGCGCTGCACAATATGCCTGGATACGGGTTTTCACTCATCGTGCAAACCCTTATACAGATGCGGAGAAGAATACTGCCGCGCCGATTTGCACCGACGCGGCCATCCGATCCGCGCGGCGGTCGTTCTGGACCACCATTTTGGTGCGATCTGGATCCACGACGGCGGAAAACCCCCGCCTATCA